>JBGUBD010000003.1:0-300000 GCA_041821185.1 Phycisphaerales bacterium AB-hyl4 | reverse complement strand
TCCCGGCGATGCTGGGGCAACCGTTTTTCATTTTCATGTTCCGTCAGTTCTTTGCGCAGATTCCCGAGGGCCTGCTCGAAGCGGCGCGGATCGATGGTGCGTCGCATTGGACGATCTATTGGCGGATCATGCTGCCGCTGTCGCAGCCGGTGATCGCCATCGTGGCGATTTACACGTTCATGCAGACATGGAACGACTTCCTCAGCCCATTGATCTACCTCAACTCGCCTGAGAAGGAGACGCTTGCGCTCGCGCTGAATAGCTTCAACAGCGAATACGGCGTGCGCAATGCGAACGAATTGATGGCGGCGAGTTTTCTGACCATGCTGCCATGTTTGGCAATTTTCTTCGCAGCGCAGCGCTATTTCGTTCAGAGCGTTACCGGGACGGGATTGAAGGAATGACGGAAAGATTTGTTGTCAAGAATACGTTAATACGGCCACACACGAACTCGCCGCGAGTTTAAATCCATCATTATCAGGTTCCGAAACGACGATATCATCGACAGTAAACCATTAACCAACAAGTCTATACGTCGTTACCGCGGGTTCGCGGCCATGAGTAAGAGGTCGCCCTCCAAATAATTCACGTCCAGTGAAAAATTAGTCGTTTTTCTCTTGATCCAATCTGCGGCGTGCGGTAATTTGAAAGGAAGTTGTAGCGTGCTCTGTTTCAGGTGCGAGTTCGAATGCCTGGATCTTCAACAAAATCCGCCGAACAGCCTTTCGACGCATGGTGTCACCAACGGCAAGATCAATGAACAAGTGCCTACATCAGGATGGATATGGCCGGGGAAGGCGTCATCTTTCTGACTACGTTCGCCTATTGTGGCGGATCGGACCTCTGGCGAAATGGAATATCACAATGACACGAGAAACGAATGCAACGATCGCTCGAACAAGCCATGCGGGCTTCACGCTCATCGAGCTTTTAGTCGTCATTAGCATTATTGCTCTTCTTATATCAATTTTGCTGCCGGCATTGGGGGCGGCTCGCGGTACGGCTCGTGCGGTTCAGTGCATGAGTACCGTTCGACAAATTGGCATCGCGAACGCGATCTACGCGACCGACCATGATGGTTACCAGATTCCCGTACGCTCACCCAATAACACGAATCCAAACTGGCGATCCGGGGTCGGTTACACTTATTACACGTACTTTAACATTCCCTCGGTACGCGAATCGCTTGGAATGTCCTCTCCGCCGAGCGGCTGGGAAAGCGAAGTTGGTGCGTGGCAGCGTAACTGGACATTGCATTGCCCTGATGCCCACGCTGCGATTCAGTTGAACAACGCGATCAACTTCATGTACGCCATGAATAGCGATTCGCTCCCCGGTGTGGGATGGAACGGGTGGCGTATTCACCACGAAGGTGAAATCAGGAGTCCTTCACGTCGTTTGCAATTGACTGAGGCGAACGAGTTTTTCACAGTCTATAGCGCCGTTCATGTCAACCCGGTTGATGGGTGGGACGTCTACGGTGACCAGACGCGTTCCCAGGCGGGGGGGGCGCTGTACCAGCGATACCCGCACCAGCGTGGCGCAAACATTCTGTTCTTCGACGGTCATGCAGAACGGCAGTCCGGCGAAGAGATATGGGGCGACGGCGACAATTACGCTCTTTACGATGTGCGCGGATTGCAGGATTGATGCGGTGATATTCTGACGATGGTAATCATTTGATCAAGGTGAGACATCCATGGTATTGACACAGCGATTCACAACGGCGGGCCTTATGCTTTGCTTGATGCTTCTCGGGACTGGACCGGTTGTGGCGGACCAGGATCACGATGATTCGGAACAGGTGGTGCTCACCATCCTCCACGTCTGCGATCTGCATGGGCGAATCTATTTCCCGGACGAACCGCAGGGACTAGCAAAGCTTGGCACGCTCGTACACGAGGTGCGGGAACAGATGCCGTACACGTTGCTGACCGATGGCGGTGATGTGATCAACGGCTCGCCGGAGCAGTACATGTTCGGCGGACTGCCTATTGCGGACGCGATGAATGCGCTGGAGTTCGATATCACCGTATTAGGCAATCATGAATTCGACTTCGGGCAGGAAACGCTGAAACGGTTTATAGACCAACTTGAATTCCCCATGCTCGGCACGAACTTCGTCGACGAAGAAACCGGCGAAGCGTGGTACGACATGGAAGACGTGGTCTGGTTTGAGCGGGGCGGTGTGAAGATCGCGGCGTTTGGGCTCAATACGCATTTCACTGCGGTCTATCAGTATCCACGCACGCTTGAGGGCATTGAGATTCTCGAACATGTCGAGACGGCTCGGAAGATGGTGGAGAAGCTGCGCGACGAGGCGGACGTGGTACTGCTGGTCAGTCACATGGGGCATCGGTTTGATCAGGAGATCGCGGAGGCGGTGTCCGGGATCGATGCGATTCTGGGAGGGCATACGCATCGGACGATTCAGGAGCCCTGGTATGTGAATGACACGTTGATTCTGCATCCCGGGCCGCATGCGTTTCATCTTGGCCGAGTGGACATGCTGGTGAAGCCGGGTGAGGGTGTCGTGTCGATCAACGGTCGAGACGAGCAGTGGTGGGGCCATGGCGGTGTGGACAAGCCGACGGGCTGGGAGGATTACAGCTTTCCCGACCATCAGTTGATTGCCGTAACGGAAGACACCGCGGACGACCCGGCGGTTGTGGCGGCGTATGAGACTTACGTTGAACGGGCCCGGCCGACGCTGGACGAAGCGTTGACGACGGCGACATCGCCAATCACTGGCGAAGGTGCGCCGGATCGGGAGACGCCGCTTGGCAACCTGCTGGCGGACGCGGTACGGGCGTGGGCGGATGCGGATGTGGGGCTGTTCCATTCGACGCAGTTCCGGGCGGCGGGGCTGGAGGCTGGGCCGGTGCTGACGCGCGATCTGTATCGGATCATGGGTGCTTATACCCGGCAGCATATGATCGTCGTACGAACGCCTGGGCGAAACCTGCGGACGATGGTGGAGCAGGCATTCGATGGCGAGTCGTTTCCGCTGCATCTGTCGGGCATGGAGGTGCATGATGACGACATACGCGTGGGAGGCACGGCGTTGGACGATGGGCAGATGTATACCGTTGTCGCGGCGGCACACGTGATCCAGGATTACGTCCTGGACAAGGAAGGTGTCGAAATTGTCGATGATGATCCAGAGAATCCGGTGGTACGTGATGCGGCGATCGAGTTTCTTCGCGGCCACGCACCGTTGACGGGCGAGCTGCAGCCGCGCGTGCAGATGGAAGCGTACCTTTCGTCGGCCGACTGATGGGTCGGAGGGGGATGGATCACCCCTTTGCACGAGGTTGCAGACGGGTTGATGGTGTTATGATGAAGGTATGTCAACAGGAGATCCCATGGCGACGTTGCCCGGCCCGCTTGAAAGCCGATTGTTGCGTTTATTGTATTGCGACGGTCCGCTGAGCCGATGGGAGCTGCACGAGCAGGTCGGCGTTCGGCCGAGCACGGTGAGCGCGACGGTGTCGGCGTTGATCGACCGCGGGATGCTGAAGCAGAACGAGTCGAAGCCGGCGTACGGCCGAGGTCGGCCGCCTGTGCCGGTCGAGATCAACGATTCTGGATGGGGCGTGCTCGGGCTGGCGATCGAGCCCGGAAGGGTGAGTGTGGGGTATCTGACGCCCTACGGCCGAGTGCTCGGGCGAACGCTGTCGCGCAAGGTCAGTCGATCGGAAGCGGTGGTGACCGACGCGAAGGATCTTCTTGAACGTGCCATGACCGACCAGGTCAGCGCGGTGGGCGTGAGCCTGCCTGGGCTGATGGATCCGGTGCAACATAAGCTGGTGCTCAGTGCGGCGGCGCCGGGGCAGTTGATGGTCGACCTGGACCCGATCTACCAGGCGGCGAACGGGTGTCCGGTGATTCTGGAAAATGACATGCACGCGATCGCGGCGCAGCGGTTGCTCACCGGTTCGTCATCGGCAGAGGAAGACTCGCTGCTGGTGAGCGTGCGCGATGGCGCGATCGGCGCAGCGATGCTTGTGGATGGCAAGCCGAACCGCGGCTGTGTGACGGGTGGCAATGAACTGGGCCATATGCGCTTCGACGTGAAGACCGACCGCTGCCACTGTCGGCGGGAGGGTTGCCTGGCGTGCATTTTCAGCACGCGCTTCATGCGATCGCGCGATGAAAAAGACGCGGCGGCCGACAGCACGCTTACCGATCGGCTTGCGACATTTGACGGGCATGACCCGACTGTGGCCATGATTCTCGATTACCTCGCGATGGCGTTGGGGAATGCGATCAACCTGATTCGGCCGAGCCGTGTGATTCTGATCGGTGAGATGTTGCAGCCGCGCTTGGCGCAGAGTTACCTGGCGCAGCGCGTGCGCAGGGAGATGCTGCCGGGCCTGGTTGGTCGTGTGCATCTGGATATTTCGTCCAGCCCGGCACCGAGCCCGGTGGAGGCGGCAGGGTGGCTGGCGTTGGCAGCGACGTATTACGAGGAATGGCGGCAGAATATCTACCTGCCGCCCGAAGCACAGCCGGCGAAGCGGACGTAGAGCGTTGATGGTGGGTTGCATTTGTATCCATGCCTTTCACCCGGTTTCGCCGAGCGTCCAGGCGAGGGCGTTTTCCCAGAAGCGCGGATACTGCTCCCAGAACACGAAGTTGCAGCCCCAGTGCGGCGCTGGGTCGGAGGTGTAGGCGAGCACGCGGCCGCGATCGACCTTGCCGACGGCGAGCATGATGTCGCCGGTTTCGCGCCAGCGGGCGATGATGTCGCAACCTTCGCGCGGCTGGACGCGGTTGTAGCCGAGGATCGGCGGCAGCGTTGCGAGGTCGATGCCCTTGAGGATCGGGTGGTCGGGTTGCTCGGCGACGGCGGTGAAGCCTTCCGTGCTTTCGACGAGGTCTTCGTGTTCGAGGCAGGTGACGGGCAGAACTTCGTGCAGTCGTGTACGGCCCCAGCCGCCTTTGCCCATTTCACCGTTGAAGCTCAGCCAACCGCCGAGGAACATCATGCCCTTGCCGCGGCGGATGGCTTCGGTGGTGAGGCGAACGCGATCGGGAAAGGTGAGCACCTGCTTGCCGAAGCGTTCACGCTGGAAGAAGGAAGGATCAAGCTGGAAGTTCTTGGCTTCAACGTCGGAAAAGATGATCACGTCATGCGATTCAAGTACATCTTCGTATCCGCCGGGTGGAAGGCGGTAGAAGTCCCATGTGGGGACACTGGCGACGTCGTGCTGGTCGGCGTTAGCGAGGGCGTCTTTGAGCCACTGGCCGTAGTTGATCAGATCCGTGCCTTTCCACGCGTAGTTGAAAGGTGTCTCCGCATAGATCGGGCCCATCTGGATGGCCCAGTCGCCGATGTAGTAGACCTTTGCCAACGGTGTTACTCCTTTGTGCCCGCGAAGGCGCTGTGGGCTGGTTGTAGAAACGTCTGATGAATTTCGCGCACGACAGCCAGCGGATCGCCGACCGGATCGGCAGGAGGGGTGTGGTTTTGCTGCAGCCAGGCGTTGTCCCACTCGGCGAGTTGCTCGGCGAGCCGGGCGAGGTCGAGTGGCTGGTTGGCGTCACACGCGCGGCGGGCGGCGTCGATGTATCGCTTCCATCGCTCGGCATAGAACGGCTGAAACAGCCCGGCCCATGGCTTGCACGCGTAGTCGGTGAGGATCGGCCCGCCCCATGTCGTCACCTGCTGCCGGGCGTTGTGCGCCAGTGCGTCGCGCTCGGCGGATGTGTCGCCCCATTGCTGAGCCGAGGCGATCCATCGGCCAAGCAGCAGCGTCGGCTGCGTGGCGGCCAGTCGCTCGGCCGCGGCGATCAACGCGAGCACCGCTTCGCCTTGCTGCTGTACACCGGCGGCGTCGCTTGCCGACAGTCGGTCGCGCAGTCGGGCCACCTGCTCGTCGCCGACGCGCATCAAGGCGCGCAGCGTGATGCGAACCAGGTCGTGCCGATAAAGTGCTTCGTCGCCCACCGCCGGCGCGGCAGCGAGCAGATGCGACACGGCGGCGATCAGATCGGCCGGGTCGTACCAATCATCAAGCGGTCGCGCACCGACCAGGTCCGGCCGAGTGCAGAGGGCGGGGTAAGGCGTGGTCTCCAGCGATCGCGGCGCGGCGTAAACCGTCTTGCGAAGCAGTTGCCACGCGGCGACGGCGTCGGAGTGTGGCTGGCCGTAGCGGCGATGAGCCCAGTTGGTCAGCCACTGCGAGAGATCGGTTGGCTCGGCCTCCCACGTGCCGTCCATGAAAAGGTCGGCGATGACGGCGTTTTCCTCGATCGCTTCCCAGACGATGCCCATGCCGGCAAGCTCGCCGCGGACGGGGTCTTGCTTTGCATCGTGGAAGCGTTGAACGAGGCTGTCCATGCGGCCGTAGGCGATGCTGCCGCCCCGGCCGCCGAAGTTGTCCACCGCGCACCAGAGCCATCGCTTGCCGTGAAACGCGTCGAACGTTCGCCACAACTCGGTGACGTCGCAGTACAGGTCCAGCAGCAGCAGGTGATCGCGCGGGATGCCGGCGAGAAAGCCTTGCACCTGTTCCGGGCCCCAGTGTTCTTTCATGTAAGAGAACGGCCAGGTCTGGAGCACCCACTGAGCATCCGCGTCCACCTCGGTCATGCTTTGCAACATGCCCCGAGCAAGCTCGCTCAATGCAGTGGGGTCGGAAGTGGTTGGGGCGGTTTCGATGAACGGGTCAGCAGCGTAAAGGTGATCCGTGCCGAACTGATTGACGAGGTTGGCAAGGAATGTTCGCTGAATGTCGTGAAACATGGGGTCGGCGGCGTCAAGAAACCAAGTGCCCTCGAAGCCGGCCCAGGGTTGCAATTGTGTGATGTTCGCATCGGCGCGGATGTGGCGGAGCGCTTCGGGGACGTGGCCGGCAAAGGCGGGGAGCACGGGGGTCATGCCATAGTCGCGCATGCGCGTGAGGATCTTCGTTGCCAGTTTCGCTTGCCGATCGATCCACCGCCTGGGCAAGGGGCCAGCGTGCGTGTCGATGCAGCCCATCCGGTGAAACGGCAGATAGCCGGGCCCGGTCCAGTAGCGAGCCAGGTCTGTTTCGCTCACGCCGAACGCTCGCCACGTTTCCTGCCAGACGCTTTCCTGCCCCACGGCCATCAGCGGCGCGTTGATACCCTGCAACGCCATCCAATCGATCTCACGCTCCCATCGCGGCCAGTCCCACCACGCGGTCGAGTAGGCAAACGTGACCTGGTTGAGATAATGGCGGTAGGGCAGCGCCGTTTCGCCTCGCCGCACGCCCGGCCGAGGCGTGCGCGGCGGCAGGGTCAGCCGATCGCCTTCCCATGTCAGGCAGGCGTCGGCCGATTCACGCAGATAATCGAAGAGCCCGCGGGCCTGGTCCACACCCGTTCGGCCGCGGATGACGATATCGTTTGCCGCCGGCTCCCATTCGAACGCATGGGCACCGACCTCGGTCGACGATTCGAATCGCACGTTCGCGGCATAATCACCCAGCAGGCGCCGCGTCAGGGCGAGCAGCGACAGGGGGGCATCGGCGGTCGGGTTGGGTTGGCTCATGGCAGAGAAGACGCTTGCGAGCAGTCGCGGGTTCAATGAAAGTGGTGTCTATTGTGATGCGAACCGTAGCCGACGGGAATAGCAGTTTGTCACGAACAGTGCGCAATTTGAGTCATGAGGATGATGCGGTTGACCCGATGCCGGCCGTGGGCGCATCGCCCGTGCGACAGGTGTTGCTGTGTCGTGAGATGACACGCACGGAGGCGGGCGAACAGACGGTGGCGTCGAGCCTGCCGGGGCATCTTTTGCAATTAACGCTCGTCGGCTCGGCGGTGCACGACGTTGCAGGCAGGCGATACACGCTGGGGCCGGGCGATCTGATCTGGTTTCACGAGGATGAATCGGTACATGTCGAGGTGGTGTCGGCGCCGTGGACGTTTTTGACGTTGAACGTCATCGCGCCTTCACTCGCGCCGCCAGCGTTCGAGCGGCGCGTGCGGCGGACATCGCGGTCGCTACGTGAGCAGTTCCGCGCGGTGCACACGGCTTGGCAGGATCGCTCGCTCGGCGAAGCGCAGCGATCACTGCGCGTGCACGGCCGCGTGCTGTCATTGCTCGCCGAGCTTGCCGAACCTGCCGAACTGGTGACGGCAGAGGCGGATGACGCCGCGTGGTGGTGGGAAATCGAAACGCGCTGTCGGAAGGACCTTTCGCAGCCGATGAGTCTGTCGGTGATGCAGGCGATGACGCGGCGCAGCCGAGCGACCATCACCCGCGCCTGTCGTCGTGCGACTGGCCTGCCGCCGATGCGACGGATTCGGCAGATCCGCATGAGCATGGCGCGCGGCCTGCTGCGGCATTCGACGTTGCAGGTCACACAGATTGCCGATCGGCTGGGGTATCCGCGGATCAACGAGTTTTCACGGGACTACCGCAAGCACTTTGGCTGCTCGCCGCGTCACGAGCGGGAGCGGGCTGAGCAAAACGCTGCCGAAACCCGCGCGGCGGCATCGCCTTGAGTCGACGAAACACGCGGTTGAAGTTCGCAAGATTGCCAAACCCCACCTCGAAGCAGATGCGCGACACCGGCCAGTCGGTTTCGATCAGCAGGCGACAGGCCTGGCCGACGCGCAGTTCGTGTACGTACTCGACAAACCCGCGGCCGGTCACGCGTCGGAAGAATCGACTGAACGCGGCCGGCGTCATGCCCACCCGCGCCGCGACGTCCGCCTGTTGCAGCGGCTGGTCGACGTGATTGAGGATGTGTTCGAGCATGCGCTGGGCGCGGGCGTCGTGCGATCGCGAATGTTGAAGATAGCCATCGCTTACAAGTTGGCGGGCTTTGTCATCGTCCGCCAGTCGTTGCAGGATGGCGAGCAACTCAAGCAACTGGTCCGTGGCTGGCAGATCGACCAGCGCCTCGATGCGCGGACGCAACGCAGCCACCCGCTCAGGGTCGAACACCACGCCCGACCGCGCCGCTTGAAGCAGCGACGACACCGCGCGAAATTCCGGGCAGTGATCAATGAAACTGACCACCCAGTCGTCATCGAACGTGATGACCACCGCTTCATGCACCGCATCCGGTCCGGCCGGCGCGGAGGACGCCCAGGTGTGCGGCAGGTGCGGGCCAAGCAGGACCAGTTCGCCCGGCTGATACTCTTCAATCGCATCGCCGACGAATCGCCGACCGTGGCTTTCGCCGATCCACGTCAGCTCATATTCGCGGTGGTGATGCCAGTCGAAATCGAAGCGGCTATCGACCCGGCGAAAACAGTAGAGCGTCTGCTCGGGCGACCGCGGCAGAAGCGTAAGCGTCGGCTGCATGACGGAAATTGTACATGATTAATCCACGAATACATAAAAATGATCAAAATCGTATGAGTATCGGGGCAATTGTGGCGTGGCGGCGGATCGTGCATCAACAGAAGATGACTCGCGTTGTCAGGAAACCAACCCGCCGCCAGCACCAGGAGCACTTACCATGGCCAGTTCATCGCAACCAACCGCCCCAGCCGGCCTCGATCTGATCGACCAGCCTTACAGCGTCACGCCGGAGCAGCTCAAGCAGTTCCGCGAAGACGGCTTCATCAAGCTCAAGGACGTGTTCGACCAAGCCGTGCTCAACCACTACGGCGACGTAATCACCCGACTCACGCTCGATCACAACCCCAACAAAGACACGCCGCTGGAGAAACGCAGCACCTACGGCAAGGCGTTCATCCAGGTCGGCCACCTCTGGCATAAAGATGCGGACGCGAAGGCGTTCACCTTCAGTCAGCGCATCGCCCGCATCGCAGCCGAACTGCTGGGCACGCGCGGCGTTCGGCTGTACCACGACCAGTCGCTCTACAAAGAGCCCGGGGGTGGATTCACGCCATGGCATGTCGATCAACAGTATTGGCCGATGGCGTCCGCCCGCAGCGTCACCGCGTGGATTCCGCTTCAGCCGGTGCCCACCGAGATGGGTCCGCTGTGTTTCGGCAAGGGCAGCCACCTGAAAAACATCGGCCGAGACCTCGCCATCAGCGACGAAAGCGAACAGCGCATCCGCGACGCCATCCGTCAGGAAGGGCTCATCGAGGTTTATGAGCCTTATGACCTCGGCGAGGTGAGTTTTCACTATGGCTGGACATTGCACCGCGCCGGGCCGAACACAACGGAACAGCCGCGCAAGGTGCACACCGTGATCTACATGGACCAGGACATGCTGCTCGCCGAGCCGAAGAACGACAACCAGCGGGGTAACTGGCAGGCGCTTACCTCCGACGTCAAAGTCGGCGAGGTGATGGCTGGCAAGAACCATCCCGTGATCTGGAGCCTTGATGACGCGTGAGTTCCAGAGGCGAGCCCGGGTGACCAGTGAGTGCCCGGCTGGTCAGTGAGTGATAATGCCCTGCCAGGCGCGTGTGCGTTCGACGGACCAGCCGACGAAGGGCGTGCGTGTGAGGTAGACGGTGACGGTCTGTCGACCTTCCGTTCCGCGCGGCCGAATGACGTCGACCTCGGCGCTCGTGCCGCGGATACGGATCTGATCGACCTCAATAACCGAAGCCGGCGAACCTTCGAGGTCGGTCAGCGCGTAGACGCCTTCGCCCAGGTCCGACGCCACCGCCGCGGTGAACAGCGGCTCCGTGCCTTCGGGCAGGATGATGCCGATCGGCGACTCGAGCGGCCGATCGCGCAGCACGACCCGGATCGCCTGCACCTGAATGTCGCGCACGTTCGAGCTGTTGGGGTCATGGCTGGCGACATCGCCCGCCTGTGCCGGGATGTTGACATAGGTCTGGGCGCAGCCGGTGAGGACGAGCGTTGTCGTCAGTCCCAGCAGTACGCATAGCCACGCGGATCGCATCATGGCTGGATTTCCTGTTGCAGGTTCAAGTCGGGTCCGAACAAGCCGCGATTGTAGCGAGGATCGCGGTTTCCCGCCGGGCCTGGCGGTTCACGTCGCGCCGAGCGGTTCGTTGCAGCTTGCATGCTCCGCCTCGTCCGGCCGAGCGAGGGCGACATCGACACCCGGTCCGTCGCCGGCGTAATGGCGCGCGAGCACCGCCTCCCAGTCGGCGAGGCTTTTGACGGTGATGAACGCCTGCCGTACCGCCTCGCCGTCGGGGTGATGCCGTGAGAACTTGATGCCGAACTTGCGCATCATCATGCCCGCCTTCTTTTCGCCGTGCAGCGATAGTGACAGCTCGAAATGTTCCCGCAGCACGCCGCGCTGCTGGGCGAGCGTGGGCGAGCGTCGGCCGCCTTCAGCGTCGCCGCGCTGCAGGGCCCGGGCCTGCTCGAAGATCCACGGGTTGCCGATGCACCCGCGGGCGACGCTCACCAGGTCGACGCCCGTTTCATCGATCATGCGGAAGATATCCGCTGCCGACCAGATGTCGCCCGACCCGCCGATGAGCAGGGGGGCGTCGCCGCCCTCGGGCTTGTATCGCTGCACCAAATCGCGAAGAAAGGCCCACCGCGATGGGCCGAGGTATTTCTGCTCGACCGTTCGGCCGTGCACGATCGCGCCGGCGTAGCCCAGCTCGATCACCGCTTCGAAAATGCGGTGAAAATGTCGCTCGGCCTCGACGCTGTCATCGCTGCCGCGCCGCAGCTTCACCGTGCATGGCCGATCGTCGCCCACCGCCTGCCGCACGGCGTCGAGAATGGCGATCGCCTCGTCGGGCACTTGCATCAGGTGTCCGCCGCGCGCCTTTTTCTTGATCTTCTTCACCGGGCAGGCGAGGTTGATGTCGATTACGTCGTAGCCGAGCTGGACGAGGATCTTCGCCCCCATCGCGATCTCGGTCGGGTGTGAGCCCATGAGCTGGCCGGCGATCGGGTGGTCGGCGTTGTTCAGTTGCGCTGCCGCGAGCCCCTTGCCGCCGGCGATGAGAAACTGATCGAGCATCGCCTCGGTGACGCAATAGGGGCAGCCGTGCCGCCGGGCGACCAGCCGCATCGCCGCGTCGGAATAGCCCGCCAGGCCCGCCTGGAAAAAGGGTGCGTCGAGTTGTACGTTGCCGATTGTGGGCATAAGGGGTCATTATACCGCCCCACGAGGGCCTGCGCGTTTGCTTCACAACGCCAAGCTCGCCATGATGGAGGCTTTGATTCGCACGATTGGCCACGGAAAAGCCGCATGTTTTTAAAACGGATTGTCGCACAAGCCCACCCTCGGCCCGTTCTCAGCGCCGCGCTGCTGGCGGTCGGCCTGCTGCTGGCAGGTTGCAGCACCAGTACCTTCGTCGACGACGAGCGAGCGCAGAACCTCGCGACGCTGGCGTACCCGGATCAGGCCGAGCACGCCGACGACCTGGATATCCTCGTGCAGCGGCGGGGCGGCCGAATCCAGATCATCAACCGCAGCCCCGAGGTGCTCGAAGACATGCAGCTCTGGGTCAACCGCCAATATGTCCGCGAGATCAGCCGCATCGACATCGGCGTGGACAACAGCTTCAGCCTCCGACATTTCATCAACCGCTACCAGGAAGCGTTCCCGACCGCCGGCCTGCTGTCGCCCGACCGCACCGAGCCGGTCACCTCGGCCGAGCTTTACGACCCCGAAACCAGCCAGCGTTACCGATTGACCGTCATGCCCCCGCGCCGCGATCAACTCGGCCAACGCTGATGACCGCAACACAACATGCCTCACGACTCGCAGGAGCACACCCTTGGATCACGACCCCGCTGAACTTTGGCGCCGCTACCAGAAACATCAGACACGCTCCCGAAGCGTTGGCATCAATCTCGATGTTTCCCGCATGAACTTCAGCCCGCGGTACTGGTCGAAGATGGAGCCCGCCATCCAGCAGGCCTACGAAGCCATGCAGCAGCTCGAGGCCGGCGCGATCGCCAACCCCGACGAAAAACGCATGGTCGGCCACTACTGGCTACGCACCCCCGAACTCGCGCCGGACAAGAAAATCGCCACGCAAATTCGCGAGACCAATGACCGCCTCGTCCGCTTCGCCCGCGAGGTGCACGACAAGGTCATCACCCCGCCACGCTCCGCCCGCTTCACCGACGTGATGCTTGTCGGCATTGGCGGCTCGGCCCTGGGCCCGCAACTCGTCGCCGATGCCCTGGGCACGAAGCGCGATAAGATGCGCGTCCACTTCCTCGACAACACCGACCCGGACGGCATCCGCCGACTGCTCGAATCCATCCAGACCCGGCTGAAGTCCACCTTGGTGCTCGTCGTTTCCAAGTCAGGCTCGACCCCTGAAACCCGTAACGGCATGCTCGAAGTCCGCGCTGCTTTCGAAGGGCAGGACCTCCAGTTCGCGCCGCAGGCGGTCGCCATCACCGGCGAGGATTCGAAGCTCGACAAGCAGGCGAAGAAGGAAAAGTGGCTCGAACGTTTTCCCATGTGGGACTGGGTCGGCGGCCGCACGAGCGTGACCTCCGCAGTGGGCCTGCTGCCCGCCGCGTTGCAGGGCCTCGACGTCAAAGGCCTGCTCGACGGCGCTGCCGAGATGGACCGCCTCACCCGCGGCACCAACACGAAGCGCAACCCCGCGGCTCGCATGGCCCTGATGTGGTATCACGCGACCAACGGCAAGGGGGCCAAGGACCTGGTCATCCTCCCCTATAAAGACCGCCTCCTGCTGCTGTCGCGCTACCTTCAGCAGCTCATCATGGAAAGCCTGGGCAAGGAGACTGACCTCGACGGCAACACTGTCCACCAGGGGCTCAGTGTCTACGGCAACAAGGGGTCCACTGACCAGCACGCCTTCGTCCAGCAACTCCGTGAAGGCCTGAACAACTTCTTCGCCACCTTCGTCATCGTTCAGCAGGACGTCCCACGCCCCGGCACGCAGCCGATGCTTGAAGTCGATCCTGACATCAGCAGCGGCGACTACCTGCTGGGCTTCTGGCAGGGGACACGGCAGGCGCTCTATGAAAACGGCCGAGAGTCGATGACGCTCGCACTGGACAAGCTCGACGCGAAGTCGCTCGGGGCGCTGATCGCGCTGTATGAGCGAGCAGTCGGGTTCTATGCGTCACTGGTGAACATCAACGCCTACCACCAGCCCGGCGTCGAAGCGGGCAAGAAGGCCGCCGCCTCCGTGCTGGAGCTTCAGAAGAAGATGATCGCCTATCTGAAAAAGCATCCGGACGACACGTTCTCCCCGGAAGATCTGGCTGCCGGTTTAAAGCAGCCGGAGCACGTCGAGACGCTGTTCCACCTGCTCGAACACCTCGCCGCCAACAAACGCCACGTCGCCCGCCATCGCAATCGGTTCGCCTATCTGTCCTGAGGCCGAGGATTGTTTCGAATTGCTGATTTCTAATCGCTGATTGCTGATTTGTGGCCCACGCCGATGCAATCAGCGATTAGAAATCAGCAATTAGAAATTCCACGCTCGCGGGCTCGCTCAGGGCTCGGCTTAGGTGCTCCTGGCATGATTTGGCGGCGAACACTTAACCTCTGGCAGGGGTACAGGTAGAGTATTCATACGATTTGATCGTCTGAGAAAGGACGCCCCATGCTCACCAATGCCCGCCGAGCCCTTCGCTCGCTTTTCACCGTCGGCCTGGCCGTCGGCCTGGCCGGACCCGCCCTCGCCGACGAGAACGACTCACCGGAGCCCACCGTATTGCAACAGCGCGACGACCGACTCATCGTTGAACTGCCCAACCGCATGATCGCCATTGCCCAGGAGATCCCCACCGCCCCGGTGGTGTCGGCCCAGATCTGGGTCAAAACCGGCTCGATCTACGAGCAGGAGTTCGTCGGCGCCGGCATCAGCCATTACCTCGAACACATGCTCTCCGGCGGAACGACCAGCACGCGCAGCGAAGCCGAGTCCAATGCCATCCTCGGCCGCATGGGCGCCCGCACCAACGCCGCCACCGGCCTGGACAACGTCCGCTACTTCATCAACACCACCAGCGAACACACCGCCGAGGCCGTCGACCTGCTCAGCGACTGGATCCGCAACGGCGCGGTCGAGCAGAGCGAGGTCGATCGCGAGCATGACGTCATTCTGCAAGAGTTTTCCATGGGCGAAGGCGACCCCGGCCGCATCCTCTGGCGGCTCACGCAGCAGGCCCGCTACACCGCGCACCCGGCCCGCCACCCGACGATCGGCTACATCGACGAGTTCAAGCAGATCGACCGCGATGAGCTTTACGAGTTTTATCAGCGGATGTACCCGCCGAACAACCTTGTCATGGTCGTCGCGGGGGACATCGACAAGGACGCTGTGATCCAGCAGATCGCCGAGTTCTGGAGCGACGCCGAGCCGCGCGAGCTGCCGGAGTTGAGCTTCCCCGTCGAGCCGGAGCTGGAAGAGCCACGCGAGTTGACTGGCCGGGCCGACATCAGCCGACCGCGCATCCGTCTCGCCTGGCCGGGCACTCGGCTGGGCGGCGATTACGATTACGCGCTCGACGTGCTCGGCACGATCCTCGGCCAGGGTGAAACCAGCCGACTCGTACGCAAGGTGCGCGACGACGAGCGCATGGTCAACAGCATCAGCGCCTACAACCTCAGCTTCGATTGGGGCGAAGGGTTTTTCGGTATCGACGCGGAGATTGCCGACTTCGACCTTGACGGCCGAATCATCGACATCGAAACGGGCGAGCCGATGTCGCCCGATGAGCTTCCGGCGAATGCGCACGAGGAATCACGCGCAGGCTTCGTTCAGTATGTCGTGCTCGGCGAGGTGCAGCGCATCACGGAAGATGGCGTCACCGACGCCGAGCTTGCCCGCGCCAAGCGGCGAATCATGGCACAGGTGGCCAGTGCAAACCAGACGGCTGAAGGCGTGGCGTCGCGCCTCGCTCGCGATGTGATCGGCACGGGTGATCCGGACTACCTTCAGCGGTACGCCGACGCGATCCAAGAGCTGACGCCGGAAGACATTCAGCAGGCAGCGATGCTTTATCTTTCGCCCGATCGCCTCGTCACCGTTCGTCTATTGCCTTATGACGACGAGCACGGCCCGACGCCGCTCGCCCGCCCAAGCGACGAACAGGACCTCGACGCGTTCGAGCAGGAGTCGATTGACCTCGACAACGCCCGCACCGTCGAGCGGATGCGCGAAGCGCTTGCCGATCGTGAACATGAAGCGACGCCGGTGGAGGTCGAACCGCTGGTGCAACATGAACTGGACAACGGCATTCGCCTGCTGGTGCAGCGGTCGACGGTCGTGCCGGCCGTGTCGATGCAGGTGTTCTGGAAGGGCGGTCTGCTTGGTGAAACGCCCGGCCGAGAGGGCGTCGCCAATGCGATGGCGCAAATGCTCATGCGTGGCACGCAGCAGCGCGGTGCACAGGCGCTTGCCAATGCGATTGAAAGCCTCGGCGCTTCGATGACCACACAGACGGGCAACAACACGACCTACGCGCAGGCGTCATCGCTCAGCGAAGACTGGTCAACGGTGATGAACCTGTTGGCCGAAGTGCTGCTCAAGCCGGCGTTCGATGAGGATGAATGGGACCGCCTCCGTCCGCGATTGCTGGCGAGCATCGCTCGTGAGGCCGACTCGTGGTACGGCGAGCTGAACAAGCACTTCCGCCAGGCGTACTACGGTAACCACCCATGGTCGCAAAGCCCGCTCGGTCGGCGGGACGTTGTGGAGCAGTTGACCGTGGACGATCTGCGCGAGTTCCACGCATCGCAGCTCGGCGGTAGTGAGATGGTCGTGTCTGTGGTGGGCGATGTCGACCCCGAAGAAGTGCGGGAGAAGGTGGAAGAGCTATTCGGCTCGCTGCCTGCCGAAGCGCCGCAGCCGTTCGAAGCCGCGCCCGCGACGACGCCCAGCGAAGCGCTTATGCAGGTGGAGACGCGCAAGCGTGTCGCGGCGGTGAAGATCGGCATGGGGCCCGCCGTCGATCGCGCGAGCGAGGACTACGCCGCGATGCTCGTGCTCTCACGGTTGATGAGCCAGTTCCCCGGCGGATGGCTAAACCAGACGCTGCGTGGCGACGGGCCGGGCTTGGCGTACGCACAGTGGGCCAGGCTCGTCACCGGCATCGAGCCGGGCTACTTTGAGATCACCTTCAACAGTTCGCCTGATCTCGTGCCCGAAGCGCTGCGCCGATCGTTGGCTGTCATCGAACGAGCCAAGCATGGTGAGATCGGCGACGACGAACTCGCCCGCGCTCGAGCCGGCGTCCTCACCGGCGAGTTCTTCGGTAAACAGAGCAACTCAGACAGGGCCATGAGCGCCGCGCTCGACGAGCTCTATGGCGTGCACGACCCGGAAGGCGAACGCTTCCGCGCCGCGATCGAAGCGATCGACGCCGAGGAGATCCATCGTGTGGCGCAGAAATATCTGATCAACCCCGTCACGCTGCTGCTGACACATGAGCGCATCGACGAAGACGCGCTAAATGGCGCTCCAGTGGAGTCCGTGGAGTCAGATGTATCGGATGAGTGATCGTCATGAAGCCCACACCGTCACGGCGTGGGCTTCGGGCGTTTCAGTCAGGTGCATTCGTGGTATGCGCGCACGATACGGTCGACGTACTGTGTTTGATCGCTTGCCCAGTGTTCTTCGGAGAAGACTTCAACCTCGTTGAAGCCGGCGAAGCCTGCGTCTTCCACCCAGCCGCGGATGGTGCGGATGTCGATGCAGCCTTCGCCCATCAGCCCGCGGTCGGTCAGCAGGTGTCGGGTATTGACCCGCCAGTCGCAGACGTGAAAGCCGAAGAGCGTACCTTGTTGGCCGGCGAGTTCGATCTCGGCCTTGAGGTCCGGATCCCACCAGACGTGGTACACATCCACTGCGATGCCCAGGTGCGGATGCTGCAACTGCTCGCAGACCTGCCGGGCCTCGGCCATGCGGTTGATGCAGCTCTTGTCCGCCGCGTACATCGGATGCAACGGCTCGATGGCCAGCTTCACCCCACGCGCCTCGGCGTGCGGCAACACAGCCTCGATGCCTTCCGCCACCTGCTGCCGTGCGTCTTCCAGCGGCATGCCCGGCACGGCCCCGACCACCAGCACGACCATCTCCGCGCCGATCGTCGCCGCTTCGTCGATGCACTTGCGATTGTCATCCAACGCCGCCTGTCGTTTGGCAGGCTCGGCCGCGGGGAAAAAGCCGCCACGCACCAGCGCGGGCACTTGCATGCCCGCATCGCGAAGCCTCGACGCGGCTTCATCCGGCGCGACGCCGCCCTCGCTCGGCGTGATGACGTTCCGCCAGACGCTGATGCCGCGAACGCCTGCTTTCGTGTAGCCGTCGATGCACTGGCGCAGCGACCATGGCTTGTTGGTGAACGTGTGGATCGCACAGCGCGACAGATCGGTCAAATCACTTGCGGGCATGGTGTGGGCTCCATGAATGTAAAGCCCACGGATGGCCATCCGTGGGCTTTGTGCATGCTGGTGTCGCTTCGTTGCCTTACACGCCTGCGGGCGCGTTGGCACCTTTCAGCGCTGGCACGTCCACCCACGTCTTGTCCTGCCAGCTCTTCATGCCAAGCTCGGCAAGCTGCACGCCGCGAGCGCCTTCGCGAAGCGTCCAGCGGAACGGCTCGTCCAGCGCGACGTGCCGCATGAACAGCTCCCACTGAATCTTGAACGCGTTGTCGTACTCGGCGGTGTTGGGCACTTGCTGCCAGTTCTCGAAGAACTTGATCGGCTGCTGAATGTCAGGGTTCCACACCGGCTTGGGCGTCTCCGCCATGTGCTGCACCCAGCACTCGCGCAAACCCGCCACGGCCGAGCCGTGCGTGCCGTCGACCTGGATGGTCAGCAGGTCGTCGCGACGTACACGGGTGACCCATGAACTGTTGAACTGGGCGATCACGCCGTTCTCCAACTGGAAGATCGCGTAGGCGGAGTCGTCGGCGGTGGCCTTGTAGGTCGTGCCGTCTTCGCGAACGCGTTCGGGAATGTCCGTGCTGCCGAGGGCGACCAGCGATTTCACCGGCGCGAAGACGTTGGAGAGCACATATTCCCAGTGGCAGAACATGTCGATCATCATGCCGCCGCCGTCTTCCTCGCGGTAGTTCCAAGAGGGGCGTTGCGCGGGCTGGTCTTCGACTTCGCCGGTGAAAACCCAGTAGCCGAACTCGCCTCGGACGGAAAGAATCTTGCCGAAGAAACCTTGCTGCTGGAGGGCTTTGAGCTTCCGCAAGCCGGGGAGCCAGAGCTTGTCCTGCACGACGCCGTTCTTGATGCCGGCGTCTTCGCAAAGCTGCGCGAGGCGAAGCGCTTCGTCGGTCGTCACGGCGGTCGGCTTTTCGCAATAGATCGACTTGCCGGCTTCGACCGCCATTTCAATAAAGCGCGCCCGCTGCAGCGTGCCCGAAGCGTCGAAGAAAATCGGGTACTGCTCGTCCTTCACCGCACCGGCGACGTCGGTCGAATACTTCAACGGCTTGCCGATCGCGTCCGGGCCGTGCTTTTCCGCCAGCGCCTTGAGCTTGTTGGCATTGCGGCCGGTGAGGATCGGGTCGGGCATGAGCGTCAGCTCGTCCGAGACCTTGACGCCGCCTTGCTTGATGATGGCCAGGATCGAGCGGATCAGGTGCTGGTTCGTGCCCATGCGCCCGGTCACGCCGTTGAGGATGATGCCAAGCTTGCGGATTTCCATTTGAACACCTCGTGGGTCGGTGGTGGGGATTGTCAACGACAAGCAAGGTAAGCGATGAAGGAGATTTTGTCGTTAGTCGAAGCGGACAAAGACCTTTGCGGATCAGGACACCGCGAACCTCTGCCGATCGCTCGATTCGTTGCTACACTGGCTCGCATGTTCACCGGCATCGTACAAAGCAAGGTTTCCGTCGTGCATTTCGACCGCAACGACTTCGGCGGTCGGCTGGTCGTGTCCCGCGCCGAGTGGACGCCAATCGGCGGGTACGAGCCTACGTTGGGCGATTCGATCTGTCTTGCGGGGGTCTGTCTCACCGTGGTGGAAGCGACCGCGGCGGCGCTGTCGTTCGACGTGATCGCCGAGACGCTGCGCTGCACCACCCTGGGCGAACTGAAGCCAGGCGACGCGATCAATCTCGAGCCGGCGCTGCTGCCGAGTCAGCCGTTGGGCGGGCATTTTCTGCAAGGCCACGTCGACGGCGTCGGCACGGTGCGCAATGTGCATAAGGCAGACGACGAATGGCGCATCACCATCGAACCGCCAACCGTGATGATGGACTACGTCGCGCCGAAGGGATCGATCGCTATCGACGGCGTCAGCCTCACCGTTGCAAGCGTGTCGACGTCAACCTTTGATGTGGCGTTGATTCCGACCACGCTCGAGTTGACCACGCTCGCGCAACTCGAGTCGGGCATGCGCGTGAATCTGGAAAGCGACATGCTTGCGCGGACCGTGATCCACACGCTCAAACGATGGCAGGGCAGTCATGTTCAATCTGAAGATGGTAAGCGTGGCGAACCGGTTACGTGGTCGCTGTTGCGTGAGGCCGGCTTCGTGACTGGCTGACGCTGTTGCTCACCGCGCATTCGCCTTCGGCCGCGGCCAACTCGTGCACGTGCAGCGACATCAATGTCAGGTCATCTCGCTGGTTCAGCGAGCCGGCTTGCCTGTCCAGCTTACGAGCGAGCAAGTCCATCGCTTCATCGATCGTGCCGTGTCGCATCTGCTCGAATTCGCGGGTGTACTGCATGTTCGCCGCCGACTTCGCGGGCCCCTCGGTTTTCACCAGCTCTTCGCCGGGGAATGCCATTTCGAAACCGTCGCTGTAAAGCAGCAGCCGATCGCCTGGATCAAGCTGCACAGTGACCTGCTCGAACGGCTCGTCTTCGAACACGCCAAGCAGCGG
The DNA here is from genome assembly GCA_041821185.1 of Phycisphaerales bacterium AB-hyl4. NCBI lineage: Bacteria > Pseudomonadati > Planctomycetota > Phycisphaerae > Phycisphaerales > Phycisphaeraceae > Natronomicrosphaera > Natronomicrosphaera hydrolytica. The sequence goes on along the minus strand of JBGUBD010000003.1, from coordinate 279,302 downwards.
GCCTTCGGGGTCGATGGTTTCCGTCCCGCCGGCGGCGCGAAGGAGTAATGGGTATGGGTGGCCGCCACGGGCGATGGTCGCTGTATGCGTTCGGTTGTCGATCACGCCGTAGCAGGCGGTGGTGAAGCGGATCTGGCCACGGTTGTGCTGGAGCAGATCGCGGTTGAGCTGCGTCATAGTTTCGCTTGGCTCGACCAGCCGATAGCCTGCGGGCAGATTCGGGTCGATGACCTTGGTGTGCAGCGACCGTTTGATGAACATCGTCAGCAGTGCCGCCGGCACGCCGTGACCCACCGCGTCGGCGACGAAAAAGCCCATGTGATGTTCGTCGAGGCGCATCACGTCGTAGATGTCGCCGCTGACGTAGCTCGCCGGCCGCCAGAGCACGCGAAATTCCATGCCCGCCACATCGGGCAACTTACTCGGCATAAACTCGCGTTGAAGCTGGGCCGCGAGGCGTAGCTCCTCATCCAGCTTGTCAATCTCGCCACTGAGACCGCCCTGGGTCTGGCGCAGCAGCCGAACCTCGGCTTGTAGTTCGTGCAGTACAGGCGACTGGCTCCACAACGATCGCAGCATCACGCCGGCGATAGTCGGGTCTGTGCCAACGGGGCAGACGACGACGCCCGTGTCGTGGATCGTGCCGGTCGGCCGTGTGTCTCCCTCGCGGGTCAGCAGCATCGGGGTGCGACGGTCTTGAATTTCACAGACCAGTTCATACACCTCGCTGTCCCGGGCCTGCCCCAGCATGCACCAGACCACGGCCGCATCATTCAGCAGCGCGGGCTCGGCGAGCACGTGTGTCAGTTTCTGCACGCAGACCCGCGGCCGATCCGCCGCCGGCCAGGTCTCCAGTGCAATTTGCGTATTCAACGCCGCTTCGTCGAGCGGCGCGTCGTCGTCGTTGATCACCAGCAGGGGGTGTAAGCTCATGATGTCGACCTGCATTGGCACGCCAACGCCTGCCCGATCGCGAGCACGTACAGCGGCCTTATCTGCATCATCGACTCATTCGGCGCGAGCCTTAAGCTCTTCTACAGGCAACTCGATCCGCTGGCCCCGCCGCAGACCCAGTTCCTCGATCATCCCCCCACGCAGCTCCACCGCAAACTGGGCAGGCTCGCCGCTGTGATACGGCGTCAACAGCCAGTCCGCTCGGCCGTACGGCTCCACCTGCATCGCATGCGTCCGCACAATTCGGCCCAGACCGTCCAGATAGACCAAGTCAATCGGCACCAGGCAGTCCCGCATCACAAACGTCAACCGCCTCGGCTCGGGAAACACGAACAACATCCCGCCGTCCTCGGCGATGTATTCCCGATCCGACAGTCCACGATGCCGCGACGCGTCATCCAACGCCAGTTCCAACTCAAACACCTGCCCGGCAATTTCCACCGTCTGCGTCGGCAGCCCGGTTTGAGGCGCAAGCTCATCACTGCCCGCCGACGAGCAGCCGACAAGCGCAATCACGGCCAGCAGCATCAGCAGGGCGGCGAAAGGGCGGCGCCGGCCGTGCAGTCCGTCGGCCGTGTATAGACATGCTTCTCGCGTGCAGCGTTTCATTGATGAGTCCCTTGGCCGATCGATCACACAGCTCCATCTCTAAGCCATGCATCATCCGCTTTTGTAAACGTCACCGCCTCGCGCGGCAGACGCTCCATTTTAAAGCGTTCCGCAAACGTACGCGCCGACATCGGCTCATACTCGCCTTCGCCAACACCCGACCACTTCGCAATCAGGCCCACCACCCGGTCGGCCGACACGCCCAGCTCGCGGTACGTCGCCACCCGCGTGTCGCCGTGCCGCTTGGCCAACCGCCGCCCGTCCTCGCCAATGACCAACGGCACATGCCACCAGCAGGGCGGTGGCCCCAGTTCCAGCATCCGCCAGAGCAAGATCTGCCTCGCCGTGGCGTCAAGCAGATCATCGCCGCGCACCACATCGGTCACACCCTGCCGCGCGTCGTCAACCACCACCGCCAATTGATACGCAGGCAGTCCCTGCTTGCTCGCCACAACGAAATCGCCCACCTGCTGCTGAACGTTCACCCGCCATTCGCCGTGCACCTGGTCGACAAACGCCACCTCTTCGTCCGGCACGCGCAACCGCCAGGCGGTTGTCTGCGCCGCGTCTCCAAACTCAAAACTCGAAACACCAGACTCGGAACTTCCCGATGTTCGGCATGTCCCCGGATATCGCAACTCGTGATCATCCGCATGCGGCGCTGACTGGGCCTGCTCGATCTCCCGTCGCGTGCACTGGCAGGGGTACAACAGCCCCTTGTCGTTGAGCGATTCCATCGCCGCGCCGTACACGTCCACTTCCTGCCGCTGCCACACCGGGCCCTCGTCCCAGTCCAATCCGAGCCATTGCAGCACATCGATCGCCTGCTCATCCGCCGCGGTTTTCACCCTCGGCCCATCGAGGTCCTCGATCCGCAGCACCACCCGCCAGCCGCGCTGCCGCGCGATCGCCCAGTTGATGAGAAACGTCCGCGCGTTACCCAGGTGCAGCGCCCCCGTCGGCGACGGCGCTAATCGTGTTGTCCGCCTTTCAGCCATGCCCATCACGCAGTATCGTACTCACTCAAGCCCAACAGCAGCGAAGCGGCCTGCCCGGATCGCTCCACCCGCCGCCAACGAGCCCGCCATATGAACCCGACCATCCGCCACGACACCATCCGCCTTGCCGTGCTCATCTCCGGCGGCGGCACGACCATGCAGAACCTCGCCGACCTCATCAACGTCGGCCAGCTCAACGCCCGTATTTCGGTCGTCATCAGCTCAAACGACAAAGCCAAAGGCCTCGAACGCGCCAACAACCTCAAGCTGCCATCCTTCGTCGTCCCACGCAAAGGCTACGACAGTCCCGAAGAGTTCTCGGACCATGTGTTCAGTCTCATCCGCGACGCCAAAGCCGACCTCGTCTGCCTCGCAGGCTTCCTCAGCCTCCTCCACATCCCCGACGACTACCAGCATCGCGTCATCAACATCCACCCGGCGTTGCTCCCGGCCTTCGGCGGCCAGGGCATGTATGGACAACACGTCCACCAGGCCGTGCTCGACACCGGCTGCAAAGTCACGGGTTGCACCGTCCACTTCGCCGACAACGAATATGACCGCGGGCCCATCCTCATCCAACGCACCTGCCCGGTGGAGGATGACGATACCCCAGAAACCCTCGCCGGCCGCGTCGCCGAGCAGGAAAAGCTCGCCTACCCCGAAGCGATCCGCCTCATCGCAGAGGGCCGCGTCACCATCGAAGGCCGACGCACGCGTATCGCACCGGCATAACCCCAAGGCAGCGAGGCTTCAGCCTCGCCGCGCGCACACCTAAAATCGCCGCATGACCGATCATAACCTGCTGATGACCGCTGGTAGCTGGGTATTTGTTGACTGGGGCAACGTCATCCGCGTGGTCGCGATCGGCGTCCCGGCCTACGCGGCGCTGATCCTGCTGTTGCGCGTCTCTGGAAATCGAACGCTCTCAAAGATGAACGCTTTTGACCTGGTGATCACCGTCGCGTTCGGCTCGACACTGGCAAGCCTGCTGCTGTCCCCAACCGCGACGCTCGCCCAAGGTGTCACCGCGTTCAGCTTCCTCATCGCCGCCCAGTTCGTCATCACCTGGCTTTCATGCCGCTGGCAGCCGTTGCAGCGGCTGATCAAGGCGTCGCCGACGATGCTGTACACGCAAGGCGAGTTTCGGGAGGTGGCCATGCAACGCGAGCGTGTGACCCGCGTCGAGATCGAAGCCGCCGCGAGACAAGCCGGCCACGCCCATCTGGACACCGTCGGAGCGGTCATTCTGGAGACCGACGGCAGCATTTCCGTGCTCCCCACATCGAACCGGGCCGACGGAGACTCACTGACCAGCGGCCTGAAGTGAGCCGGGACGACAGGACCTAAAGTCCGATAATATATGTTATGTATAACTCAACCTTCTCCGGCCTGGCTTGGGCCTGATTCTCATAAAAGTCGCTGAAGTCGTCTCGGGATCGCTATTGAGCAGGCTTAAAACCCGATATAGCGGTTGCGTCGTACATCAGTTGCCTCACGTCACCGGTTCCGCATAGGCTGTGCGGGTTGTCAACGCCGGGCCGAGAGATGACGACTCGGCCCGGTGGTTTACGAGGTAGTTTTACGGACATTGGTGGGAGCCGGAAAGCATGATCAAGGACGACATCACAACCAACGGACAATATGCCACCGCCGAGGCTTCAGGCGATCGCGGTGGTCTGACCGCCGTCAGCTCGCTTACCGAGTCGGCCCAAGCCACGCTTACCCGAGCCGTGGACTGGATGTTCGCTCAGCAGCACGACGACGGCCACTGGTGCGCCGAGCTCGAAGGCGACTCCATCCTCCAGAGCGAATACATCCTCTACAAGTGGATCCTCGGCCACGAGGACGACGATCGTATTCCGAAGATCGCCGCCTACCTCCGCCGACAGCAGCAAGCAGACGGCACATGGGCCCAATACCCCAGGCCCGGCGGCCCCAGCCCGATGGACATCTCCGCCACCGTCAAGGGCTATTTTGTGCTCAAACTCATGGGCGATGACCCCGACGCCGAGCACATGCGCAAGGCTCGCGAGGCCATTCTCGCCGCCGGCGGCGCGGAGCGGGTCAACAGCTTCACCAAGTTCTACCTCGCGTGTCTCGGTCAGATTGAGTGGTCGGCTCAGCCGAGCATCCCGCCGGAGATCGTGTTCCTGCCGAAGTGGTTTTACTTCCACATCGACAAACTCGCCTCGTGGACACGGACGATGATCCTGCCGCTGTCCATCGTGACGACCTATCGGCCGACGCGACGCTTAGAGTCCGATAAATCTATCAACGAGCTTTACGTCAACCCGAAAAACCGCCGACGCACGGTCATCACGCAGGACCGCCCGCACCCGTTCTGGTCGCGGTTTTTCCTCGGCGTTGACCGCGGGCTCAAGGTGGTGCATAAGCTCGGGCTGACGCCTTGGCGTAAACGGGCGATCAAGTGGATCGAAGACTGGCTGCAACGCCATCTGATGAAGTCCGACGGCATCGGCGCGATCTTCCCGCCGATGGTCTACATCCAGGTCGCCTTCCGCTGCCTCGGCTACCCGGACGATCACCCGATCCTCGTCAAGGCTCGCAAGGATCTTGACGATTTCATGATTCACGACACCGAGACGGACGAGATCCGCATTCAGCCATGCTTCTCGCCGGTGTGGGACACGGGCATCGCGTCGTTTGCATTGACCGAAGCGGGCCTCGACCGCGACCACCCCGGCATGGCCCGGGCAGCGAAGTGGCTGGTGAGCAAGGAATGCCGCTTCGAAGGCGACTGGAAAGCCAACGTCACGCAGGACGTCGAGCCGGCCGGCTGGTTCTTCGAGTACAACAACTACTTCTATCCCGACGTCGACGACACGGCCATGGTTTCCATGGCGCTGAAGCGCATCGGCACGGAGGACGGCATCGAAGCGGGCAAGCGCGGCGTGGCGTGGAACCTCGTCATGCAGAACGACGACGGCGGCTGGGCAGCGTTCGATCGCGGCGCACAGAATCGGCCGATCCTCGACCAGGTTCCGTTCGCCGACCACAACGCCATGCAGGACCCTTCCTGCCCGGACATCACCGGCAGGGTGTTCGAATCGCTCGGCTGGCACGGCTACACCGCCAAGGATGCAATCGTGCAGCGCGGCATCGAACACATTCGCGCCCATCAGCAATACGACGGCTGCTGGTTCGGACGATGGGGCGTCAACTACATCTACGGCACGTTCGAAGTGCTCTGCGGCCTGCACAGCATCCACACCGACATGAGCCAGGACTGGATTCAAAAGGGCGGACAGTGGCTGCGCGATCACCAGAACGAAGACGGCTCGTTCGGCGAATCGCCCGACACGTACGAAGACCCGTCCTTGCGCGGGCAAGGCCCCCCCACCGCCAGCCAGACCGCATGGGGCGTCATGGGCATGATGGCGGTCTACGGCCACGAAGATGAGGCCGTGCAACGCGGCATCCGCTGGCTCTGCGAAACGCAGATCGAAGAAGGCACGTGGGACGAACCGTGGTTCACCGGCACGGGTTTCCCGCGTGTGTTCTACCTGCGGTACCACTATTACCGCCACTACTTCCCGCTGATGGCGATCGGCCGCTGGCTGCGACTGCGTGGCGAGTTGCCCGAGTTGACCGCATGAACCGGGCAGCTGCCTTCGGGCGGCGCGTCATCAATTCAGCGATCCGGCCACGGTCCCATCCCGTACAATGGGCGTGATGTTCTTATCCCTATTAAAGTCGGAACAGGTCGGCCGATACAAAGACATTGCCTGGGTGCTGTTCAAGCACGGCGGGCGTGAGCTGGCCGACCGCTTCGGCTTCGGCGAAGTCGTCGATGACGAATGGACCGACGGCGACCAGAAAGCCAACGCCGAAGAGTTGGCCGACGACCTTGAAAAGCTCGGCCCGACGTTCGTGAAGTTCGGGCAGGTGCTCTCCAGCCGGGCGGACCTGCTGCCGATGACCTACCTCAAGGCGCTGTCACGGCTACAGGACGAGGTCGAGCCGTTCGCCTATGACGAGGTTGAGCGGATCATGGTCGAGGAGTTCGGCGCGACGCCGAGCGAGCTCTACGCGACGTTTGATGTCAAACCCATGGCGGCGGCATCGTTGGGCCAAGCCCATCGCGCGACGCTCGCCGACGGGCAGCGTGTGGTGGTGAAGGTGCTGCGGCCGGGCATTCGCGAGCGTGTGCAGGCCGACCTTGATGCACTGCACCAGATTGCTCGCTGGATTGACGAGCACAGCGAGTTCGGGCGGCGGTATCATTTTCTCGCAACCATCCGCCAGTTTCGCCGAAGCCTGATGCGCGAGCTTGACTACACGCGTGAGGCAGACAACCTGCGCACGCTCAGTCGTAACCTCGAAAGCTTTGAGCGCATCGTCGTGCCCGCGCCGATTGACGAGCTATGCTCCGATCGCGTGCTGACGATGCAGCACATGGACGGCAGCAAGATCACTGACATCACGCCCGAGCAGCGCACGCATGTCGACGGCATGAAGCTGATCGATGAGCTGTTTCATGCGTACCTCAAACAAGTGTTGCTGGATGGTTTTTTTCATGCTGACCCGCACCCGGGCAACGTGCTGCTGACGCGTGAGGGGCGCGTGGCGATTATCGATCTTGGAATGGTCGGACATCTGGATGAGTCATTGCAGGAGAATCTGCTGAACCTGCTGATGGCGATCAGTGAAGGGCGCAGCGACGACGCGGCCGACCTTGCAATGAGCGTCGGCGACAGCTCCGAAGTGTTCGACCCGAAGGCGTTCCGTGCGGGCATGCGCGAAGTGCTCAGCGAGCATCGCGAACAAAGCGTTGGTGAAATGGAGACCGGCCACCTGTTGATGGACGTCTGCCGTGTTGCAGGCGGCACGGGTCTGCGCATCCCCGCGCCGATTCTGCTACTTGGCAAGGCGCTGATGAACCTGGACCAGATCGGCCGGACGCTCGCGCCGGATTTCGACCCGAACGAAGCGCTCCGCCGACATACCGTGTCGATCGTGCGAACGCGGACGATGCGCGGCCTTCGGCCGGGTCAGTTGTTTACCAACCTGATGGAGATGAAACACTTCACCGCCGGCCTGCCGCGCCGCGTCGATCGGCTGCTCGACACCCTTGCCGACAACGACCTGCGCTTCAAGATTGATGCGATCGATGAAGACCAGTTGATCGCGGGGATTCAGAAGATCGCCAACCGTGTCACTGCCGGGCTTGTGCTCGCGGCGCTGATCGTCGGCGCTGCGATGATGATGAGCGTCGAAACCGATTTCACGATCTTCGGCTACCCGGGCCTGGCTGTGCTGTGCTTCTTCGGCGCCGCGATCGGCGGTGTGATTCTGCTGATCGACGTGCTCTGGATGGACACCGGCCGAAATAAACGAGGCAGACGATGATACGACGACCAGTGACCGTGGCCAGTTAAAGCTGAGCGATCTCCATCGCGCGGCGAAGCGTCGCTCGCGTGATCGCCATCATGACCTCCGGTGGAAAGTCTCGTTCCGGATTTTCCAGATATTCCTGTGGCAGCAGGTTGCGTACCAACTCGCCAAGCTCCTGCTCGATCGCTTTGCGGCGATGCTCGGCCATGTCGCCATCATCGCCTTGCGGGATCGGGTCCGTCAGATCGTACGCCAGCATCAGCGTCGTGATCTGCCATTCGTAGTAGCCTTGTAGCGGGTTGGCTTCGTCGCCCTGCGGTGATGATTGGTCGGTCATGTATTGAATCCTCGTGAGGCATTTCGCCGAATGTGTGGGCGCGTGGGCTGAGTCAGATTTCCCCGCGACTCATTTTCACAAATTGCCCAGCATAGCAAAGCTGCGTTCCTGCGCCGCGGCTCTATACTGGGGGCATGAATAAGACGCATACAGCCGTACTGATTCCCGGCGACGGCATCGGCCCGGAAGTGACCGAAGCCGTGCTGAAGGTGCTCAAAGCCGTCGAGGCGCCGGTTGAGTTTCACCCCCACCTGGCTGGGCTGACCGCGATGGAAAAGCATGGCGACGTGCTGCCGGAGTCGACACTCGATGCGATCCGCGAAGACAAGCTTGCGCTGAAGGGCCCTTGCACGACGCCGGTGGGCAAGGGGTTCACTTCGGTGAACGTGCAGCTTCGGCAGAAGTTGGACCTTTACGCGGCGGTTCGCCCCGTGCGTTCGCTGCCCGGCGTGCCGACGCGATTCGAAAACGTCGACCTCGTCATCTTTCGTGAGAACACCGAGGGGCTTTACGCGGGGGTGGAGAACGACATCGTGCCCGGCGTGGTGACGTCGATGAAGATCGTCACGGAAAAGGCGAGCACGCGCATCGCTCGCCGAGCGTTTGAGTATGTGCAGAAGCGCGGCCGACGAAGAGTGACCGCCTTCCACAAAGCCAACATCATGAAAAAGAGTGACGGCCTGTTTCTCCGCTGTGCGCAGGACGTGCACGACGCGGAGTTTCCGGATGTCGAATATGACACGTTCATCATCGACGCCGGCTGCATGCGGCTGGTGCAGGACCCGACCAACTTTGATGTGCTGCTGATGGAAAACTTCTACGGCGACATCGTCAGCGACCTCGCCGCGGGGCTCGTCGGTGGTCTTGGTGTCGTGCCGGGCGCGAACATCGGCGAAGACACTGCCATCTTCGAAGCGGTGCACGGCTCAGCGCCGGACATCGCGGGCAAGGGCATCGCCAACCCGCTCGCCCTGCTCATGTCGGCCGTGATGATGCTGAATCATGTGCACGCCACCCAAGACGACGAGGCGTGCAAGACAGCCGCCAGCCGCATCAAGCAGGCGTACAACCAGGCGCTTGCCGATGGCGAAAAAACCGGCGACATCGGCGGCAAACTCGGCACGATGGGCTTCGCCGACGCGGTCATCGCCCGGCTGTAGTTGAAAGGGCACGCCATGCCTCGACAAGTCGACTGGCAACTCGCCGGCTCGGATGATCAGCCGATCTACGGCACGGCTCACCTGCCCGACAATGACGCGGTCGGCGTGCTGCTGATCGCGCATGGGTTCAAGGGTTACAAAGACTACGGCCTGTTTCCATACCTCGCTCGCGCGGCCGCGGAGCAGGGGCTGATTGCGCATCGCTTTAATTTCAGCCACAGCGGGATGACGCGCAACGTCGACACGTTTGAACGGCCGGAGCTGTTCGAGCGCGACACGTTCAGCCGACAGGTTGAGGACTTATGGACCGTTGCGGCCGCGGCCGATGCGGGCGAGATCGCCGGTGCGTCCGCCGATCGGACGCTGCCGCAGGTGTGGTTCGGCCACAGCCGCGGCGGTGTGACCGCGCTGTGCGCCAGCGGCCAGCTTGCTGCGCAAGGCGGCGCGGAGTTGGCGCTTGCCGTGCCGATGCCGGTGGGTGTGGTGTCGGCGGCGGCTCCGGATCGTGCGAATCATCTGCAGCCGGAGCAGGATGCAATGTTGCGCCGGGCGGGCAAGGTCGCGTCACCCTCCGGCCGAACGGGACAGCTGCTGATGGTGGGGCGTGACTGGCTGACGGATATTGAAACGCAGGGCGAGGCCCTCGACCCGCAGGCGATGGCGGGCCAGGGCAATTGGCCGGTGTTGATCGTGCACGGCAGCGCGGACGAAATCGTCCCGGTCGAGTCGGCGCAATCGCTTACTTCGGCCGCGGGCGAGCGTGGGCAGTTGGAGATCATTCAAGACGCCTCGCACACCTTCAACAGCCCCAACCCCCTGCCGCTCGACGAAACGCCGCCTGCCGCGGCTAAGCGACTTGTCGCGTTGACCTGCGAGTTTGCAGTCCGCTGCTGCAAACGCTCGGCGAGGCCTTAACAGATCATGCCGTTCGTTGGCTTCGGTCTTAGCTTGCGCGCAAATAAAAACGCCACTGGCATGCGATGAAGCTCGGCGGAGCGTTGCGTGCAAGGCTTGTCGCCAAACACATACGCGTCCGAGGTTCCCGCATGCCAGTGGCGTTTCATTACACCACAGGGTTTGCGTCTGGCCGACTTACGGCCGACAGATCGAGGGCGTGTCGCCACGGTCGCAGCGATCACCAAATCGGCTCATCAGCCGATAGCCGGCTTCAGAGTTGATCGAGACCCACTCCGTTCGCTCGGGGGAGCGGACGAGTTGGCCCATTTCGATCACTTCGTAATAGCGCATTTCGTCTTCGGGACTCGACTCGGTCATATCCCGTTGCAAGGCTTGGCGCGCTTCATCGGTATAGCGTTCGTAGTAGGCCACGAAAACGCCGTCGCTGGCCAGGTCTTCGACCGATCGGCCCTGGAGTCGCGAGGGGCAGTCGCCGCAGGAGTACATGTGAATTCGCACACCGTTGTACTCACCCTCGTTGTCTGAGGGGGCCTGGATCGGCGGGTGCTCATTGTTCTTGCCGACGAACAGTTCGCCGGTGTTCAGGTCGACAAAGTAAATATCGATCGGCCCGGGTCGGGTCGGCGTGTTGTTCCAGATGATGAACGCCAAGGCGAAGCAGAGCACGAGCACCGCCACGATGGTCACGACAGCAGAGTTGTTGTTAAGCCATTCTCGAACGTTCATAATTCGTGATCCTTTTGATCGGTATGAGGCCGTGAATACACCCGGCGACGAATGAGGCCAGAACACGCTGACTGGCACGCGCCAAAGCTGCCCTATGAGGGCGTATAGGCTGGCATCATCTTACTCGATACACACGAGTTACACAAAATCCGCCAACATTTTTCGCCCCGGAGCCGACGGCCACGCTCGGCGGTCGCCGGCCGTTTACCGTTGCGAGCTCTGGTACATCGCCCGCGGCGCGGCCATCTCCATCACCCAAGCCCGCAGTTGCTCGGGCGAAAGGTCGCGAAGCTGCCGAACCTGCTGCATGGCGTCCAGTTCGGTCGAGCCGCTGGCGGCCAGCAGGCTCATCAGACCGAACCCCCTCGGCTGGCGAATAATCGTCACCCGCGGCTCCACACCCTCCGGCAGGTCCGCTTGCTCGCGGGCCAGCGCCAGCGCGTCTTCCATGTAGCCGATCTGGTCGACCAGTTTAAGGTCGTACGCCTGCTGTGCGGAAAACACCTCGCCGGTGGCGAGCTCGCGAATCGCGGCCTCGTCCAGCACATGTGACCGGCCTTCGTGAACCACGTGCACAAACCGCTCCCATGCCGGCTCGAGCCGAGTAACGCGAAGGATTTCCCGCTCCTCGTCCGTCCACGGGCGGATGGGTAGCAACTGGTCTTTGTTGGTTGAAAACTCCGAGGTGACGATTTCGGGCGTCACGCCGATCTTGTCCAGCAGTTCGTTGACGGTGAAGCCCATCACGATCACGCCGATGCTGCCGGTAATCGTGGTCGGCTCGGCGACAATCGCGTCCGCCGGCGCTGCGATGTAATAGCCTCCGCTCGCCGCCACGGACCCGAAGCTGGCGACCACCGGCACGTTGGTTTTCTCTTTGAATCGTGTGATTTCATGCCAAACCCGGTCCGACGCCGCCACTGTTCCGCCGGGGCAGTCGATGCGCAGCACCACGGCCGCGGGCGGGTCATCCTCCAGCAGACGCAGCGCCCGACGGACGAACGCGTGCGTGCTGTCCGTGACCATCTCTTCAATCGGCAGCACGACAATGCGGTGCGAGCGGTCGCCGTCTTCGTAAGCCGACTCCCTTGGCCCGCCGCCCGTATAGGCCGCGACGATGATGCCCAGGTAAATATTCACACCAATCGACAGCAGCAGCACCGTCGTCAGCAACGACGCCCCAAGCTTGCCCCACATACCACGCTGTTGCGGCGCGGCAGGCATCATCGCCACCGGTGCATAGCCCTGCGGCGGCGGCGGGGGTGGCTGGTTCGCGCCACGCGGGTCAACCGGCCCGCGGCCGACCGGGCCGCTGCCTGATTCTTCCGATGGCTGATTCGACGGGTTCTCTGACATCAAAAACTCCTGCAAGGTTTACCGCACAGCACGCCTACGATACCACACCAACGCCTTCAACCCACCTGGCCCCTGCCGCCCTCGGCCGACAAGTTCATCGCGCCAACGACACCATCGGCACAACCGGCGTAAACTCCCTGTAAAATCCAACACTTACCCTCAGCGAACCATTCCCACTTACGTATGCAGATCCTACTGATCGTCCTGATCCTCGCCTTGTTCCTCCACGACGCCTTCCCCGTGATGGCCGTCGATGCGCCGCGTCTGGCCGGCCTGGCGCTGCTGACGGTGGTTACGCTGCCCAAGCTCGCCCTGTTCGTCGGCTACTGGCTGCTTTGCCGACACATGCTCGGCAAGCTCGGCAAGCCGGGGGCGCAGCGGGCAATGGTCCGCCTCGACCGCTGGGGCAGCCTCTACCGCCTCGCGGCCGTCGGGCTGTACGGGCTTGATCTGTACTTGGGCCTGCTGATCGCCGTGCGCGGGCTCATCGGTGACCTGATCCTGCTCGACGAGTTGGTCGTGCTGTTGCCGACGCTGGCGCTGCTCATCGCCGCGTGGTGGGCGTACTACCCCATCGAACGGCGAATCCGCGAGTCGTCGCTGATCGGCCGACTCGACGCGGGCATGCCCATCTATCCCGTCTGGACGCGGAGCCAGTTCGTGCTCGCACAGGTTCGGCATCACATGGCCCTGGTGCTCGTGCCGCTGCTGCTGATCCTCACCTGGACGCAGACCGTCGAACGCTTCACCCCCCCCGACTGGCAACTGGTTGGCCGTGACCCCACGCCCCTGCTGGTCTTCTTTGGTGCGGGGTGCATCTTCCTGCTTGCTCCGCTGATCATCCGCCATGTCTGGGACACCGTGCCCCTGCCGGCGGGCGAGCTCCGCGATCGCCTGCAAGCCATGTGCAGGCAACATCGCGTGGGCGTACGCGAGCTGCTGCTCTGGCGAACGTTCGGCGGCATGATCAACGCAGCCGTGATGGGCGTTTTCGCCCCTGTTCGCTACATCCTGCTCACCGATGCATTGCTCGAAATGGTCCGCCGGGAGCAGGTCGAGGCGGTGATGGCGCACGAACTTGCCCACGTGCGTCGGCATCACATGTTCTGGCTGATCGCCATTGCACTGGGCATGCTGGGCCTCTTTCAGCTCGGCTTCGGCCTGATGTTCTTCACTCTCGCCGAAACGCTCCCCACGGGCGACGAAACAACCGGCCCGCAACTGGTCATGGCCGGCTGGACGTTCGGCCTGCTCGACATCCTGCGCACCGAAGAGGGCGTCGTCGGCGCAACCCTGCTCGCGACTGGCCTGTGCTGGTACCTCGGCTTCGGCTGGGTTTCGCGCCGCATCGAACGTCAGGCCGACACGTTCGCCGTGCAACATCTCGCCGGCAATCGGGCCGAGCCAGCCCGCGACGCCGACGGCCGTGTCATTGTCGACCACGAGTCCGCCGAGACAATGGTCGGCGCGCTTCAGCAGGTCGCGCTGCTCAACCATGTCCCCATCCACAAGAAAAGCTGGCGGCACGGCTCGATCGGCTGGCGACAGGACTATCTCCGCAGCATCGTCGGCCAACCCGTCGACCGCCTGAGCATTGACCGCCAGATGTTCTGGATCAACCTCACCGCCGCCACCGCCCTGCTCGTAGTCATCACCCTCTACATCCTCGCCACCGCCCTGCTCCCGTAACCAACCCATAAAGCCCACGGATGTAGCGCAGCGAATCCGTGGGGTCACCGCGCCGACCTTCCGTTATAATCCCTCCCCAACCGCACTCGCACCCACGCAGAGCACCCCCATGCGCTTCATCAAGATGCACGGCCTTGGCAATGACTACGTCTACGTCAACGGCTACGAACACACCATCGCCGATCCCGCCGACCTCGCGCCGCGCATCGCCGACCGACACTTCGGCGTCGGCGGCGACGGCCTCATCCTTGCCCTGCCGCCCGAGCCCGGCGTTGAGGCCGACGTTCGCATGCGTATGTTCAACGCCGACGGCTCCGAAGCCGAGATGTGCGGCAACGGCGTCCGCTGTGTCTGCAAGCTCGCCCACGACTACGGCATCACCGCCGCCAACCCCATGCGCGTTCAGACCGGCAACGGCGTGCTCAGCCTCGAATACACCACAAACGCGGACGGCAAGGTCGATCAGGTTACTGTCGACATGGGCGCCCCCATCCTCGAACCCGCCCACGTCCCCGTCGCCCCCGACAAGCTCACGCCGACCGATCAGCCACAAACCTTCCGCCTCTCCATCGCGCAGAGCAACGAGTTGCTCACCACCACCTTCGTCTCCATGGGCAACCCCCATGCGATGATCTACGTGCCCGATGTTCATGCCATCGACCTGACCCGCCTCGGCCCGCTGCTCGAACGACACCCGGCCTTTCCAAACCGCATGAACATCCACTTCGTCCAGCTCCACGCCCGCAACGAAGTCACCATGCGAACATGGGAACGCGGCAGCGGCATCACACTCGCCTGCGGTACGGGCGCGAGTGCTGTCTGCGTCGCAGGTGTGCTCACCGATCGCAACGACCGCACCATCACCGCCCACCTGCCCGGCGGCGATCTCACGCTCGAATGGCGCGAAAGCAACAATCACGTATACATGACCGGCCCCGCCACCGAAGTGTTCATCGGTGACTGGCCCGACTGACAGAATCGCAACTCAAACCTTACCGCCCCAGGTTCCCCTTCTCCGGCGAGACGCGCATCATCGTCGGCAACAGATAATTCGCGCCCCGATAGCGCTGCACCTGTCCCGAGACGACGAACAACACCTGCTCGCCACGCTGCTGCACGATTCGCTCCATCGACTCCATCAACCGGCAAGGCTGCAGTATCATCGGCGACTCCGGCGACTCACGCCCATCCGCCTCAAACGTAAACAACACATGCCCTCCGTCCCGCGCGCGCGTCACGCGACCGCGACGCTGCACCAGCATGCTGCCCTCATCCCGCAACGTCTCGCCTGCCGCCTCGCCTGACCCCGGCGCACTGCCCGCCACCACGGCCGCACGATCGCGTGGCCGATCCGTCGTCGCCTGCTCACGAGGCGTTGACGGCGCTGCCTGTCGTTGCTCCAGCAACGCTCGCAACATCGGGTCCTCATCCTCATCCACCGCCTCGGCCTGCTCCGCCGACTCGTCACCCTCATCCGTCGACTGCGCCTCCGCACTCACACGCGGCCGTGCCTGTGTCAGCAACAGGTAGTTCACGCCACGATATGCGTGTATACGGCCGGACACTTCGAACCACGCGTCGCCCCCCTGCTCCTGCATGTACGTTTCGATCATCTCCAGCCGACCCGACGGCAGCACCAGCATCGGTGGCAAGGCGTCCGCCTCCGCTTCTTCATCCTCCCGCACCGTCGGCTGAAAGATCCACAAGCTCCCGTCGTCCGGCCGAAGCACTCGACCTGGTTGGTTCACCAGAAAATCACCCTCGCGACGCGCACGCGGCACCGCCTCCCCCGGCGGCAGCCCGACCACCGCCGGGTCCACATCCACACGCGGCCCTGTCCCGCCTATCGTTGGCCCGCGAAACGGCTCCACCGCAGGCGACTCTCGGTCGCGCAGCAGGTCCAGCCCGTCGCGCGGCATGTTGCTCACACCCGACTCGTTCGCCCCGATCGTCGACTCGTCCGCAGGCGCGTCGGCCTCGTCCGCCAGCAGGCCCGCACCACTCAACGCCACGCAAAGCGGCAATGTCAGCAAAACTTTCAAATCCATCAATGCACTCCCGTGCTTCAGATTCAGACCCGGTCAAACCACATCAATCACCTGATCCTATCATCGGTCCATCGCCAAAGCGCGATCGCCTTTTCTCACGGCTCGGCTGTCGCCGGCAACCGCCGCGATTCGAACTTCCCCACCGTTTGTGTAACAATCGCCTCAAAATCGCGCGATTGATCACCCCATTCCCCTCTGCCCTTGAGGTACACCTTTTCGATGAGCGAATACCACAGCCCATACACGCCTTCCGACCACTGGCTACGCGGCAACGTGCACGCCCACACCACCTGCGGCCGATTCATGGACATCAGCGAGAGCGGCCGCATGTACGCCCGCCTCGGCTATGACTTCCTCGCCGTCACCGACCACAACAAGACCTGCACCCCCGCCCAGGCAGGCGGCTGGCAGCAGGCGGCCGGCCTCGTCGTCGTGCCCGGCGAGGAAAACGGCGGCACGGATCACATGATCGAACTCGGCGTCCACGACGTCACCCCCACGCCCGGCGACGACTACACCCAGCGCGCCGCCGCCCTTCGCGACGCCGGCGGCTTCGTCATCGCCTGCCATCCGCAGGAATACCCACACGGCGACGACAACGTCCGCAAGGCCGCCGACGTGCTCCATGCCATCGAAATCTACAACGGCCTGCGCGAACTGCGCGGCACGGACGAAACGCGCAACGTCGCCCTCTGGGACGAACTGCTGACCCAAGGCAAACGCCTCTTCGCCGTCGCCACCGACGACTTCCACTGCCAGTACACCTCGCCCGGTCACGGCTGGGTCAACGTGCAGACACCAGCCGACCACGCGGGCGAAGTCACATGGGAGACGATCGTCGAGCAACTCAAGCAGGGCGCGTTCTATGCCAGCACCGGCCCCGGCTTCGATAAGATTCACCTCAGCAACGGCCAACTCCACGTCAAAGTCGACGCGCGGACCAAACACATCCGCGTCATCGGCCCCGGCAGCGAAACGCTTACGCAGACCGACGACGGCGAGTTGACATGGTCAACGCCCAAAGGCCTGCCCTTTTTCCGCGTCGAAGCGCATCGCGGCATCAAGCGTGCATGGAGTCAGCCGTTCTTTGCTGAGAAATGATGCGATTCGACACCGCGCTTGTCACAGCGGCTGGCCCGCCCTACGAATGAAGAGTCACTGAACAGCTAACTCGTCAACCGGAGCATGCAACATGAAGTATCGCACCCTCGGCTCAACCAACCTCCGTGTCTCCGTCGTCGGCGTCGGTACGTGGCAGTACGGCGGCGAGTGGGGCATGACCTTCACGCAGCCCGATGTGGACGCCATCTTCGACGCCGCACGCGAAGCCGGCATCAACCTCATCGACACCGCTGAATGCTACGGCGACCACCTCTCCGAATCGCTCACCGGCAACGCCATCGCTCGCGACCGCGACAAGTGGGTGCTCGCGACCAAGTTCGGCCACAAGTTCCACGAGCCGTTCAAACGCTCCGAACCCCGCTCGCCTGACGACGTCCGCCAACAGCTTGAAGCATCGCTGAAAGCCATGAAAACCGACTATGTCGATCTCTACCAGTATCACTCGTGGGGCGACGACAAGTTCTTCGACGACGATGTGCTCGCCGTACTGAACGACGCGAAAGCTGCGGGCAAGATTCGTCACATCGGCAACAGCATCGGCTCGAACCGCAACGCGAAGCAGGTCGAAGCCTCGCAGCGAATGGGCATCGAACTCATCCAAGTCGTCTACAACCGTCTCGATCGTGCCCCCGAGGAGGCGGGCGTGTTCGACCTCTGCCGCGAACAGAACCTCGGCGTGCTCGCACGCGTGCCGTTGGCGTCCGGCTACCTGTCGGGCAAGTACACCACCGCAAGTGAGTTTCCGGAAAACGATGTGCGCAGCCGATGGCATAAGCCCGAGGATCGCGCGGCGAAGCTCACAGAGGTGCAGCGCATCGCTGAGGAAGAGTTGCCCGCCGGCGTACCCATGGCGCAGTGGGCGCTCGCGTGGTGTCTGAAGCACCCGGCCGTGACGTGTGTCATTCCCGGCTGTAAAAACCCCGAGCAGGTGCACGGCAACGCCGCCGCTGCCGACCTCGACCTCGTCAGCGACGACCACCCGCAGGCCGCGACCGCCGGGCGGGCGGATTAGGATTCAGAGGTTACGCCTCGTTGCCCGGCCACTCGGGGAAGACGAACTTGCCGTCTTTGTGAATGACCTCGCCATCGACGGTGATCGTGCCGCCGCCGGCGGGGGTTCGTAAATCGCATACCATGTCCCAGTGCAGGCCGGAGCTGTTGCTGTTGCCGGTTTCCGGATAGCCCGCGCCGACGGCGGCGTGGAACGTGCCGCCGATCTTTTCGTCGAACAGGGTGTTCTTGGAATATTCGGTGATTGAATAGTTCGTGCCGATGGCGATTTCGCCGAGGTAGCGAGCGCCTTCGTCCTGGTCGAGCATCTGCTGGAGGAAGTCGAGGCCCTTCTCGGCTTTGGCGTCGACGACCTTGCCCTTTTCGAAGGTGAGTTCAACGCCGTGCACCTCGCGGCCGCCGTGCACTGCGGGGAACGAATAGCGGACGATGCCGTTGACCCCGCCGTCGGCTGCCTTGAGGTTCGGGCCGGTGAACACTTCGCCGTCGGGGAAGTTTTCGTGGCCGCAGCAGTTGATCCATGTCATGCCTTCGACGTTGACGGTGAGGTCCGTGCCGTTGTCGGCTTTGAAGTGCAGCTCTTTCTTTCCGGTGAGGTAGTCGACTACCTTCTGCTGCCGGGCTTCGATTTTCCGCCACGCCGCCACGGGATCGTCGGCGTCCAGCAGGCCGGCCTTGAAGACGAAATCTTCATATTGTCGCAAGCTCATCTCCGCGTCCTGAGCCGAGGCGAGCGTGGGGTAGAGCGTGCCGCACCACTTGAGTTCGCCTTTGGCGGCACGGTTCATGAATGTTTCCATGATCGGCTTGCGAGCGGCGGAGGCGAGACGTTGCCGCTGCGGATCGACGCGCGACATGCTCTTGGTGTTTGTCTCCGCCCAGAGGCCGATGCTCACGTCGACGGTTTCGATTTCATGCTTTGCCAGTGGGCTGACATATTGAAGCTGCTCATCGCTGGCGTGTTCGTAGAAGATGTCGGTGAGGCTTTCGGGTGCGAGTTTCAGGTGCACGTTACCGCCTGCTTTGATGATGGCTTCGTAGAGCGCTTCGATCAACGGCGTGGCGATCGGCTCGCCGCTGAGTCGAACGAGTTGGCCCGGCTTGACGCCGGTGGAATATTCCACAATCACACGGGCAAGCTGGTCGAGGCGGGGGTCGCGCATAGGGGCTTCTTTCGGAAAGTCGCTTCTCGTCAGTGTTTGAAAACGGGCGTACACGGCCGCCCGCCGGGGCCCCATGGTACGCGCCGTGGCAAATCGGGCAAAAGGGCTTGCCTCCGGGCCGTTCGAGCCTTACCGTGATAAAGAGACTGGGGTCCGTCGCCAAGGACGACACGGATGAATGCCGACTCCTCGCTGGATGGCACCGTGGCAGGGCAGACGGGCTCGGTGGATGTAGAAGCCAGTGGCCTGGGTTACGCAGCAGGCCGCATCACATCCGCCGGGCCAATCGCGAACGGCAACGGCGACGTTGCCACGCCCCTGCCGAGCAATGAAAGTCTGGCCCATCAGCCGGCCGCGCTGCCGCATTCCGATCACGATCAAAGCAAACAAAGTCTGTTGGGCACGAGCCTCGCGCCCGTGCTGCTGCACGTCTGCCAGGGCCGACTTACCGACTTGCACTGGTTCCGCACCGACTGGCAACGCGGCGGAGCGGTCACCGGCTACGCCACTTACGCTGACGACGACGGCCAGCCACACGACGTGGTGGTCAAGATGCCCGTTCCGCCATGTGAACGACACTGGTTAGCCCATCTGGGCGAGGTCGGCGAAGTTGCGCCGCGCGTCTTCGCACACGGCGAGATGCTCGGCGGATACGACCTGGCCTGGGTGGTGATGGAGCGTCTGACCCACGGACCGCTGGGGCCGCAGTGGAACGGCCGAGAGTTTGATCTGCTCGCCGAGGCTGCCGGGCGGTTTTACGCCGCATCCCGCAATGTGCCGTTGGCAGGCGACCCGATGCTGCGCGATTGGGACGCGGTCTACGAACGGGCGCGCAAGGCGGTGCGTGATTCGCATGTGCCCCAGGCTCAGCGCTGGCGGACCGTGCTTAAAAAAGCTCACCGCAAGCTCAACGGCTGGCTGAAACAGTGGCACGATCGCCCCATCGAAGACTGGTGTCACGGCGACCTGCACCTGGGCAACGCCATGACCCGCGACCCCGCGCCCGACGGCCCCGCCCTGCTGTTCGACTTTGCCCATACACGCGTCGGCCACTGGGTCGAAGACGCGGTTTACTTCGAGCACCTGTTCTGGGCGAGGCGCGACCGGCTCAACGGTCGCAAGGTCTGCCGACTGATCGCCCAGCAGCGAAAGCAACACGGCCTGCCCGTCGGCAGCGACTGGCCCGCCCTCGCGCAGATCAAGCGAAACCTGCTGGCCATCAGCGCACCAGCCCAACTCGTCCACCACGGCGATCCGCTCCATCTCCATGCGGCGTTGGACGTGCTTGAAGCGTCAGCCGCATGATGCTGATCCCACGTCAGCACACAATGCATAAAGCCCACGGTGTAACACCGCGACGCCTCATTGAGGTCGGGGCTTAAAGAAAAGCTACACGCGATCTTTGGGGTTGATCGGCCTTCGAACCTTGAAGGCCCGGTTGCCTTTGAACTGGCCGAGGTTGCCGATGAACTTGCGGCGGTCGCCTACCGTCAGTGTCAACGGCGCGGACGCGGGCTTGTCGGTGAGGACCACGTCGCCGACCTGAAGGTTCATCAGGTCGCGCAGCTTGATGGTCGTGTCCGCCAGCACGCCGGTGACCGGCAGGCGGGCGGCGTCGAGTCGGCGGGCGACCCGCTGCCGCAGGGCCGTGTCGCCGCGGTTGCGCTTGTAGGCCGCCCACGTCTGGCTGGACAGCTTCTCCATCACCGGCTCGATGACGTTGTACGGAATGCAGAGGTTCATCGTGCCCGCTCGGCCGCCCATCTTCAGCTCGAAGCCCACCAGCACCACCACCTCGTTCGGCGGCACGATCTGCACCAGGACCGGGTTGCTCTCCGTGTCATCCAGCTCGAAGTTCACGGGCATGACGTTTTCCCACGCCTCGGCCAACGCCCGCTTGGCGCGATCGATGATCTTGCTCACCAGCCGCAGTTCGATCGCCGTCAGCGGTCGCTGCGGGATGAACAGGTCCGCGTTCGAGCCGCCCAGCAGCCGATCGACCACCGGGTAGATGATCAACGGCGAGATCTCAAGGCACATGTTGCCTTCCAAGGGCTCACATGTCAGCAGGTTGAAACAGGTGGGGTTGGGAAGCGAGTGTGTGAACTCGGAAAAGGTCATCTGCTCGATGCTGGAGACTTTCACCTCCATGATCGTCCGCAGAAAGCCCGACAGCGCGACGCTGAAGTTTCGGCTGAACCCTTCGTGCAGGTTGTGCAGCGCCCGCATCTGGTCTTTCGAGACGCGCTCGGGGCGTTTGAAGTCGTAGGCGCGGACCTCGACGTCTTCCTGGCCCGGCCGACGGTTGCGGGAAAAGACCTGCCCCGCCCCGGCGCCTGCGCCATCGCCCTCCATCTCGCCGCTGTCGACAGCGGCGAGTAAGGCGTCTACTTCATTCTGATCCAGCACTTCAGACATCGGCTGAAATTTTCCTCCAGGGTCGCTCGTTCGTATTATCGGGCAACCTGCGTCCATGACTCCAAAACGCCTGTGAAACGCGTTCACAGCAATGCGAGGCCACTTTCGGGCGATTTCGCCGCACAAGAACCACGCCGACACCGTACAGCGAGACATATGCCAACGATGCACCGAACCGCCCTGCTGCTGCTGAGCCTGCTTTTTTTGACGTTTGCCGTCGACGGCCACGCCTTCGCGCAGGGGCTGAGCAATTCCAGCTCCCGTGTCGATGTTCGCGTCGCCCCCGAGCGTGACGCCGTCGTCGCTGGCAGCGATCTGCCCGTGGCGGTGACGTTCGACCATGACGAGCATTGGCACATCCACACGCACGCGCCGGTCGTGCCCACCGAGCTTGGCAGCGCGGATATGTACATCGCCACCGCCATCGAGGTCGATGTGCCCGAGGGCAGCCCGCTCACGCCGCATCCGCAGTTCATTCAGTGGCCCGACCCGGTGACGATCGAGGTCGCCTTCGGCGTCAGGCCGGTCGATTACGACGTCTACGAAGGTGAAGCCGTGGCGTTCCTGCCGGTGACCGTCGCCAGCGACGCCGAGCCGGGCGAGTACAGCTTTGACGTGCTCGCGACCTACCAGGCCTGCGACGACAACTCCTGCCTGATGCCCGTCCGTGGCGAGCGACATACCGTCACCGTCCGTGTCGTCTCTGCGGAAGAGGCTGCGACGCTAGGCTCGGGAGAAGCCGCCGACGGCGAGGCTGCCGCCGCGGTGTTCGCCGGCTTCGACGTCGGCGTCTGGGAGCGCATCCGCAGCGGCGACGTGCCCGTCGAGGTGGTCGCCTTCGACCTGTTCGGCCTCGCGTTCGCGCTGGACATCAACACCGTCACCGGCCTGCTGCTGATCGTGCTCATGGCCGGCGTCGGCGGCTTCCTGCTCAACCTTACACCCTGCGTGCTGCCCGTGATCCCGATCAAGATCATGGGCCTGTCGCAGATGGCCGGCTCGCGCGGCCGCTGCCTCGCGCTCGGCGCGACCATGGCCGCGGGCATCATCAGCTTCTGGCTGGCCATCGGCATCGCCGTCGCCAGCGTCTCCGGCTTCCTCGCGACCAACCAGCTCTTCCAGTATCCGCTTTTCACCATCGGCGTCGGTGCGTTTATCGCGATCATGGCCATCGGCATGTGCGGCCTGTTCACGGTCCGCCTGCCGCGCTTCGTTTACATGATCGAGCCGCGGCACGACTCGTTCCACGGCTCGTACGTCTTCGGCATCATGGCGGCGGTGCTCTCCACCCCTTGCACCGCGCCATTCATGGGAGCCGCCGCGGCGGGCGCGGTCACTCAACGGCCTGACATGGCGTTGATCGTCTTCCTCGCCATCGGCGCGGGCATGGCGATGCCCTACCTCGTGCTCGCGGCGTTTCCAAAACTGGTGGAGAAGATGCCCCGCACCGGGCCAGCCAGCGAACTGATCAAGCAGGTGATGGGCATGCTCATGCTCGCCGCCGCGGCATATTTCATCGGCACGGGCATCACCGGCCTGTTCGTTGTCGAGGGCGAACCGCCGAGCAACGCCTACTGGTGGGTCGTTGGCGGGCTGGGCGTCGCGGCGGGCGCGTGGTTGGCGTGGCGGACGTTTCGCATCACGCCATCGCTCGGCAGGCGCGTCGCGTTCGCCGGGCTGGGCCTGGCGTTCATCCTCGCGGGCAGTCATATTGCATGGCACTTCACACGCCCCGGCCCGATCGAGTGGGTCTACTACACCCCCGATCGCTTCGAGCAGGCGCTTGAGCGTGGCGATGTGGTCATGATGGAATTCACCGCCAACTGGTGCTTGAACTGCAAGGCGCTCGAAGAGGCCGTGCTCTACACCGACCGCGTGACCGAAGCGCTCCGTCAGCCCGGCGTGGTGGCGATGAAGGTCGACCTGACCGGCAATAATGAGTCAGGCAACGCAAAGCTCGCGTCGGTCAATCGCATCACCATCCCGCTGTTGATCGTCTTTTCACCCGACGGCAGCGAAGTTTTCAAGGGCGATTTTTATACCGTCGACCAGGTGCTCGGCGCAATTGAAGAGGCAAAGGCAGCCTCGGCCGTTGCGCAGCGCTGAACCACATCGCGCCACGTTAAACTTCTAAACTTCGCCCGTCGCGACGAGGCAAGGTTGTCAGCTTGCCGACGCCTCATCCAGCGCCGCCGGTAATGCGATGGTGAAGTCCGTGCCCTGGCCGACGGCGGCATGCACATCAATGTGGCCGCCATGCTCTTCAATGATGCGACGTGTCGTTGGCAGGCCCAGCCCCGTGCCGCCGCGCTTGGTGGAGAAGTAAGGCTGAAACACCTTGGCCGCGACGTCTTCGCTCATGCCGGGGCCGGTGTCGGTGATGTGGATGTGTATCTCATCGTGATCCAGCGGCCGTCGGCGTTCGGTGCGGACGATCAACTCACTCGCCCCGCCATGCGGCTTGCCCTTCTCGCGTGCTTCGGCCATGGCCTGCAGCCCATTGATCAGCAGGTTGAGCAATGCCTGCTTCAGTAAGGAGGGGTCCGCCATCGCGATCGCAGGCTGAGCCATCAACTGCGTGCGCAGGTTTACCTGGCCGGCACGAGCTTGGGGCTCGAAAAAGTCGGTCAGCTCGTCAATGAGCGCGTTCAGATCAGTTGCTTCGAGGTCCAACTCCACGCGGCCGGCAAAGCGGAGGAAGTCTTCGAGAATCTCGCGCAGTCGCTGCGTCTCTCGCCCCAGCGCGCCGAAGCGGCGCTGCACCCGCCCGAATTTTTCTTCCGACGACGCCCCGGTCGGCACCTGCTCGGCGATGTCGTTGAGGTCTTCCTGAAGCAGTTGGATATTGAGCCCGATGGTCGACAGCGGGTTTTTGATCTCGTGAGCCAACCCGCCGGTGAGCGTGCCCAGTTCGGCGAGTCGCTCGGCGGCGCGGGCGCGCTGCTCCAGCCGACGGACCCGCCTGGCGGTGCGTCGACTCCAGACGATCGCCAGCGGCAGCGCCAGCAGCGCCCCGAGCCCAAGTCCGATCATCAATGCCGCCAGCGGTTCCATGGGCGATGAGAATAGCCGCCTCGGCCGCGTCCAGCCAACGCCCGCCCGCGCCGCCGCCGCTGATCCTGGCAACCGCATACACACAAACCCAGCCGATTTGGCCCATTCATCCGACCTGTCAGACCGATCGCTGTGGCGTACCGGCAAGCGTTCGTTTGATTGTGCGATTAGAATCGAGATGGAACCTGACCAATATCGGTTCTACCATCGGCTATACGTACAAACGGACAAAACCCCATGCCCCGCCCTGATTTCGGCGACAACCCGGCTGAAGCCTTTCGGCAGAGCGAACAACGCCTCCGCCTGATCCTCGATAGCGCCCTCGATTTCGCTATTTTCACCACCGACCTCGACGGCCAAATCACCAGTTGGAACAACGGGGCCGAGCGACTGCTTGGCTATTCGGAAGAGGAAGCGATCGGACTGTCGGCCGACGTCATTTTTACGAGAGAAGATGTCAAAAATCGGATATCCGACCGCGAGCGGAAAAGTGCCCTCACCACCGGCCGCGGCGAAGACGAACGTTGGCACGCGCGGAAAGATGGTTCGTGCTTCTGGTCCAACGGTCTGATGATGCCCTTGAAAAACGATGCGGGCGAGGCGATCGGCTTCCTCAAAATTCTCCGCGATCAAACCCAGGCCAAGCAGTCTCAGGAACAACTGGAAACCCACGCACGGCAGCAGCGTGCCGTGGCGGAACTGGGGCAGCAAGCCCTGCAAACCATCCCTCTGTTCAAGCTCATTCAAGAGGCAGCCAAACTGATCAGTCGCACGCTTGAAACGCCGCTGGTCGACGTGCTGCGATGGAAAGAAGAGGAAAACGTCTTTCAACTGGTGGTAGGCGTCGGCTGGCCGGAACAACTGATCGGGCACGCGACCGTCGAGGGCGGTAAAGATACGCTCGCAGGCTACACGTTGGCCACCCGCGGCCCTGTGATCGTGGAAAACCTGCCGGAAGAGAATCGCTTTAAAGATTCCACACTACTCAGCGAGCAAGGTGCTGTCAGCGGCGTAAGCGTGATCGTGGCGGGCGAATACTCGCACACCTTCGGCGTCCTGAGCGCTCACGCCACAAGCCGCCGGGAATTCACCCGCGACGATGTCAATTTCCTCCAGGCGATCGCCAACATCCTCGGCGGTGCCATACAACGCCAGGCCGTGGAGGACCAACTCAATGATCTCAACGAAACACTGGAGCAGCGCGTCGTTCGGCGGACGCAGCAGATCCGTGCCCTGGCGTTCCAACTCACACGAGCCGAGGAACAGGAACGCCGACGCCTCGCCCAAGTGCTCCACGACCACCTCCAACAACTGCTCGTCGCCTCGCGATTTCAACTCGCCAGTGCGCAGAATCTGACCGACGATCCACAACTGACGCAGACCCTCAGGCGTGCCAACGACTTGCTTGGCCAGGCCGTCGATGCCTCGCGTTCGTTGACCGTTGAACTCAGCCCGCCCGTGCTGCACGACGAAGGATTGGTCGCCGCCCTTCGTTGGCTTGGCCAATGGATGCATCAGATGCATGGCCTGACGGTTGAAGTCGACACCGACGGTATCGCCGAACCCACGGAAGAAAGTGTTCGCATATTCATCTTTCAGGCCGTACGTGAACTGCTTCTGAATGCCGTCAAACACGCTGACGTGAAGGAGGCTCACGTTCGCATGACTCAGCCCAATCCTGATCAGTTGCACACCATTGTTGAAGATCAGGGCAAGGGCTTCGACCCGGATTCCCTTAAGGAGCCATCGGCTGGCCGCGCGGGGTACGGGCTGCTGAGCATTCGCGAGCGTCTGCATTTGATCGGCGGCCGAATGCATCTTGACACAAAGCCCGACCGCGGAACAAAGATCATTCTCGACGTCCCTCTGCGACCGACGTAGACGCCGGCGCATCCAACCACGATGGCTCCTGTTAGCTGTGATCAAATTAGCGGCTGCGTCGACATAGCAAGAGCGTTTCGCGAAATGCAACGGAGGGAATTATGCAGTTAGCCGGCATCCATCACCTCACCGCCATCACGGCCGACGCCCCGGGCAACCTCGCGTTTTATACGCAGACGCTCGGCATGCGGCTGGTCAAGAAAACAGTCAACCAGGACGACGTTTCCGCCTACCACCTGTTCTATGCCGACGGCAAAGGCAGTCCCGGTACGGATCTGACATTCTTCGACTGGCCCGCCGCGCCCGAACGGCGCGGTACGCGAAGCATCGTCCGCACCGGCCTGCGTGTCGCCGACGAAGCCAGCCTGACATGGTGGGCCAAGCGACTCACCGACCACGGCATCGCCGTCAGCGACATTGTCAAGCGCGACAACCGGTCCACACTCGACTTTGAAGACCCCGAGGGGCAACGCATCAGTCTCGTCGTTGATGACGGTGTCGGCGAAGCCCACCCCTGGCAGGACAGCCCCGTGGCCGTCGAACATCAGGTGCGCGGGCTTGGCCCGATTGTCATCAGCGTGCCCGACCTTGAGCCGACCAGCCGTGTGCTCACCGGCCTGATGGAGATGCGGCAGGCACGCCAATACACACACGCCGAAGCGACCGGCCCGACCACCTACGTCTACGAGATGGGTGACGCCGGCCCCGCGGCCGAGTTGCACGTTCGCGTCGAGCCCGACCTGCCACGCGCTCGCTACGGTGCAGGCGGCGTTCATCATGTTGCCTTCCGCACGCCGACATTCGACGATTATGAAAAGTGGGCCGAGCGCCTCGCGTCCTCCGGCATCAACGCCAGCGGCCCGGTCGACCGCTTCTATTTCCGCAGCCTTTACTTCCGCGAGCCTGGCGGCATCCTTTTCGAGATCGCCACGGACGGGCCAGGCTTCGCCGTCGACGAGTCCGCCGACACGCTCGGCCAGTCGCTCGCGCTGCCCCCGTTCCTCGAACCACAACGCCAACAAATCGAGGCCAATCTCAAGCCGCTCTGACCCAGCGCACCGCGCCTCACCAGCACAACCCGAAACCAGTAACCAGCAACCAGAAACCAAACGATGCACCCCCACGCCGACCAGCCCATGCTCACCGCCGGCCCGTCGCCGGAAAATGCCGACGCCACACTCGTTCTCGTCCACGGCCGCGGCGCTGATGCGCAGAGCATCCTCGCTTTGCATCGCACGCTCGATCTATCCAACCTCGCCGGCCTCGCGCCGCAGGCCGCCAATCACACCTGGTACCCCAACCCCTTCCTGGCGGAGATCGAAACCAACCAGCCTTACCTCGACTCGGCGTTGAAACGCCTGGCCGAAATCGTCGACGATCTGCTTAGCCGTGGCGTCCCCAGCCATCGCATCGCCCTGCTCGGCTTCTCGCAAGGCGCTTGCCTGACCAGTGAGTTCATCGCAAGGCACCCACGTCGCTACGGCGCGGTCATGGCGTTGACCGGCGGACTCATCGGCCCGCCCGGAACATCGCGCGATTACGCCGGCTCACTCGAAAGCACGCCCGTGTTCCTCGGCTGCAACGATCCTGACGCGCACATTCCTTTCGAACGTGTCCGCGAAACGGAGGCCGTGCTTTCGCGCATGGGCGCGGTTGTCGAAGTCCGCCGGTATCCGGGCCTGCCGCATACGGTCAACGATGACGAGTTGCGCGTCTGCCGTGCGATGTTGGAAAAGGTGCTCGCAGGCGATGAGGAAGCGACATCATGAAAGTCACTCGCGTCTACGCCGACGACCAAGGCGAATCGCATTTCGAGGAGACCGATATTCCACTGAACGACGCGGGCGAGATCGGCCGACTCTCCGAACCGATGCCCGCCAAGGCGATCATCTTTCGTGAGAACGAGCCCGGCTATGACTACGACTGGCACAACGCGCCGCGCCGACAGTACATCGTGCTGCTCGATGGCGTGATCGAAATTGAAGTCTCAACCGGCGAACGTCGTACGTTCCGTGGCGGCGACATACTGCTCGTCGAGGACACGGTCGGCAAAGGTCATCGCACACGTCACGTCGAGCCGAACAAGCGTCGGTCGCTGTTCATCGCGATCTAAACGCGCCTCCATACCAATGCGTGCGACGGGCAGGATCAGTGAGCTACGGCAACCCCGGGTTTTCCTGATGCACGTCAGCTTATCCACCAAAACCGGGATTTTTTCAAGATTTGGAAAGACAGCCTAGCTTCCCACTCGTAATTCTTAGTGCATGCAGACGGAAAATCGGCCGATCCGGAAATGACCCGCTTTGAACCACGCTCTGAATGAATCAGAGCATTTTATGACCCTCCTCAACGAGGGAGAGAAGAGAGGACGCACCATGCGACCAGGATTTTTGAAGACAGCGACCGCAGGCCTTGCTATTGGATGCCTCACGATGGGCGCCGCCGCACAGTTTGGCGAGCAGCAAGAGCAAACCGAACAGGACCAGCAGCAAGCTGGTGAACAGCACCAGGAGCAGCAGCAGCTCGGCCAGGACGGTGAACGCGCCGGTGGTGAGTTGCGTATCGGCACGGTCGATCTGATGGCTGTTCTCGAAGCTCACAAGGACAAGAAAGACCGAGACGATCGGGAAGCCCGCGAGGGTCAACTCGGCGAAGGTCAGGACCAGCAGGCCCGTGACGGTCAACTCGGCCAAGACCAGGACCGGGACCAGCAGGCTCGCGACGGTCAGCAGGAAGATGGCGACCTTCAGCAGCCCGCACAGGCGGGACAGGATCCATTCCGCCAGGATGGCGAACGTGAAGACTCCGGCATTGATCAGGAAACGCTCGATGAGATCCGTGAAATGGCCCGCGAGGTCGCCGGTGAAGAAGGCGTTGACATGATCGTACTGGAAGTGCTCCATGACGAGGACGGCAGCTTCGAAACCATTGACCTCACCGACCGCGTTGTTCAGCGAATTGAACAGGGCGACGACCAGGAAGAAGACGCGCTGATGGGCGGCTTCGGCCAGGATGAGGACACGGAAGAAGACGCGGACGCCGAGCAGGACAACGGTGAAGGCGCTGTGTGGTAAATCCAACCACACGATCACACCGTGATCGTTTAAAAACACAAAAGCCCCGCCGATTCGCTCGGCGGGGCTTTTTTTATTGGCCCATTTCGACGCACACCTGCGTTGGCTTAAGCATCATTCCATCGTATGCAGACCGCTCCACCGAAACGCGGGGCGTCCATGTGTCAGTGGCATCAAGCGAACTGGCGGGCCCTCACTAACCCCGATTCCGGGTAGAATGGTGAGGCTGAACCCTGTATTGCCGAGGAAATGCTGATGTATGACTCTTTCGTACTGACAGTTGTAGGCCCGGATCGCCGGGGCCTGGTTGAATCGCTTTCGGAAACCATTGCCGCCGAGCATGGCAACTGGGTGGAGAGCCGAATGGCGACGGTTGGCGGCCAGTTCGCTGGGCTCGTCTGGCTGACCGTGCCGACGGAGCACGCCGCCTCGCTGGAAAAGGCGTTGCAGGGGCTTGCGAACGATCGGCTGCATATCGTCGTTCAGCGGGCCGAGCGTTCGACGCCGCAGCCCGCTCGCACGCTCAGGCTGGAATTCGTAGGCCACGACCGCCCGGGCATCGTCCGCGACCTCGCCCGCGAGCTTAGCCGACGAAACATCAACGTCGAAGAACTCACCAGCGATTCATACAGCGCTCCGATGACCGGCGAGCTGCTGTTCAAAGCCAACGTGGAGCTTGGCGTTCCCGACGACGCGAACATGAACGAACTGTATCAGGCACTCGAAGAACTTCGCGAGCACCTCCACCTCGACCTGACCTATGACGAGCCACAGTCGGCCACCTGATCGTTCGCGGATGGTCACATATGCAAGTCGCCGCCTTTGACGCGTGAGCCGGCGGCACGTCGCTTGATCGTGTCCCCGGTCGATGTTGCGTATAGGATTGTGGCTATGTCGGCCGAAGCGCATCACGACAAGGCGACACAGTTGCGGTTCAACGACCGGATGCTGGCGGAAGCGGTGCAGGCGTATGAGGCCTCGGCTGGCCCGTTGCTCGGCGCGCCCTCCGCGGAAGCGGCGGCACGCGAGGCGGGCGGCGGGCTGGAGCAACGTGTCGTAAAACGTGCGGCTGCGCTGCCGGTGGCGAAGCCGTTGCGCAATGCGCTGGCACGGATGCGACAGGTTGGCGGGTGGGCGGTGACGGTGGCGATCGTCGTGTGGGCGCTGCTGGGGGCCGGGGCGGCGCGAGGGGCGTTGGAGATCGGCCCCGCCGGTCAGGCCGGGGAAGCGGTGAATGTGTTTGGTGTACTGGCAGTGCTGCTGGGGTTGCAGACGTTGCTGTTGCTGGTGTGGGTGTTGGCGATGCTGGTCTGGCCTGGCGGCGCGGGGCAGGGCTCGCTGGGGGCGAAAGTGGTTGCGGCGGGTCAGTG
This sequence comes from Phycisphaerales bacterium AB-hyl4, assembly GCA_041821185.1. Classification (NCBI taxonomy): domain Bacteria; kingdom Pseudomonadati; phylum Planctomycetota; class Phycisphaerae; order Phycisphaerales; family Phycisphaeraceae; genus Natronomicrosphaera; species Natronomicrosphaera hydrolytica. Next base: position 248,059 of record JBGUBD010000003.1, on the reverse strand, counting down.
GGTGACGGGGCGATTGCATCAAGGCGATGAAGCGATGGCGGCGATCGACGCGACGGGCACAGCCGTGACGCGCAGTCGCCTGGGTGTGTGGCTGTTCGGCGGGATCAGCCACGCGATGTGGCTTTCGTTCAACGTGGGCTGTCTGTTGATGTTGGCCGGCATGCTGAGCGTGCGAGCGTACGTGTTCGCGTGGGAGACGACAATCCTCACGCCCGAGGCGTACGTCTGGATGACGGGTGTACTCGGCGCGGCTCCGACATGGTTGGGCTTAACCGTGCCCACGGCCGAGCAGGTACTCGCAACGCAGGCCAGCGACGCCGCGACGCTCGACCGCGATGCGCTCGTCGCAGCACGCGACGCATGGGCGGGCCTGCTGCTTGGTGCGGTGCTTGCGTACGGGCTCGCTCCGCGGCTGCTGCTGCTGCTCATGTGCGGCCTGTTCGCGTGGCGTGCACAGCGACGCTATCGCCTGGATATGGATGAGCCTTATTATCAGCGACTGCGCGATCGGCTGATGCCAAGCGTGCAGGCGTTGGGTGTGATTGACCCGGCCGAAGCGGATAGCGAGCCAGCGACGGCAGCGGACGCATTGCCCGCGCATGAGCCGACGACGCGCGCGGTCGGGCCGCCGGCGATTGTTGCGGTGGAGGTGCGGTCAAATGAGGGGCCCTGGCCACCGACGGTAGACGGCGTGGCGTGGCGGGACCTCGGCTTTGTCGATGATCGCACGACGCGGCAGCAGGTGATTGATGAGCTGACGCAAAGCGATACCGAGCCGACGGCGCTGGTGATCGTGTGCGAACTCGCCGCGACACCCGACCGGGGCACGCAACGCTACCTGCAAGCGCTGCGACAAGCGGTCACACGCTCGCCCGTGCTGCTGTTGACCGGTGGGCAGGCGGTGCGTGACCGCGGCGGCGCGGAGATGGTCGAACGCCGACTCATGCAATGGCGCGAGCTGGCCCGGCAGATCGGTATGGACGATCAGCACGTGCTCGACCTCGACCTCGATCATGCGACAGACACGAGCCTGCATCGGCTTGCCGCCCTGCTGCCGGATGTTGAAGCGACCGCCTCGCCGCACGCGCCCGCCGCTCGGCAACTCGAGGCGGCATTCGACGTGATTGTGACGCATTGCAACCAATGGTCCGCGCCGCCGGATGCGTCGGCTCGTATGAAGTTGCATCACGACATCGCCGCGACATATCGCAAAAACAGCGACCCGCGCACGTGGCGTAAACTGCTCGACCTGCCGAGCGACCTGCGTGAGCAATCGCCCGCTGACTGGCAGACGAAGGTGCGCGACAGCGCTGAGCGGGCGGTATCGCTATTGCCGCCAAGCCTGCGATTGCGCCCACGTTGGCTCGCAGCGGGTGCGGCGTCGGGGGCGTTAGGCTGCGTGGCGGCGGCGACGTTGCTTTCACCGTTCGTGATTGCGGCCTTGCCGAGTTGGTCGTTGATCGGCGCGGCGATCGCAGGCGCAATGCAGCCGCGAGCTTCCGACAAAAGCCGCCACGCCACCGACGCCGATAATATGCTGCAAAGTGAGGATTTCACCGAAGCCGTCGATGCCGCGGCCATGTTCGCCATGCTGCTTGAGTTGCAAGGCCGAGGCGAAGCGACCATCTCGCGCGTGCTTGATCGTGTGCTTGCCGATGTAGACGACGCGCGTCGCCTTGCCTCGGCTGACGACGTGCGAAGCTGGCTTGAGACGCTGCGTCATCGCTTTGACATGGCCCTCGCCGCGGAGGTACGGCCATGAGCCCCAACTTCCCTGCCGCCGCGCCACTCAAAGTTGCCGTCGTCGGCCACACCAACACGGGCAAAACCTCGCTTCTGCGCACGCTCACCCGCGACACCACGTTCGGCGAGGTCTCCGACAGCCCCGCCACCACGCGTGACGTTCGCGGGGCGGCCCTCACCGTCGAAGGCCAACCGATCGCCGAGCTTTATGACACGCCAGGACTGGAAGACCCGATCGCACTGCTCGAACGCCTCGAACAACTGCGCGGCGGCGAGCGCGCGATCGGCCACGATCTCGTGCAACGCTTCCTCGCCCACGACGATGCCCGTCGTGTGTTCGCGCAGGAAGCCAAAGCCATCCGCCAGGTCATGGCCAGCGACGTCGCGCTCTACGTGATCGACGCCCGCGAGTCTGTGCTGGGCAAGTACCGCGACGAGGTGGCCATCCTCACCTACTGCGCCCGGCCGATCGTGCCGGTGCTCAATTTCATCGCCTCGCCAACCGCCCGCGCCACCGAGTGGCGTGATGAGCTTGCCAGGCTCAACCTGCACGCCGTGGCCGAGTTCGACACGCTTGAGCTTGGTGAGATGAGTGAGCAGCGTCTCTTTGAGAAGATGCGTACCTTGCTCGACAGTCATCGCGAGCAGATCGACGCGATCATCGCCGACCGTCATCGGATGCGCGATGCACTGATCGCCAATGCTGCGAACACGATCGCCGAGTTGCTCATCGACGCGGCCGCGTATGTTGTCCGCACGCCTGTTGATGATGAAGCGAAACTCGCCGCGGCGATCGACACGCTTCAGCAACGCATCCGCGAGCGCGAGCAGCGCACCGTCGATCAGTTGCTCGAAGACTTCCGCTTTCGAAGCGACGACTACCTGCCCACGGATCTGCCGTTCAAGGATGGGCAATGGCAGTTTGACTTGTTCAACCCGGAAACGCAGCGGCGCTTCGGCGTACGCACCGGCGGCGGCGCTGCGACCGGCGCGGCTGTGGGCCTCATCGCCGACATCGCCTCCGCCGGCCTCACGCTCGGCACGGGCACGGTGCTCGGGGCTGCCATCGGCGGCATCGTCGGCTCAGGCGCCGCCGAGGGCCGACGCCTGCTCAACCGCATCCGTGGCTACCGCGAACTCTGCTGCGACGACGCCACGCTCATCACCCTCACCCTGCGCCAACTTAACCTCGTCCGCACCCTGCTCCGTCGCGGCCACGCCAGTCTCACGCCCGTTCGACTCGATACATACGACGCTCGTCCCGGCAAGCCCGCCGCTCCGCCACGACTGCCCAGCCCACTTCGCCGAGCCCGTGCTCAGCCGAATTGGTCCCATATCGGCAGTTCAAAGCATGCCAGGCCTGGCGGCACGGACCGCCGCCGCGCTGCCGTGAGTGAATTGAGTCAACTGCTCAGTGAGAAGCTGCGCATTCCCGCTGATCGTCCGATCAACCTTTTATGAATCTTGCTCGCAACAGAATTTCATTGACAGGCAAGCTGCCATCGCTACGATCAAATCAATTGGTCCAGCCCCAAGCAATTGGGGACTTTGGATGATCGGGGCAATATGTGTCAAATTTCCAGGGGGTGTCAATGTCGACGCGGCCGTATTTCTGTCCGCTGGATGACGTGATGGATCGCAAGCAGTCCGCTTTCACGCTCGTCGAGGTTCTTGTGCTGATTGCAGCGGTTGCTTTGCTGCTGGCGATGATTCTGCCCACGCTTGCAAACCTTCGACAGAACATGCACAGCACCGCCTGTGCCGCCAATCTTCGGCAGGTCACTCTCGCCGGCCTCACCTTCCTCGGCGATCACAACAACCACGTCCAGCCCGCCTCCGCTCATCACTGGGCACAGGCCTACGACACCAGCCAGCGCCGCTGGAGCTACGACCGCGACGGCCAACTCAACGACTGGGCCAGCGCCCTCCTGCCCTACCTCGGCGAAATCGCCGGCGAAACCTTCCGCTCCAGCCCGAGTCAGGCTCGCCCCGATTTCTACTGCCCACGCGATGCCACCCTTCAGCAAGCCAACCCGGGCCACGCCTTGCTGCATGGCGAATCGTTCGGCCGACCGCTCAGCCGCGTTTCCTTCGGTGTCAACTACGACCTCGCAGGCCTGCTTCGCAACCCCGACAACCCCGACGCTGGCGGCGCGTTCGAGTACCCGCCCCTCTCCACCACGATCCGCGTCCACGGCAACGAGCACCAGACGCCCCTGGAAACCAACCTCGTCGGCGTCAGCCGCCCCGCCCTGACCATGCTCTACGCCGAGGCCGGCACAGCCAAAAGCCAGTCCGCCGACGCTCTCCCCCCTCTACGACGCAATAATGCCCTCTATTACACCACCGCCACTGGCGGCACCCCCGCCCGCGGCAGCCTCGCCGACGTCGACAACCATCCCAGTCGCATCGGCGATCGCATCCCCCTCGACCGCCATCGCCAGTCGATCAATATCGCTTTCGTCGACGGCCGAGTCGAAACGGTCGCCCGCACCGACTTCGACCGCGTCCGTATCAGCCCGCACGATCCCTGAGCCCACGCCAGCCTGATTTGCCACCGGTTTGCCCACAACGATCGATATGCTTATACTTACCCGCCGATCCCCTGATAAAGGGTCTCGCGGGGCTGTAGCTCAGTTGGGAGAGCGCTTGCATGGCATGCAAGAGGTCGAGAGTTCGAATCTCTTCAGCTCCATTTTCATAAAACCGTAAACCACTTAAACAAGTGTTTTACGGTTTTTATTTGCGCAGAACCCCACTCCCGGACCGCAACCGACACCCCACGGGCACACCCCACCATGTTCAGGGGCGAGTGGGAACATCATCACATCGCTTCGCATTGGCAGTTCAGCAGGCGGTCGACCAGACGGGTGAGCTTCTGCCAGCCCTGCGCCAACGATGCCACTTCGATGTATTCCTCGCGGCTGTGATAGCCCGCCCCGCGCACGATGCCGGTGCACAGCGACGGAACGCCCTGGTGGATAAACCAGTTGGCGTTGGTGCTCAGGGGGCGCTCCGTCAGCGGCAAGTCAAGTTCGCGGTGTGTTTCCTGCAAGGCGGCCAGCAGTGCATGCGTCTCAGGCAGCGCGCCTGCGGGACGGAAGCCGACCGGCTCGACCCGAACACTGTAAGCCGACGCAGGGGCGGCCGTGTGAAGCGATCGCAGCACCGCCTCCTTCGCCTCCGCCAACAGTGCCGGGTCGATGCTGCGTAAGTCCAGCGACACCTCCGCCGTCGCAGCGAGCGTGGTAATGCGGTCGCCCCCGCGCAGGATGCCGACGTTGTAGCTCAGCCGATTCCGTGACCACGGTGCAACCTTTTCAAGGTCGGCGATCCATCGGCAAGCAGCGTGGATCGCGGTGGGATCGCCGAAGTCGTTCCAGCTATGGCCGCCTCGACAGCCGATCGTCACCTGCATGCGATCGCTGCCGACGCACACCCGGCTGACCTCCTCCAGGCCGAGGTCCAACACAAGTGCCGCCGTCGGCCGATCGCGCCAGACTTGCGACAAATGCTTGACGCCCCGCAGATCGCCTTGGCCCTCTTCGCCAACGGAGAAGCTCAGAAGGACAGGTCTCGGCAGCGCGACCAGGCCGCTCCCCACTTGCGCTGCCCAGCACATCAACAAGGCACACGCCGCGGTGTTGTCCATGATGCCCGGGGCGCACCAGCGAGTCGCGGTCTTGGTCAGCGGCGGCCGTTCGTCGTCAAAGACCGTGTCCGTGTGCGCGTCGATCAGCAACGGCCGACCTTCCTCAGGCCCGAGTCTGACGGTCACGTTGTGGACCTCATCGATCTCAACGTTGCCAACGCCTTGCTCGCGTAGCCAGCGAGCGATCCAGGCCGCCCGGACCGCTTCCCCGCCCGTCGGCGCGCCGACCTGCACGATTGCTGCGAGCAGTTCACGCGCCTGGGCGATCACGTCGGCAGCGGTGGAAGGAAGGTCGGTCATCTCGCTTCCGTATCAAGTCAGTCCGTCGCGGGCGGTTCGGCCAGCGCTACGGTCGGCACCTGTTCGAACTCGTCGGGCGACAGCGCAGCGCCATGGTCCGTAAAGTCAACCGTCACCGTCTGCCCTGTTTCCGAGCTCTGGTACGCTGCGTCGGTGAGTCGCTGTACGAACGACGCTTGCCGCAACGGCTTGGGCGAACCGTCGTTCCGCTGGATGGCCAGCGCGAAGGCATCCAGCGTTCCCTGGTGCGGCATGAAGCCATCCTCTTCGCCCGACCAGATCACGTCCGAGGTCACGCCCTGGTTGCCGGGGTCGCGGCGATAGAAAACGACCTGCTTCTCATTACCCGGCGTCATCTCAAGAACCAACGTGCCGTTCTCGCCGATGATCTCCCACGCCTTGCTTGGCGGCGTCGCGAGCAGCTCGGCCCGCTCGAACGAGATCACCACTTCGTCCGCACAACGGACGAACATCAGCAGGTGTGTTTCCGCGTCCGAGCTTGGGTCGGCATAGTCGGCAAACGGTCCGCCGATCGGCCACATCTGCGCCATCACGGTCTGTGGCGTCACGCTCCAGTTCAGCACCGACAGCATGTAGTGCAGGTCGTAGCAGCCCCAGTTCGCCATGATCCCGCCGCCATTGAGATCCCGCCGAAGTCGCCACACCGGTGGTTGAGCCGGCGGTGGTTTCATAGGCGATGTCACGCCACGCACCCGAACCAGCCGCAGCTTGCCCAGCGCACCGCTGGCGACATGCCGCGCGGCGGCTCGCGCCGAAGGCGTAAACTCATAGCGGTTCTGGCAGCACATGACGACCTGCCCGTTCTGCGCCGCCATGATCTGCTGTACCTCGTCATCGTTCAGCGCGGCCGGCTTCTCGATCAGCACATGCTTGCCCGCTTGAAGGGCCGCCAACGCCAACCGCCTTCGCAGGTTCGCCGGCAGCGCCAGGACGACACCATCGACATCAGGGTCGGCAAAGAGCTTCTGCGCATCGCCGTAGACCTTCGCAACGCCATGCTTATCAGCCAGTGCCTGCGCCGATGCTTCGTTTACGTCGGCAACGGCGACCGCGTCGGCGTAAGCAGACTGTACAGAGGAACGAACGTGGAATGAACCGATGACGCCGCAGCCGACGACGCCGATACGAGACTTATTCATGAGAATCACTCCGGGTAATACGGGGGGCGCTTACCCGGTTAAGGATAACCGATTGCAGGTAGAGGGTGGCTCCCCACATGTCGACCATGGCCGACAACGGCAGCGTTACCAACGCACCTCAAGCATGCGGAAATCGCGTGGCAGCAGGTCGATTTCGAAATTTTGCAGATCCTGGCCGAACTGCTCTTTCGAGAAAACGTCATGAACTGTGGGCTCGCCTGTCGACTGCGTCGGCGGATCGATGCTCACTTGCGCGCGTTGCATTTCGCCGCTCCAGTTAAAGAGGATCAGCAGCGCGTGCTCATCGTCGTAATGCATGATGAACCGAACGTCCGACTGCTCGACATGAACCAGCGCATCGTCTTCCCAGTAATAGCTGACCTGCATCTCGTCCAGCGGGTAGGTGGCCCGTTTCGTGAGGATGTGGCTGATCAGGTCGCCGTGATAGGTCAACGGCCTGTACGCATCGAGGTGCGAGTCATGAATGAGCATCAGGCCCACCATGTCGCGTGCGGAAGCGACGGCGGGTGAGGTGATGGGCATACTGCGAAGCTGCGCGCGGGTCAGTTGTGGCAGGAAGTCGCCGGTGAAGCCGAAGGGCTTGCCCATATGTTGCACCTGCATCACGGCCTCATCGAGAAACTCGCTGTAAAACTCCCGGCCGAGGATGCTGCGTTCGTGGTCGGGGATGGTGTACTTCTCGCCTTCCCAGAAGATCTCGGCGAAAGAGATCGCGGGAATGATCAGTTGATGCGAGGAATGCCACATCACCAGCGGTGCCGTGCCGTTGCCTTCCACGAAGGCGAAATAAAGCCGTTTTGCGGCATCGCGCATGCCAAACACGTTGCCCTGCCCCATCCATTCGCCGTCATAGTTGACGTAGCCGCAGCCGTGGTCGGGGTTGGCACAGTAGTAAAGCTGCTGGTCGAGGTAGATGGCCGCCTTGCCCGTTTGCTCCACGAGTTCCTTGAGCTTCCACGTGTAGTAGTCAGCGAAGGAGGAAGTCTCGTTGTAACAGAAGCGTTCGGGGTAAGTGCTCGGCCGCCACTCCTGACCGTACCACTCGCCCTCGGCGGTGTGGCGGTCAAGCGCAAGAACTTCTTCCACGCTTCGGCCGCCGGGATCGCCTGCCTCATGCCGTCGCAACGCTTCCTCGTGACGTTGCTGGGCGTCGCTGACCGATCCCTCGAACGTGCGCACCTGGTTCCACTGGTCTTTCCAGAAAAGCACCTCGCGATGGATCATGCCCGGATGATCCACCACACCATACGGCGTCTTGTAAAAGCGGTGCGGCCCGAAGTATTCGAGCGACGACGTCGTCAACAGCTCACGGCCCTGCGCCCGCACGGCCTCCACGTCCTCGCGTGCCTTCTCCGGATAGGTTTCATGGAACGGATAGTAATACCCATCACCCCAACGCCATCGCATCTCGACCGGCCCATCGAAGTCCGGCAACATCCAGCCCACGCGCGAACGGAAGTCGTCCCGCCGCGGACGCATCGGCGTCGCCTGCAACCCGAAGACCAGTTCCAACGGCTCGTCCAACGTAAACGACCGGTCTGCGAACTTCACCCGCAGCAAGCGCGCCCCATCGCGCTCCGGTTCAAGCACCTGGATTTCATCCTCGCCCGAGATCGGCCAGCCGTGCATCCCGTCGGCAAACCACGACAGCCCCGCCGTCTGATCGCCGAACCACAAAATCTCGCGGAACGCATCCAGCTGCCACGTTTCCTCCGGCACCCAACCCGAGTCGGAAATCGGCGGCGCCGCGGCTCCGCGTCGCTGCTCCTCGGGAATCGGCAACACGTGCCGCGAGCCGGTCATGTGAAACAACTGCGCCCGCTCGGCCGAAATCGGCAACTCCAGATGCAGGCTCTCCACCGTCGGCGAACCGTCGGCCGACAGCGCCACCTCCACCTTGCCCATCCCGTCAAACTCGTAACCAACCTTCACCTCGAGCGTGAACGGGCCGGACTGCGAAACCGCCGTCGCCTGCACCAGTCCCTCGTGCACCTTTTCAATCGTGACCTCGGCCTCGCGAAATTCATGTTCCTGTCCGTCCGAGCGCAGCACGAACCGCGGCTCGCCCGCCAGCAGTTCCAGAGCCTGGCTGGTCATCTGCACCGGCAAGACCGAATCGCTGTAGCGATACACCTTGCCCCAGCTTTCGATCGCCTGACCGTCCACGACCATCGGCGTCCACGGCGGCGGAGCGTAGTCCATCCGCACCACCGGTTGGCCGAACCACTCCTGGCTGGCTTCGCGCACTTCGCGCAGCTCCGCTTCCGTCCACTTGCGCTGATAAACCTGCTCAGCCTCGGCCGACGTGGCCTCGTCGGAGGCGTGCAGCGGCAACCCACCGCCCGCCGTCACCGTTACCGCCACCCCCCATGCCAGCATGCTCATCGATCGCCTGCGCATCTGCATCTGCTGTGTCCTTTCGCCGTGATCCATCATCAGCGGCCTTCGACGGCCGGGAATTTCACACTGTGGTAGTAGATGAATAGGTGTCCGTCCCGCACGAACAGCGCGACGCGGCCGTCGTCCTGTCCTTCGAGGTCCAAGGTCAACTCGGCCCGCTCCGGCTCGCCCGGTCCCACCGAGACAACGGTCTCCACGGTCTCGCGAGGCAGGCGGTCATGTGCGCCAAACAGTTGCATGCCGACGATCAGGTCTTGAACGTTCTCACCGCCGACGATCTCGATCTCAAGCTTCGCCGAGCCTTCATCGAACCGAAGGTGCATCGGCCGGACAGCCGGGGCCCCTTCCCGGAAACGGATATTGCCCAGGTTCGGCTCGACCTCGATATGCGACCACGTCGCGCCCGCATTGGGATTTTCAACATTCAGCCCCCACATGTCCGCCGGGCTCGGGGTGGGAAAGTCCAGGTCATCAAACGCCGCGGCAAGCTCGCCTTGCCAGCCTTGCCCGTCCGTCGATGCATACCAGTCCCACACCGCTTGCCATTGCTCGTCGCGCGTCGGCAGCACCTTCAGTTGCGTCTTATGGCCCGCCGGGTCGCCCACCAGTTGGGTCGCCCGCCGCGGGTCCTCACCACTGACGAACGGCGGCGAGAGCGTCATCACCATCGCTTCGCGTTCCCACATTGGCTGATCGCCCGCGTCGTCGCTCACCGACTCGCCAGCCGGTGTCACCAGCGCCAGATACACGCGCTCGTCGTCGTAGCCGATGTAACCCACCAACTCTTCCGTCACCACGCCGTCGCGGCCGATGTTGCTGAAGCCAATAAGCCGGGCCGCGTTCGCCCATTCCGCTTCGTCCACCTGCCCGTCGATCGACGGCGGCTGTCTCAGATACGGCACGGTGACCAGATTCCGCATGATCCGCGGTTCATTAAGAAACAACGTGATGTAGCGATCGCGCAACTCGCTCGCCTCCATCGGCGTGCCCGCTTCGGCCGCCACCGCCGCGAACGTCGTGCCCGGCTGACCATGCAGTTCCAGACGCGACAACGCCCCCGAGACCGCAGCGGTCTCCACTCGGCGGGCCGGAAAACCGTCCACCGTCATCGAAATACGTCCGCCCGACACCGCGACATGCACGTGATGCCACGGCACGCTTCGACGAATCAGTCCGCGCACCCCCGTGCCGCCGCCGCCTTCATACCAGTCGCCGTGGTCCCATGCGTATGTGGGGTAGGCCTGCACCGCCTGACCGTCGCGTTCCAGTTGCAGTTCGCTGCGGTTCGCCGGCTTGCGGAGCACGAACAAATCGTCGCCGATCTGAAACCGGGCGAGGGTCACCTCGTCACCCAGCACCGGATTCCAACTCACAGGATTGAACCAGAACTCCGCATGATGGTGATCCGACAGGCCTGGCGTTTCCCACGCGATCGAGCCGGCCTCAAGCAGCACGGCCTGCTCGCCTTCGATTCGGCCGTCCGCCATCCGCGCCCGCGCCCCCTCGGAAAGCTCTGCGTCCGCCGCCATCTCCAGCACCGACAGGTCCACCGCCGGCTCACGGGCCGCCGCCGGAACCACGCGAACCGTCACATCGTCAATCGAGACATCCATCGTCGTCATCGACGCCCGCTCGACCGCCCACCGCGACAGCGAACTGACGTCGGCAAAGAACGGCGTCGGCGGGGCTTCGCCCCGCTGGCCCGCATCATCACGGTCAAGATTCGTCACCCTTGCCCATGTCGTCTGCGTCTTCGGGTCGGCGGTGAGCACCACCTGGTACCAATCACCCGCCACCGGCCGATCGATGATGCGATGGCTCTGCTTCCGCTCACCACCCGGCTCCTCCGCCGAGCCGAGCAGGATCAAGCCGCTGGGCCCGAAGCGAAACCGCGTCGCAGCGCCGCCCGTACCGCGAAGCACGACGTTGTGCATCCCCACGTCGCCGTCCAGTTCGTTGAGCCGAAGTAAAAACGTGGACTTGACCGCATAGGTCGACTCCTCCGGAAACGACCGCCGCATGACCGGATGCGGATCGCTGCCGCTGTCGTCGTAATAGCGGACGACGCGCTCGTTCGCGCCGCGGCCCGAAGTGGACGAACCCTCGACGACGGTTACCCCACTGTTCTCGCCACTGCCACGCGACGACTGCCACCGCCCTTGGCCGTCGAGTTCCTCGTCGGCCGAGTAGGACTCAAAATCATCACTGAACAGGATGGTGTCATCCGTCACCTCGCCACTGACCGCCGTCGTGACGGCCAGAGTGAAAAGCATGACGATCCAGGTGCACCGGTACGCGTCTGACTGTCTCATTTTCGTGAAGGTCCGCTGGTATTAGAAGAGGTTCAGTTTCGCCTTGATCGGCAGCCGCCAGGCCACGCACGAAGCCGACAATCGCGCCCTGGCCACGATCGCGTGCTGCGCCGCTTCACTTCCTGACGCGCCACCACGAGTCAGAGGTCCAACCGAAAGCCGGATGATCCGTCGTCGCCCACGCCCAGCCTTCCGGGCCCTTGACCGATTCAACATGGCCATCGGTCATGAGGAAGTTCGCGTTATTGCCTTGGTGTCGCGTGTGCGGCACCCAGTTGCCGCCGGCGATGCGCCCGGCACCGTGCGGGAGGTTCACGTTGTCAGGGGCGGGAGAGACGAATGTTGTGACGGTACCGCCAAAAGCGCTGTCAACATGGCTGGCTGTGTTCGATGGTTTAGGAATGTCGTCGGGGCGTATGGACGAGAGGATGTTGTCAGGCCTGTTTGCCCCGCCTGCAAGCCAACCATACACGGTCAGTTCGTTCGCGCCATAGTGGACGTGGGCATGCTTGTCATGGCCGAGGCTGGCACGGCCATGCACAGCGGGATCCAGCCAAGGTGTCGCAGCACCCGCAAAGGAGGGGCAGATATAGAGTTCGAGGTCTGAAACATACCCATCGAACCAGAGCAGGGAGTTCCAGTTGCTGTTGCGCGAATCCCTGGCGCCTTCGGGACGGCCGAGGGCGCTCGTTCTTGCCCGGCCTTGGGGGAAAAAGTCATTGTGCTCCGCCTGGTACGCAGCCACAGCAATACCGATTTGCCGAAGATTGCTACCGCAACTGATGTTCCGCGCTGCTTCCCGTGCCGACGCGAGGGCCGGCAGCAGGATTGCAATAAGCAAAGCGATGATCGAAATAACCACTAGCAACTCAATGAGGGTGAAGCCTCGCGTTTGTCTTTTATGCACCGTGGCCACAAACATCATGCCAACTCCTGTCTAAAAGTGAAATGCACCTGGAACTGTTCAGGATTGAGATGCCCCTGCTGCCGCCGCCGTGGTCGCGCCTTGATACAGGTTGACGCCGATCGTCTTGTTCGCCGCGGTAAGCCGTCCGTCCGACTCGATGATCTCAAGCAGCGTCTGCACCGCCGTCACACCAAGGAACGGCTTGTCATACGCGACCGAGGTCAGCGCCAGCGAGCGTCGGCCGACCTTGTGCCCCAAGTGGTCAAACCCGACGATTGACACGTCGCCCGGCACGTCGCAGCCGAAACCTTCGAGAATCGGTACCGCGAGCTCGGCGTAGAAGTCGCCCATCAGGAAGCCGGTGCAGCCGCGGTCCAACGCACTGCGAAGGTAGGCCGACATCGCCTCCTCGTGTTGGCCTGCCTTGACGCCATGGGTGTAATACGGCTCGTCAACCGGCAGCCCATGCTGTTTCAACGTCTGCTGATACCCACGCAGGCGCTCGGCGGTGGGCCAATGGGCCTCGGAAAACCCGACGAACCCGATGCGCTGATGCCCCAGACCTTGCAGATGCTCAGCGGCGAGCACGCTGCCACGGAAGAAGTCGGCATTGACACTGCTGACGCCCTGCTCCGTCGCGCGATGACCGACAAACACACAGGGAACGTTCGCCGCATCAAGATGCTGGATATAGCCGGGGTCGGAGCCCCGCCCCACACCCATCAGAATCGCGCCATCGATCTGCCGACTGCGAAGGTGGCTCAGCAGAATCGCATCGTCATCAATATGGTCCGCAGCGGCGATGAGGCTCGGGCGGATCTGCCGCGCCGCGAACGCCGTGTTGGCCCCCTCAAGCACGGACACCACCGTTGCGGTAATCGCCCCGGCTCGTCCGCGCATCGGAACGTAGAGCACCACCACATCCAACGTCCGTGTCTGCGCCGAAGATGGTGAGGCGGACGACGAGGCGGACGATCGACTCGCTGACCGCGTCGCGGGCGTCGCCGACGTCGTCTTGCGTCGGCCGCGGGGCCGATACCCTACCTGACGGACAACTTCCTCAATCACGCGTCGCTTCTCTTCGCTGACGTATCCCGTGCCGTTGGTCACCAGCGAGACCGTACTGGGCGCCACGTCCGCCGCCCGCGCCACATCAAGTATGGTCGCCCGCCGCGGCGAGGCTTCCACGCCAGCCACTTCGTCACTCACAAGCACAGTCTGTTTTGATGAAACCGGCATATTTTGAAAGTCCAAGGTGATCGAAAACCTAAAAAGCATTAGAACCCCCCCGCCTTCAACCGTCAAGACTTTTTTCTAGGAAAAAATAACCTGAAAAATCGAAAGATTATGCGAAAAACACGATAAACACTGGGTAACCGGTGAATACTTAGTGGCGGAAATCTAAAAAAACGCTCTCGAAAACTAATTTTTATATTGCTATTTCGACACCTCTCCAGTAATTTCAAGGCTGCTCGCAAGGCAATAAGGTGGGCATGATGTACCAGCCCGCCGCCCGTTCTGGAGAAACCCAATTATGATTCGTCTTGGCATCATCGGATGTGGCGGCATGTCCCGCAGCCATGCAGCCTGCTACCACAATCTCGGACCGGACCGTGTTCGCGTCACCGCCACCGTCGATATCGACCCCGACTGCGCCCGCAGCGCCGCCGAGGCCTTCGGCGAAGGCACCCGCGCCGCCACCGATTACCGCGAAGTGCTCGACGATGTCGACGCCGTGCTGATCGTGCTCCCGCACCACCTGCACCATCCCGTCGGCATGGCCTGCCTCGAAGCGGGCAAACATGTGCTCATGGAAAAACCGCTGGCCAACAGCGAGCAGGAATGCCTCGATCTCGTCACCGCCGCCGACCGGGCTCAGCGCGTGCTGATGGTCGCCTACGTCATGCGCTATCACCCCCTGCTTCTGCGCCTCAAACAGTTGCTCGACGAACAAACCTTCGGGCAATGCTTTCACATGTCCGTCTGGACCGAACAGTTCACGCACTATCCACCCGGCCACTGGACGCGCAGTGCCAGCACGCTCGGCGGCGGTCAGCTGTTCAGCCACGGCTGCCACTACATCGACCTGCTCCTATGGCTCATGGGTACGCCCGTCGAAGGCAGCCACGTCGGCACGAACTTCGGCACGCCCTGGATGGAAAACGAGGGCACGAGCAACGTGTCGCTCAAGTTTGCCAATGGCGCCACCGCCTACCACTTCGGCACGTGGGGGGCCCGCGGCACACGCCTGGGCTACGCCATCCACGCCCACTGCACCGACGGCATGCTCGAGGTCGATTTCCGCCGCGGCCAGATCCTATACCACCGCTTCGCCAGCGAGATGAAAGGCTCCGGCTCCGTCGAGCCGCACATTGAAGAAGGCGAGCTGCGCGAGACGCAGTTCGGCAAGGAAGCCATCATCGCCGAGACCCCCGGCAAGCGGACCGGCAAGCACACCGACAAGGAACTGGCGCACTTCATCGAGTGCATCGAGACCGGTCGGCAGCCGGACACTGACGGCCAAAGCAGCCTCCATGGCCTGCGTGTCATCTGGCGGCTATATGAAGCCGAGCAAAAAGGTGTGATCGCCGACCTGCGCGATCTGGATCACGCCCCTGCCGTGCTGCCCGCCGCGTCGATACGATGACTGCCGATTGCAGGTGACGAACAGGAGTTCACGCAATGGCGCAACTTCGAGCCGGCGCTGCCGAGCTGGACATCACGCCCTGGCTGGGCATCGCTATCGCGGGGTATTTCATCCCCCGCAAAGCGGAGGACATCCACGATCCGCTCCGCGCTAAGGCGCTTGTGCTCGACGACGGCCGAACCCGGCTGGCAATGGTCGTGCTCGATCTGCTGGGCCTCGGCCGAGCGGACGTGCAGGCGATTCGCGCCCAGGTGGCCGAGGCGACCGACATCGCCGCAGACTGTGTCATGGTGACGTGCACGCACACGCACACGGGGCCCGCGGTGCGCCAGCCTGGTGAACCGGAGCGGGAAGATGCGTATGTGCAGTGGATGATCCGCCGCGCCGCGGACGCGGTCCGCATAGCGGAGCTTCGCCTTCAGCCGGCCCGACTCGCGACCGGCCGGGGTGAACTGCACGGCGTCTGCTTCTGCCGACGCTGGCGGATGCGCGACGGCAGCGTTCGCATGAACCCCGAGCCGGGCGATCCCGACATCGTTGAGCCCACCAGCCCGGTCGACCCGACCGTAGGCCTGCTCTACGTCGAAGACTCGGCCGGCCAGCCGCTCGCGGTGCTGGCGCAATACGGCCTGCACTTCGTCGGCACGGACAACGGCCGACACATTTCGGCCGACTACTTCGGCCACTTCGCCGACGCCATACGCCGCATCCTCGGCCCCGCCTGCCAACCGATGCTCATGAACGGCACGTCAGGCCAGGTCAACAACCTCAACCCGCTGAACCCGAACCGCCTGCGCGGACATCAACAGGGCAAGCGCGTCGCCGCAGCGCTGGCAGCCGAGGTCGTCCGCATCATCGCCACGATCACGCCCACCGCGGAAGCCACGCTCGCCTCGGCGACGGAACACATCGCCCTGCCGCGCAAGCGCGTAACGGCCGACGACGTCGAACTGGCAGAAAAGATCATCGCCCAGAGCGAGACCAACCCGATGGAAGGGCGTTTCAGTTATGTCGTCGGCCAGCCGATCCCGGCAAACCTTGTTGTGGAACGCTACGCCAAAGGATGCCGCAAACTTTATGAGCTTGATGGTCAACCGATCGAGGCCGAGGTGCAGGCCTTTCGCATCGGCGACAGCGGATGGGTCGCCCTGCCGGGTGAGATCTTTGTCGAGATCGGGCTCGCCATCAAAGACCAATCCCCGCTGTCGCAGACATTCGTCATCGGGCTGGCGAACGACTACCTCGGCTATATCCCCACGGACCACGCCCTCCAGCACGAAGGCGGCTATGAGACATGGGCCACGCCTCGCAACGCCGTGGGCGTCGGCGCAGAAACTATACTCTGCCGGGCGGCGGATCGCGTTCTGGCACAGGTGACAGCGCCGACTTCCGCCACCGCGTAACGCCCGTTCGCCGTGGTACACTTTCGCGCGTGCCACGATAAAGCCCACTACTGTTGCGACGAGACCCCATGGACGATCTTCGCCGACGCTTCAAGTCCTGCGGCAGCGATGTCGAAATCGCACCCGACGTCTACATCGAACACCCCGAATGCATCGAAGTCGGCGACCGCGTCAAGCTGATGAGAGGTATGCACTGGATCGGTCAGCCGAAGCATTGCCGTATCGGCTCGGACGTCACCTTCTATCCCAACGCATTCATCCAGGGCGACGCGGAGCGGTTCGTCATCGAAGATCACGTGACCTTCTACCCGGGCGTTTATATCTCGCTCGGCAAAGGGGAGGCCAGCTGCGTCGAAATCGGACACCACAGCCACTTCGCCCCCTTCGGCGTGCTCTACGGCTGGGGCGGCCTGCGACTGGGCGCCTACTGCAACATCGCCGCCAACGTCGTGTTTGCCACCGTGGGCCACGATCCGAAGCTGCAGGATAAGCCGATGGCCCTCGTGCCCGGCTGCATCGGGCCGATCACGCTTGAGCAGGACGTGTGGGTCGCTGCGAATTGCACGATCACCGCCGACACGCGCATCGCCCGCGGCTGCATCATCGCCGCCAACTCGGTCGTGACCCGTGACACTGAGCCCGACGGCATCTACATGGGCGCCCCCGCCCGCCGTAAACGCGACCGCTCGACGTAACCGGCCCCCTCGCGATCTCCACCAATAAAACAGCCCTGGTTGAAGCCAAGGCTGCTGTGGAATCAATTGAACTCAATGGCCACCGGGCTACGCCGTGGGCTCGGACCCCGGACCGCTCCATGATCAGTTGCGACGCCGACGCATGAACATCGTCAACCCCAGCCCCAGCAACGCGGCGCTGGCCGGCTCGGGAATGTATGTGTGGGCGACGTCCGAGATGCGGATTTCGTCAAACAGACCGCTGCCGATTGCGTGGCCGTTCGTGCCGTTCGAGTAGATGGCCCGGTCCCCCACGGTGAACGCGCCGGACCTGAAGGTCACGTCGCCGAAATTCCCGAGCGTGCTGCCTGCCAGTTGCTCGCCGTCGCGCCAGATCGCGATTTGAGCAGTATCGCCAAGGTTCTTAAAGGTGATCGCGATGTGATACCACTGATCAACCGTCCAGGCCAGCGAATCCGTTTCCAGCTCCTGCGAAATAGTGCCATTACCGAGCGAAAAATGGAGGGCGCCATCAGCGCCGCGCTGCAACTGAATGCCATTGTGGTGGCCGGCGTCGGCCTTGTTATCGACAAGGTAAGCGACGCCGGTCGACGCCGGCTTATGCCAGAACTCGACCGAAAGCTCACTCGCGGGCCCACCCATGAAGGCCGCATTTGTCATAAACACACTCGAACCAACGCCCGCCGGGCCAGTCCCCGCCCCCGTGCCGCTCTTATTCACGCGCAAGGCCCCGCCACCGAATCGGCCGGGGCTGGCGAACTGATCCACAGCCGGCGGGTTGTCCGTGTCACGCAAAACCGCATTGACGCCGTTGTCCGATTTGTCTGAAAGCCGTTCGGTATTCGTCTCGCCCTCAAAATTCCAGAACAAAACCGTGTTGGCCTCATTGCCGGAGTACCCGGCCATCCACTGGGTATTGACGGTCGAAGCCGAGGCGGGAAAAGCAGTCGCCCCGACGGCGAGTGACGCTGCACAAAGGAAACGAGCGAATTTCACTGATTTTTTCATCATGGACGTCCTCCATTCTTAGTCGACATTGATTTGTCAGCAGGCAGATTTGCAGGCCACACGAGCAGCAATTCTAAATGCCCTACTCCTGAATGTAAATGAATTTTTACTATAAATAATGAAATAAAAACACAAAATCGACGCCACAAGAAGTTAATTTCGATAAATACGCATGTGCCAGCGGTGGTGTCGGCGCGGCCAACGTTTTCGCGTATAAAAGGCGCTTGATTATGCCCGACGCCATCGAACAGCTTCAGCCAAGCGATTACGATCAACTCATCAATCACCTCGATGAGGCGTACGGCCGCGATCCTGCGACCTCGTTCCGCGACAGGTTGCCCGCAATCTCGACCACCCCTGGCGAACACGACACCCATTGCCGATACGTCATCCGACGCGACGGCCGAATCGCCGCATCGGTGGGCGTCTACTCATACGATGTGCACCTGGCCGGAGAGGTGTTGCGCATGGCGGGCATTGGCACGGTCGCCACATCGCCGATGTATCGCCAACAGGGGCTGATGAGTCAGCTCATGTCACACGTGGCGGACTTGCTGCCCCAGCAGGGCTACGACCTGGCATGGCTTGTGGGCCAGCGCCATCGCTATCGCCACTTCGGCTGGGAAGTGGCGGGCTGCGAGTATCACTACGAACTCACCCGGAAAAACGTCACGCCCGGCCTGGCCAGCCATCCCCCAGCTGACATTCAGCTGCAATCACTTGACTCGGCGGGCGGCTTGCCCGCCCCGTTGCTTGTGCTTCGCCGAACGCGACGATGCCGGGTCGAACGGCTCACGTCGCCGCCGGTGGACCGATATCGCACGTTGATCGCGATGGATCGCAATCGGCAGCCAGTCGGTTACCTGCTATTCAGCTCGGACGAGAGTGCGGTCGTTGAAGTTGTCGGACGCGAACCAGAAACCGAATATGACATGCTGCGCCTGGCCCTGGAAGCGTCAGGCCAGGACCGGATCAACATCCGCCTGCCGCCTTTCCTTTCGCCCGTTCATCACATGCTCGCACAAAACGTGGCGTATCCGATATTACGTTCGAGCGGGAACTGGCGAATTTACGATTGGCACAAAACGGTTCATGCATTGCTCAACGTTCGGCATCGCATGCAGCCGCTAATGCAAGGCCAAGTCGTGATCGAAGTGCCCGAAGCCGCGCGGCTGCGTCTTACGGCCGATGACACAGGTGCACGCACGGAACGCACCGACGCCCCTGCCGACTTCACCGCTGACCCGTTGACGATGACACGGCTGCTTTTCGGGCATCTACCTCCGATGCTGACAACAGCGCTCCCCCCTGCCGCGCGCGTGCTTGAGGCGTGGTGTCCGCTTCCGATCCACATGCCCCATATCGAACGCTGCTGACCTGCCGCCTTGAAGCAGGTAGAACTATTGGTCTGGAGCCGCAGCCTTGGCCGTCACTCAAGCCGATCGGTCGACACGTGATATTGCGGGTCTTCCGAGAGATTCACTTCCACCAGATCGCGGGCGCGGTCGAGCAGATCGCGGCACTCGGGGCTGAGGTGGCGAAGGTGCAATCGCTTTCCGACCTTGCCATATCGCTCAGCCAGGCTGTTGATCGCTTCGAGGCCCGACTGGTCGTAAACGCGTGTGTAGTAGAAGTCGATCACCACGTCTTCGGGATCGTTGGCCGGGTCGAACAGATCGCGGAAGCTGTCGGTGGAAGCGAAGAACAGCGGGCCATGGAGCTGATAGATCTTCGCACCATATTCATTGAAGTGCGAGTCGGCAGCCAGGTGCGTCGCGTGCTTCCAGGCGAACACGAGAGCGGCGATGATCACGCCGATGAGCACCGCCAGCGCGAGATTGTGCAGGAAGACGGTGACAACAATCACGGTCACCATTACCAGCAGGTCGCTCATGGGCACCTTGCGGAACATGCGCAGGCTGGCCCACTCGAACGTGCCGATGACGACCATGAACATTACGCCCACCAGCGCCGCCATGGGGATCATCTCGATCAGCGGCGAGAGAAACAAAATGAACGCGAGCAGGAACAGCGCCGCCGCGATGCCCGAGGCGCGCCGTCGTGCACCGGAGTTCACGTTGATCAGGCTCTGGCCGATCATGGCGCAACCGCCCATGCCGGAGAACATGCCGGTGACCGTGTTGGCGATGCCCTGGCCGACGCACTCGCGGTTGCCCTGCCCGCGGGTGTCGGTGATTTCGTCGATGAGGCTCAAGGTCATCAGCGATTCGATCAGGCCCACCGCTGCGAGGATGAGCGAATAGGGAAGGATGATCCAGAGTGTTTCGAAGCTGAAGAGCCTGGCCCAGGTCATGTCGCCGTGGAGGATCGCGAACCATTCCCAAGGCATGCCGGCCTGGATCGAGCCGGCGATGCTGCCGACTGTCAGCGTATCAAAGCCGAGCATCGGCAGGCCGAAGATCGCAAGAAGAGAGACGGTCACAATCGCCGCGAGCGACGGCGGAATTGCTTTCGTCACCTTCGGCAGCAGGACGATGATCGCCATCGTCAACGCCACCAGGCCGAGCATCACCGCCAGCGAGTCACCGGTCAGCCATGCGCCATCGAGACTGACCACATTGCCCGCCTCGTCGCGCACGGGCTCGCGGAAGCTGCTGAGCTGGGCCATGAAAATCACGATCGCCAGGCCGTTGACGAACCCGAGCATGACCGAGTAAGGCACGAGGCGAATGAACTTACCCAGCTTCAGCAGGCCCACGACGATCTGAATGAGGCCCATGAGGATCACGGCCGGGAACAGGTATTCCACCCCATGCACCGCGACCAGCGCAATGATGACCACCGCCAGAGCGCCGGTGGCACCGGAGATCATGCCCGGCCGACCGCCGAAGATCGACGTAATCAGCCCCACCGTGCACGCGGCGTAAAGCCCGTGCAGCGGATGAATGCCCGCGATAATCGCAAACGCCACCGCCTCCGGCACCAGCGCCAAGGCCACCGTCAGCCCCGAGAGGATTTCGTCTTTTAGTCCGCTCGAACGTCGTTTGAAAAAGTCCAGCATCTGCGTTTCGTCTCGCTCTGCAAAGGGCCAACGCCCGATCTCATACCGATCACGCGGCATCACCGGATACCAGTGTCATCGCTTATTAAAAAAAACAGGGATAGCGGGGAAGGGCGACCCCTCGTGCCGACACGGTCGATCCGTGGGCAACGATTACGCCTCATTCAGCGAAGAGAAGAATGGCCTGCGTCTCCCCTCACGCCACGCCCTCACGATGTTCCTGCGGGCAAAAACCCAAGGACCAGCACGTCAGCCGTGCCGGTCTGGAACCGGAGGCGGTGGATTCGGTTGGGAATTCAGGTTGGTTGAGCCAGGTGGGTTTCCAACTGCATGGGAGCCGAGTATAGCGACTGGAGGTAACGGTGCAATCGGGCCCGCATTCAGGCCGTGGTACACAATGAGGTTTGGTGATTTTTCCGGGGGCGCCGCGTGGGTGTGTATGCGAGCCAACTTTGCTAAAACGGTCGTGAAAATTTTGTACCTTCCGATTGTCGCTATCCTCGCTATGCTCGTCCATGTGCACTGCTTCGTCTGTAATACTCCCCGAAAACTACTCGTGCCGATTTTCGGCCCATTCACAGGCTCGGGCTGACCTGTGAATATGCCGATCCTACGTCTCAGTACCCTACCGATGAGGCGAGTGCCGAGGTTGATGCAATCGCTAAAGTAGAAGGGGAGGTAGATTCGAACCACCGACCTCCGGCTTATGAACTCGACGAGCACCAGACTGCTCGACCCCGCAATCAGTAGGAGGAGTGGCATAGAAGTATCACTGACAATGCCAAGTTTCGAAACGTCAGTCGCCTGAGCCATCGGCACGGCGGGTCGGCTCGGGTGAGGCGGCGCGGCTGCGGTAGACGTGTACCGAATGGTACGGCTGAAAGTTGCGATGACTGAAGTGAGCTTTCAGATCCACGCCGGGCGGGTGTTGGCCGGCGCGGGGGTTGCCGACGGGGGAACTGTTGCGCAGCAGCAGCCAGTAGGGTTGGTCGTCGTCGGCGAGGTCGTCGCGGGTGAAGTCGAACGGGATCAGGACGATGTTTTCGTTCGTGCCGAGGTAGTAGCGAAGCTGGTAGTGAGGGATGAAGTCGGCATAAATGGGCTGGTCGGGGTGGCGATGCTGATCGATGTGGGCGATCGCTTCGCGCCAGCGGGCGCGGTAGCCGTAGCCGCCGGTGTAGTAGACGAGGTCGCTGAACAGGCAGGCGGCGATGACGACGAGCGCGGGCGTGGCGGCGAGAAGGTTGCCCACGTGAGGGCGTAAGAGGTTGTAGGCGACGCTGAGGCCGATGGCCGCCAGCATCAGCCAGCCGTACATGGCGGGCGAGGCGTAGCGGGTGTGGACGATCGCGCCGAGCCAGCCGAGGACGACGAGCGCGGCGACGGGCACGATCGCGCTGGCGACCAGGAAGCCGGCGAGGCGGGGGTCGCGTCGCCAGAGCCAGACGGCGGTGCCGGCGGCGCAGACAGCCACCGGCAGGCCTACCAGCCAGACGGTGCCGCCGATGAGCACCGCAGCGGGCTGGCCGGTCGCGCGGAAGTCGCTGATGATGTACCACCACCACACGATGCCGCCACACACGAAAAGCGCCGCGGCGATGAGCAGCCCCCCTGCCAGCCCCGGTCGGCCGGTGCGGTTTCGCCACCTGCGGATCGCCGACTCGACGGCGAACACACCCAGCAGCATCGGCGACGTCATCTGCGTCATGAAGGCAAGCACGAAGAAGACGCCACACGTGACCAGCGTCCGCGGCGAGCGTCGTGTCACGCCGTCGTAGTAGAGAATCAGGCAGACGTTGTAAATCAGAATCTGCTGTGCATAGAACCGGGCGGTCTGTGAAACCCAAAGGTGCCAGGTTGCAACAGCGAGCAAGGCGGTGAACAGCAGCGCGGTACGGCGGTCGACGAGACGCTGGCTCATGTAGCCGAGCACGAGCACGGACAGCACGCCGATGATTGCTGACGGCAGTCGCAACGACCACTCGGTGATGCCCAGCGCCCGCCACTCATGGACGGCTGTGGGCGAGAGTGCGCCGATGTCCACCTGCTGCAACCACAGCCCGAACGTCGTCGGCAGGTAGGCCAGCGGTCGCAGCCAGTAGTCGATGCCCGGCTCGCGTGCGATGTGCAGAACCAGATACAACTCATCAACCCAGAAGCTCGGCTCAGCCAGACGAAACAGCCGCAGCGTCGCAGCGAAGGCGGTCAGCGCCAGCAAGCCGACGATAAACGTGCCGCGTCGCATCGGCGATACGCCGGGAATCAGTGGTTCAGGGTCGTATTGCGTCATGGGGTTGTACCTTTCCGCTTGCCCCTGGCAACGGGGTGGTTGTCGCGCGAGCCACATCGTCGTCAGCCGTCTGCGTTCGCGGCGGTTGCATCCGTCGCCACGTCGACCAACCCAGCGGCGCAAGCAACGCCAGCATCACCGCGCATCGCAGCAGCGATCGCGTCACGTCGTCGGCCAGCCCTGTCGGCTCGTCCGGTATCCAGACCAATAACATCGGCGTCAGCATCGCCAGCGCCACGTATTGCCCGACCACCACCGCCAGCAGCGCCGCCGCCTCTGTGCGCGTCGCCTGCACGGTGTGCAAGGCGCACGCCAGGCCGATCGCCGCATGCACCATGAACCCCAGCGCCACCGCGGCCGCGAGTTCGATCAACCCACCCCCGGCGAGCATCACCGCAACCGCCGCCGCCGTGGACACCACCACGCTGGTCGTGCGAATGGCGATCACCCGTCGTTGCAGCGATAGCGAGACCAGCACGGTCATTGCCAGCGTCGCCACGATCGACGGAAAGCTGACCAGCATGAGCAGTCGGCCGGGCTCGATCGCCTCGATATAAGCTGGCAGCAACCACCGAATCGGCAGGTGCATCAGCAGCGCGCCGAGCCCCACCATCGGCAGTGCCACGCAAGCCAACAGTCGCGTGCCCTCCAGCAACACCGGCCGCATCGCCGCCGCCTGATCGGTGACCATGCCCAGCCGCATGCGCAGGTGCGGATGCATCACCGCCGCCACGACCGCCGGCAGTAACATGGCCCCGGCGGTGAAATAACTCTGAATGGCGTAAACGCCCAGTTGTTCGCTGCTGCGCATCGCCCAGAGCACGACTTTGTCGATGTTCCACAACAGGATCAGCAGCAGGTGGCCGAGCATGATCGGCCAGCCGACGTTCACCAGGCGCATCGCGTACCGCATCCGCCACGCCGGTATGGGAAAGCCCGGGCCCACGATGCCGCATACCGCAAGCACGATCAGGTACGAGCCCGCCAGTGCAAGCAGGAATCCACTTAACCCCCACCACAGCGCACCGACGACACCACCGACGGTCGACAGCGCGGCGAAGCTCGCATGCGCCGCCGCCGCCCAGCCGAACTCCCGCTGCGACGCCAACGCCTCGCAGTAGAACAACATCAACTGCTGCGCCACGATCAGCGCCGCCGCCAACCACCACCAGTGCCGCATCCCTTCGCCCGGCACCCAGCCGCCGACCAGCACCACCGCCGACGCCGCGACAAGCGCGCCGGTTAACGACACTGCCGACGTCACCCGGCGATGCGCTTGAGCCCGCTTGATCGAGCCGGCCCCCTCGGCGTATGGGGCGATCTGCATCATGCCCGTGTTCGCGCCAATGTGCGTAAACCGACTGAAAATCAACGCCAGCCGAATGGCGCTCCAGATGCCGAAGGCGGTCGGGCCCAACAGACGAGCGATGACCATGCCCCGCACGAGAAACATCGCCTCCGCCGCGCCCTGAGAACTGGCCAGGTAAGAGAAGTTCAGCAACAGTCGACGTGTCATGAGCGGACCTGCTCCTGCTCGCGATCGGCCGAACCTGCCGTGCCCGAACCTGCATGCTCGCTGACGGACAATAGCGCGTCATCGCTCGATTCGTAGGCACGCGAGCTTGCGCCCGTCGCGTTGTCGGCCTTGCCCAGGCAACGCTCAAACAGCGCTTCGTACTCCGCCCCCACGCGTTCCCAACTGAACCGCCGCACGCGCTGATACGAACGCTCGCGCAATCGGGCAATCGCCGACTCGTCGTGCATCAACTGCTGAAGCGCGCTGCGAAGCGCGTCACTGTCGCCCGGCTCGACGCTGATGGCGGCATCGCCGACCACCTCACTGTTGCCTGCCGTCTTCGCCGTGATCACCGCACAGCCGCCCCCCATCGCCTCCAGCAACACCACCGGAAAATTTTCACGATGAGACGGGAACACGAAAATCTTCGACGTGCGATACAGCGCCGCCAATTCATCGCTCGGCACCAGTTTGAGAAAACGCACGTTAACCCGCTGCTCACGCGCCAGCCGTTCCAGCGTCGGGCGATACGGCCCGTCGCCGGCGATGTCGATCTGCCACTCGTTCCGCCAGCCGGCCAGCGCGCGTAACATATCCTGCACGCCCTTGCGCTCAAACAGTCGGCTCGCCAGCAGCACACGGTTCCTACGCGGCGCGGCGCTGCGTGCGGGAACGGTCATGCCATTGGGCACGATGCGAACGGGCACATCCAGCCGCTGTCGTAACAGCGAAGCGAGAAATCGCGAAGGCGACGTGATCATCGTCGCGTCGCGCACTACACGCCGCCACAACGGCGCAGCGATGCGATGAGCAAGGTGAAAGCGGTCGGGGTTATAGCCCGGCACGTCCGAGCCGTGCGTGGTAAGCACATAGGGCAACCCCGTGGCAACGCTGACCCGACGGGCGACGATGCCGGTGGGCAAAATGAAGTGACAATGGATCAGGTTGTAACGACTTTCGCGTGCGAGGCGCATCGCCTGCCGATACATCGGTACCAGCGTCGTGGCCAGTTCGAAACTGCCCGCCATATGTCGTCGCCTTCGCAGGCAAGGCACGCGATGCACTTCAACACCGTTGACATTCGCTTTGCGGGCCAGGCCCGGCATGCCGGACGTCACCACGTCCACCCGATGCCCCGCCGCCGTCAGCGCCTCTGCCACGCCGGCACACACGGGCGACCCGCCACCGCCGATCGGTGGATACTCATAACTGAGGCAAAGAATTCGCATGCTCATGCCAGCACTCCTTCGGTATGGGCTTGCGCCAACCGCGACTGTACAACGCGGAACTTCTGCCCCGGCGGTGGATCGAGTGACGTCATCGCCTGCACATTTATCTGAACGTCCGTTCCCACGACTTCGCCCAATACATTTCGCGCCGCCTGCTCCGTTACGCCTGCCGACGAATCTCCATCGCCACCGGGAACATAGCGCACGGTGAACACATCCGTTCGTTCCTGCACGATCTGATACCGGCTCACGCCCGGCACGGCCTCCATCGCCGTGGTCAACTCGAACGGCGAAACAATGCGACCGTCGCCGAGTCGAACGCAATCCACATGTCGGCCATCAACACGCTCGATCGCAGGCAACGTCGCGGCGGCGTCGGTTGCCGTTGCCGACGCCTGCGCCGCGATTGGAATGGCGAGGTCGCCCGTGTCGTAGCGGATGAAAGGCATCGACCGCAGGCCCAGGTTGGTCACCACCAGCCGGCGTGCCGGGCCGGCGTCGGGCCCGGACAGAAACTCGACGATCATCGACTCGTGTGAAATGCGAAAGTGCGGCTGACTCGGCGACTGCCAGGCAACCGTGCCCGTTTCGGTCAGGCCGTAGATCTCATAAACGGGGCAGCCGAACGCTTCGCCGAGTAGGCGGTGCGTGGGCGGGTCAAGTGTTTCGGCCGTGGTGATCAAAACGTTGGGCCGATGCACGACCAAGCCTTTGTTACGAATAACCTCGGCCATCTGCCGCATGGGTGTGACCCAGCCATAAAGCACGTGCGGCCGTATGCTGTTGTGCTGCTCGATGTTGTGATGTGGCGGGTCTTTGTAGCTGACATACCGCCAGCCCATCCACGCCGGCACGCCGGTCTTTTCCCTCGACGTGACGATCAGCAATCGCTGGCCCGGCCGATAGCCGCAGTCCACCAACGCGCGCAGGAACAACGCCTTGCGCATTCGGCGGTACGCCTCATCAAAGTACATCACAAACGGCCGACCGCTTGAACCGCTAGTCTGCTCGCGCACCAGGCGGGCTGGCAAAATACGCTGGCTGAGCAGCGAACGCGGGTCCGCCGACTGGAAGTCCGCCTTCGTCATCACCGGCAGGCGATGCAGGTCGTCAAGACTTTGCAGATCGCTCGGCTCAACGCCCGCTTCATCCAGCCGTTGACGATAATACGGGATGGACAGGTACGCCTCGGTCACCAGCCGACGCAGCCTCTGCCACTGGATGCGCCGAATCTGCTTGAAATCATATTTCAACGCATAGTGCGCACTGATGCATGCCTGGCATTGAGCGAGGTAATTCATCGGATCGTCCTGACAAGCGATTGAAGGAATGTTCGCGTCTGCTCCGCGAGGTCGTCGACACGCCCAGCCAGACCCGGCTCACCATCTGGCTTCGTTTCCGCTCCGTCGCACATCGCGCGCTCAACCGTCTCAACGAGTTGCGCGACAAGTTGGTGTTCGACGAAATCGAGAACATCAATCACACGACCTTCGAGGCCGAGTAGATCGAACAGACCATGGAATTTCGGGTTGTACGCCAGCCCCACCACCGGCGTACCGACGCTCGCGGCAAGCAGCGTCGGATGCATTCGTCCGCCGAGCATGACCGACAGCTTCGCCGTCACCGCCTTGTAAACCGTCGGCGAGTCGAGGCGGATCAGCGACCACGACGATCGCCGCAACTGCTCGCCCACAAGTTCACACAACGCGTCGTCGGCCTCATGCGGACAGTTGTAGCTCGGCAAAAACACCACATGTCCCCCGCAACGCTCGACTACCCGGTCCAACGCCACGGCGAGCAAACCCGCCAACCGCCGATTGTTAGCCCGCTCACGTTCGCCCACGCCACGCCAACGCCACGCCAGTCGATACGGCACGACACGCGCCCGCGGCGGAAACCATCGCCGCGCCGTCACTCCGATCAGCGGCCGACCGTCCAACGGCACACCATGCGCCGCCAACACCGCCGACGCCGACGCCTCCGACGCGGGCTTCAGCAACATCGCCGGGTCCGGCACGACCGACACCGGCCGATCCGTCAACGTGCTCGCCAACGATTGCGCCCGCGAATCCCGCACCGACACTGGGTCAAGCCGACGCAGCGCCGCCCGTCCCGCCGCCCGGCTCACCCATGCCTTCAACGGCCCGACCCCCAGCGACACCCCCGCCACCCGTGCGCAGCCCGACTTCGCCACCATCACCCGCGCCGCCCAGTACGGCATCTTCACGAGGCTGTCGTCATCCTGAAACAGCCCGCCCCCGCCACAGATCACCAGATCGCTCCGCCGCGCCGCACGCCACAGCCCCGGCCAGGCCCGCCAGCCGGTCGGCAACGTCGTCGCACGGAACGACCGTCGAGCCGTCGCGCGATTCGAACACGTCACCGTCAACCGCAACGCGATCGCCGGGTCGGCCGCGCGCAACGTGTCACATACCGCTTTCAATATCGCATGGTCGCCTAGATTCCCCGCCACGTCGCCACACAGCACCAGCACGCGCCGCTTCACCCGCGGCCGATCGGTGATCGCCCGCTCGTCTTTGTCACACACTTCCACGTCGGCATCAACACCGTCGCCATTCAAGTTCTTCTCCGGCGCAACGCCGCTCGACGTTCGCGTGTGGGGTCCGCCAGGTTCGGTCCATGCCATGCAATTCATCGACTCCCGCTTTCCGCTTTTGTGGACGAACCACTTCGACCGTGCATCTCGCCGAAACCGGTCGGCACGCAACCTTGCGTCTTCAACGACGCGCCTTCATCAACATCTACTCAGCATGCTATGCCTATGC
Organism: Phycisphaerales bacterium AB-hyl4; assembly: GCA_041821185.1. Lineage (NCBI taxonomy): Bacteria > Pseudomonadati > Planctomycetota > Phycisphaerae > Phycisphaerales > Phycisphaeraceae > Natronomicrosphaera > Natronomicrosphaera hydrolytica. The sequence goes on along the minus strand of JBGUBD010000003.1, from coordinate 218,968 downwards.
GCCCCGCTTCAGCAGGTCCACTGGCAATCGCCGAAGTCTGGCTTTTTCATTCGCCCCCGGCCGTGCCCAACAGCGTGACCAGTTCCGCCGACGACCCCGCCGGCACGACCTGCACCGCCAACTCGCGCACGCGCTCGTCACGCATCTCGCAACGCTGCGCCCGCTCAACGCCCGGCGACACGACGCACAACCGCCGCATGCCAGGCATCGCCAGTTCAACCGCCAACCGCTCCAACCCCTCACACTCAGTCGGCTCATCCACCCCCGTCAGCCCCGACAGTCGACCGTCATCATGAAACAGCATCGGGCTGACTTGCAGCCACCGCCGCACCGTCGCATTGAAACGGTCCCACCGCGCAAACAGATCGCAATGCGTCGGCTGCCGATCGCCCAATGCCGCGCCCCACCGCTTCTTGTAGACCAGCACGCCATCGTTCAACGTCGGCCGACTCAGCCCCATGTGGCAAGACGTCAGGCCGAGTTGTTGCGCACGCTCAAACGCGAAGGCCCAGTTCGCCGTCATCACCCCGCGTTCCAGCAGGGCCGTATCACCTTCAGCCAGACCCACCACCCACACACGCAAGCATCCACTATCAACGCCATACACCACGCCGCCCACCCACTGCCCATCGTCCATCACCCGAATCAGCCCGCCGCGCAGGAAGTGACTGCGCAGCCGCTGCATGCCACGCACATACGCCATCTCACCAAATCGATGCTCAGCGAACGGCACATACATCCGCTCGTAAAAGCGCACGAAGTCGCAAGCGTCATGCGATACATCCCACCCCAACCCTGAACGGCGCAGCACGCGCAGGTTCCGGGCCTGCCCTCGCTTCGCCCGCACCGGCAACGCCCCCTCTGCAGGCAGCGCCGCCCGGCACGCCACCGCCTCGGGCACGCGCAGGTATGCGTCACCCAGCCGCCGTCGGCCGAGCCCGCCATGCAACCGCGCCAACACCAGATCCGACTCGTCCGCCAGCCGATCCAGCCCCTCGCTAAGCCGCAGCCACGTCACCACGCCCGCCGGCGTCGGCTCGACCGGCTCGGCAAACAGCCGCTGCACGAAATGCGTCACCGACGGCTGAGCATCCACCACCGCCACACGCCCCCGCTCCCCCGTCTCCGCCAACGCCCCTTCATAGCAGACCGCCGGCATCCGCCCCCGCGCCAACGCTGAGCCGCACTGCAACACCCGATCCGTCGACGCGATCACCCTCGGCGGAACACGCGCATACATCGCCCCCATCCAGTCGCCGGCCTGCCATGGCACCATCATGCTTCGCATCCGTGCATCACCTCCATGTCGAGCCTAGGCTGCTCCACCTCCTCAAGCCCCCAACGGCAAACCACAAACAAGAAACGCCCCAGCCCCACGCCAGCACTGCCACCACGCTGTCACCCCGATGACGCGTCGCTGCTTTCGGCCGACGTAATATTGAGCGTAGTAAGTGGTGCCGCGCTTCTTGAGACAAGCCATGATGAAGGAACCTCCGGGCAATCGAACGATTCGTTTCTCGGTAAGTCTCTTGGTTGGCGTGCGGGGGTCAGTTTGGGGGACAAAGGCCCCTAACACGCGCGTAAAAAAAGGGGCTCGCGTGGCCGCAAGCCCCTTTAAGCTAAAAAGTAGCGGGGGGTGGATTCGATTCAGCTATACCTGTTTACACGCGGCTTGTGTCGTACAGACATGTGGCGTAGCCGCAGGCAACGTCGAACATGTGGTGGATGGTTGGCCTTGGCTTGGTTGAGGGGCGTCGGCTCACGTGGAGTCACCGCCACGCCACCAGCACCGCCGCCTACGCGGGGCGGCCGTCCCGCATCGCCGCCAGCAGCTCTTCCATCGGGCCGGACTTGTTGAGGTAGGCGTGGGCGCCGGCGTTGCGCATCCGCTGGGCCATGTCCTCCTCGGCATGGAGGGAAAGGCCGATGATGCGGATGTCGGGAAGCTCCTCGGCGATCCGACGGGTGGCTTCAACACCGTCCATCCGGGGCATGGTCACGTCCATCACGATCACGTCCGGACGATGTTCGTGCGCCATTTCCACGGCCTCCACGCCGTCGCCGGCCTCCGCGATCACCTCGAAATCCGGCGCCTCGGTGATCAGCCGCACGAGTCCCTGGCGCACCACGTGGTGATCATCGACGACCAAGACCCGGCATCGACTGCCCGCCTCCGGCGACGCCGCGCCGTTCCCCGCCGGTTTGCACCCCGGGGCCGACGCGTTGGCCGCATCAGGCTCGGCCTTGCTTTCCGGGGCAGGTTGACGCGGTGCCTCCAAGACGGTCCGCGTGCCTTCGCCCGGGGCCGACGCCTCGTGCATGGACCCGCCGAGCCACTGCATCCGCTCTCGAATGTTCGCCAGCCCGAAGCCCGACGGGTCCGATTCCCTTGCGGGTTGCCCGGACTCGTACCCTGCCCCATGATCCTCCACCGTCAGCCGCACCTGCTGCTCCGTCTGCTCCACGCGCACCCAGGCCTCGCCGGCCTGCGCGTGCTTGGCCACGTTCAGCAGCAGCTCCCGCGCCCCCTCGAACAAGGTGACCCGCGTCGCCTCATCGGGCACCTCGATCTGGTCATCGGTTTGAAGGTGGATCTTGAGGTTGTGGTTCTTAAGCATCTGGCGGGCCAGCCACCGCAGGGCCGCCACAAGGCCCACCTCGTAAAGCAGCGGCGGGCTGAGCTGGCCGGTCAGCGAACGCGAGGCCTCGCTCGCCTCGCTGACCAGGTTCTGGACGTGTTGGATCTGCTTCAGGAAACGCGGCCGGTCGGCTTCGTGTGGCAGGCCGTCGACCTGGAGTTGGATCGCCACCAGGAGTTGCTGGAGGTTGTCGTGGAGCAACTGGGCCAGCCGGCGACGCTCGCGGTGCTCGGTCTGCGCCAATTCCATGGCCAGGCGTCGGAGCTGCTCGGCCCGCTGCTCCAGCCGCTGCTGCATGACCTCGCTGAAGGCTTCGACTGCGCTGCCGGTGGTGCCGTCGACCACCGTGGCGATGATCATTGCCTGGCGATAGGTCAACCGCTTGTCCAGCATTTGGCCCAGATGCTCCAGCATCACGCCGTGCAGAATCTCGTAGTCCCGCACCAGTTCCACGATGTCCCACCCGAGGCCGGACCGTTGCTTCCCATGCTCCCGGGCGATGTCGGCCGCATGCGTCATCGCGGGGCGGTCCTGCTCCTTGAGCTGCTGGCCCAGCGACTGGAGCATGTGCAGCAACTCGTTCATTACCGCGCTGCGCTGGCCTGAGTCCGCATGCACCTGCTCCTCAGTGGCCCGCTCGTACCAGCGTTCCATGATCGGTTCGGCGTCCCGCTCAAGGATATGGCCGATGACTCGGAACTCTTCTTCGTAGGGCGGGTGACCTTCGCCTGCCACGGCCGTAGGAGGTTTTTCAGGCATGACTGTTTCTAAACAAGGCTGAGATGCTCATCGGCCGCTTGCCGTGGGCGCAAACCGAGCGTAGCCCCCCGGGGCATCGCTTAATCATTGGTCCGGGGCGAAAGGAAATCAACGTCGGATAAAACATATTGCGAGGCGACCCACCAGCCTGCCGGGGAGAATCCGCAGCCCATGGCGGCTGAAAATCGGTTACTCGCCCTGTAACGGCAGGGTCTGGGCCATCTTGGGCGTCTTGCTGGCCCGGATGTGCTTGGCGTAGGCCTCGAGCACCTGGCCGATGGGCGTGCGGGTGTGCAGCGGGTTGTCAATGCCCTGGGCCTGGGCGGATTCGTACTGCCGTAGCCGTTCCTTGGCGACTTGGTAGGCCGAGGTCTTGAGGCTCCAGCGTTTGAGCTTGCCGCCGATGCGGTCTTGAAGGTAGTAAGTTTTCTCGCGTTTGATCAGACTCGCCATGATTCGAAACCTCCGCCGGAATGGACGGTGAATCGGCGAGTTCCTTTCCATGTTTGCCCGGCGGTGATGTACAAATTGATGTACAACCGGCCTCGAAATGGGCATAAAAAAAGGGACTCGCGTAAACGCAAGTCCCTTTCTTAGCTGGAATAGCGGGGGGTGGATTCGATTCGGCTAATTTGATTCGTGCCAATAATTTTTGCTATAGAGCCGCCGTCTAGCGATTCCCTGCGTTGACAATAACCGCCGCTTCTCCTCGCTCAATGCTGAATTTTATTCTCTGGTACGATTCACCCTTGGATGAGCGAACCGGGAGCTTTACGCCATGCCTGAACTGCCTTTTGCCACAATGTCGCTTGCCGACCTGGTTGAGAACGTCTCAACCAGTCTCCGCCGGCGGTCTGATCAACCTGGTGCGGCCTACACGTTGCTTCTCGGGGCCGGGATGAGCTTTCCATTAGTTCCCACTGCTACCCAGATGGTTCGACGCGACGTCCCGTGGTGGCTGATGCGTAAGGAAATGATTTCGGCTCCCGAAGAGCCGTTCCAAGCAGCCAGTGACGCTGACCCAGCGTTGGATGATTACGCAAAGAAGATGTGGAAGGAAATACATCAGCAGACAAATAGGGCGTTTGAGTTGTCAGAGGGTGATGGACTGCCCAGGCCAAGTGGTGACAACATCGGGAAAGCGTATCAGGCGATGATGCGAGGCGACGTCCGCGCGGGATTGAACATGCCTTCGCTACAGCGCGATTACCTTCGTGACGTCGTTCGACGAATCGGCCGTGAAATGAACATGGGCCACGTTGCGCTTGGTTCGATTCTCCGAGAGCAACACCGTGATGCGCATCGAGATACATTTAGACGGCCGTTCTGCCACACGATTTTTACGACTAATTTCGACCCCCTCCTCCAACGTGGCTTGCAACTCGTCAATCAACTCTACTTCATGACGGATCAGCCAGAACAAGGCATTGTTCCTCCAGACGATGGGTCTGATGGAGCGATCCACCTGATCTATACGCATGGCAGCATTCACCGCTATTTTCTTGCCAACACATCAGCAGAAATGACGCGTCTTGCACGTCAAAACCGGGGCGCGCTGACACAATACTTCGAAAAGCATGGTGTTATTGTCATCGGCTACGGTGGTTGGCCGGATACAACAATGGCGGCGTTGCAGGAGTGCGGCCGATTCGATGGCAACCTTTATTGGTGCGATATGCACGATCCGGACGAGGCCGGCGCAGGTGGTCTTCGTGAAGAGGTCGTCAAACTTCTGAGTCAAGATACGAGCAACCGGTTTTATGTTCCGTTGCCTCGTGGCGGGGCAGATGGGGCACTCCTCAATCTACATCGAGGTCTTGGCCTCGGAAGCTGGCCCTCGGTTCTTTTTAACCCCCTCCAAGGTCTGATCGAAGAAATACAAGGCATCACGTTGCCTGAAGAAAAGAACTCAACCACCAGTCGTACCAGTGGTAAGGTACGCGGTGAGAAGGCCACTGGTGAGTCAATTGAGGATATTGACTCACCGCAGACCACATTAAACCGGACGATTGTTTCCCTCAAGGAAGCGCAGAGTCACTATTTCTCCGATGCAGCGAGTTCGACAGAAGAATCTTCAGACCAAACCGAAATGACCGCGAGCGTCGCAAACCTTATGAATCATGCGCTTCGAGCCGCTCTGAATGGAGAACTGACCAATGCGATTCAGGGCTGGAAGCGCATAATCGACATGCCCGACGCCACCACCGAGCAAAAGGCCAAAGCCCTCTACAATCGCGGTGTTGCATACGGCCAGCGTGGCGAGGACGGCGACGTGCAGCGGGCGATCGACGACTTCTCGGCTGTGATCGACCGGCCCAACGCCCCGACCGGGCAGAAGGCCAAGGCTCTCTTCAACCGCGGCATCGCGTATGGGCAGCGTGGTGAGGACGGCGACTTACAGCGGGAAATCGACGACTACTCGGCGGTGATCGATCTGCCCGACGCACCGGTCGAGCTGAAGGCCCAGGCCCTCAACAACCGCGCCGTTATGTACGGCGAGCGTGGTGAGGACGGCGACGTGCAGCGGGAAATCGACGATTACTCGGCGGTGATCGACCTGCCCGACGCACCGGTCGAGCAGAAGGCGAAGGCCCGCTTCAACCGCGGAGTTATGTACGGCGAGCGTGGTGAGGACGGCGACGTGCAGCGGGAAATCGACGACTACTCGGCGGTGATCGACCTGCCCGACGCACCGGTCGAGTTGAAGGCCCAGGCCCGCTTCAACCGTGGCATTACCTACGGCGAGCGTGGCGAGGACGGCGACGTGCAGCGGGAAATCGACGACCACTCGGCGGTGATCGACCTGCCCGACGCCCCGGTCGAGCAGAAGGCGAAGGCCCTCAACAGCCGCGGTATTACGTACGGCCAGCGTGGCGAGGATGGCGACGTGCAGCGGGAAATCGACGATTACTCGGCGGTGATCGACCTGCCCGACGCCCCGGTCGAGCAGAAGGCCCAAGCCCTCAACAGCCGCGGTATTACGTACGGCCAGCGTGGCGAGGATGGCGACGTGCAGCGGGCGATCGACGACTTCTCGGCGGTGATCGACCTGCCCGACAGCCCGGCCGAGCAGAAGGCCAAGGCCCTCTTCAACCGCGGTGTTGCATACAGGCAGCGTGGTGAGGACGGCGACGTGCAGCGGAAAATCGACGACTACTCGGCGGTGATCGATCTGCCCGACGCCCCGGCCGAGCAGAAGGCCTTGGCCCTCAACAACCGTGGCATTACATACGGCCAGCGCGGCGAGGACGGCGACGTGCAGCGGGCGATTGACGACTTCTCGGCGGTGATCGATCTGCCCGACGCACCGGTCGAGCAGAAGGCTAAGGCCCTCAACAGCCGCGGCTTTACATACGGCCAGCGTGGCGAGGACGGCGACGTACAGCGGAAAATCGACGACTTCTCGGTGGTGATCGACCTGCCCGACGCCCCGGTCGAGCAGAAGGCCAGAGCCTTCAACAATCGCGGCATTGCGTACGGGCAGCGTGGCGGGGACGGCGACTTCCAGCGGGCGATTGCCGACTACTCGGCGGTGATCGACCTGCCCGACGCCCCGGTCGAGCAGAAGGCCAGGGCCCTTAACAGACGCGGCGTTACATACGGCCAGCGCGGCGAGGACGGCGACGTACAGCGGAAAATCGACGACCACTCGGCGGTGATCGATCTGCCCGACGCTCCGGCCGAGCAAAAGGCCAGGGCCCTCAACAACCGCGCCGTTATGTACGGGCAGCGTGGTGAGGACGGCGACTTACAGCGGGCGATCGACGACTACTCGGCGGTGATCAATCTGCCCGACGCCCCGGCCGAGCAGAAGGCCCAAGCCCTCAACAACCGTGGCATTACATACGGCCAGCGTGGCGAGGACGGCGACGTACAGCGGGCGATCGACGACTTCTCGGCGGTGATCAATCTGCCCGACGCCCCGGCCGAGCAGAAGGCCCAAGCCCTCAACAACCGTGGCATTACATACGGCCAGCGTGGCGAGGACGGCGACGTACAGCGGGCGATCGACGACTTCTCGGCGGTGATCGACCTGCCCGACGCCCCGGTCGAACAAAAAGCCAAGGCGTACTTCAATATCGCCTGCGCTAGAGCTATGCACGATCAAGTGGTCGAAACCGTCCGTGCCTTAGAAGCGTGGCGTGCGCTCGATTCGCATACCACTCGCGAAGAACTCGATCATGATTCCGATTTCGACAACATTCGCGGTCATCCCGAGTTTGTAAAATTTCGGGACAGCCTGCCGCCCGAATCGTAGGGCGAGAGCTTTCGCGCGCGATCAAAATGACATTCGACTTATCAGCAGTTCACTATCTTCATCGATGGGCTGTCGGGAAGCCCATCATGGTTGCCGTTGTCGCTCAGCAACTGGCTGCCGGGGCACCGCTTTCCATCGACTGGGTGAACCTGATCCGATCCGGAGCGGCGGGCCGCAAGCTCAACAAAGTGCAGGGCTCGTCTTACTGGCTGCGCCTCTACCGTGATCCGGATCGCATGCGGCGAGTGGTGCGGTCCACGTTCTGGCCCGATGGCATGCCGGAGGTGATGCCGCAGATGGGGCGCTTTCTTGAAATGCGCCAGGCACGCCCAGGGCTCGACAAGCTGGCGATGCTAGATGACGCGCCGCCGGCAGCGATAGCGATCGTGCAGGCGTTCATCAACGAGGCGTTGCAGCGCATGTACTTTGAGCACTTGTCTGATCTGGCAGCCGTGGTTGCTGATGTTGACCCGCTGCCGGAGGTGGACATGGACAAGGCAATGACTTTACCTGAAGTCCAGTTCTGCATGCTGGTCGTCGTACCGGCCATGTTGGAGTATGGCGAATCACCGACGCGGCTTTACGCCAAGGCGCGACGCGGTGATCGGGTCGCACTGGACAAGCTGCTGCGTCTGGACAAGACTGTGCTGGGCGATCCGGCGATCGGCAGGCAGGTGCAGCGATTCGGCATGGAGCGCGACGAACTGGCCGGCACGCTGGTCGCCCAGGCGTATCTCGGCCATCCAGATACCAGCCAGGAACGGGCCAACGTCAAGGCCCGGCTGGCGGCGCACATCGTCGTCATGAGTGAATCGCTGGGCCACAAGCTGCGGCCGGTGGACGTGCGGCGGCTGTTCGATGCGATGGAGAAGGACCGCACCGGCGATCCGCATGCCATCGACGCCGATTTGCCCGATGGGGAGGAAGCCTGGCGTCAGGCGGTGCATCGGGCTAAGCGCTTCTGGGACATACATTTGGACCGTGACAAAGTTGCCCCGGCGGGCCGTCACGCTCATTTGCTGCTTTCGGCCGTAGTCTCCGATTCTTATGAGTCGGAACCGCCATCAGTCCGCATCCCCATGCCCCGGCCCAAGTCGGCCGAGCGTGCCAATGCCCGCAACCAGCGCGGCACCTGGCTGCGGCGATGGTTCGACCGACTGGCAAATCGCCTACGTCGTAGCTGAACGCACCGACTCCGAACAACACGCCGCCGCCGACCGTGTGCGCCGCCTGCTGGCGTCGATGCTGGTGCGCCGTCTGACCCGCAACGGGCTTCCGGGGGGCTCCCCCGGGGACCGGGGGACGGGAGGGGGTGCGATTGTCGACTGTGAAGGTTCCGCGGACCGAGCGGGCGGCGGCGGCTTGGGAGGGGGCCCCGCGGCAGCGGGGAGGCTCCCAACCGACGGCGACCGCTCGGGCCCCGGCAAGGGGGGCAAGTGACTATCAGCCCCCCTTCAAACGTGCGCTTGTCACCTGGTGAGCCTGCAAGGGTGCTGGCGTGTGGCATCGATTCGCTGGTGCTGGCGCTGGATGTGCACTGGCTCGATGAGCGGCTGCTGTACAAGCTGGCCGAGTTGAAGCAGGAAGCGGCGGGCAACGATGCCGAGGTGCCGGGCCGCATCATGCTCGACGATGGTTCGGCTGCCTGGCTGTTCACGGTCAAGCCCCACGGCACGAGCGGGCACGCCTACCTGCTCAACAGCGGATCGATGAGTTGGTCGGTCGGTCATTCGCCGACGCCGACGAGTCGGCCGGGCGTGATGGTCACCATTCGATCCGAAACCCTCTGGACGCATGGGCCGGCGTCGGTGGTACAGCGGGTACATGATCTGATCGACGCGGCCGGGGGCAAGGTGATGGCGTGCAAGGTGAGCCGGGCGGACCTGTGCGTGGACGTGCTGCTGCCAGTCGCTGCCTGGGACCGCGAGTTGCGCGAGTATGTCGTGAGCCGGGCGGAGTATCGCGTGCCTTTTTTCAGCAAGTTGCGCCGCACCGGGTTGCAGATCGGCAAGGGCAAGATCATGGGCCGAATGTACGACAAGCCGCTGGAAATCATCGCCAGGGGCGGGAAGAAAATCTGGATGTATGACGTATGGGGCGTGCAGTCGGTGGCTGACGATCACCGCATCATCCGCGTGGAGTTTGAAGCCAAGCGTGAGGGCATCAAGGCGCTGGGCGTGGACACGTTCGAAGATCTGGAGCAACTAACGCCGAACCTGTGGGCGTACTTCACCGGCCAATGGCTACGCATGGTTGATGATCCGGCCAAGCATCACACGCGGCAGAAACTGCTGCCCTGGTGGCCGGTGGTGCAGGCGGGCTACACCGGTGCGCAACATGCCATGCCGCTGATTCGGGCCAAGGCCGTCAAGGCAGATCGGGAGCAGTTGTGCAAGCAGTTGCTGGGCTATCTCACTTCGCTCGTGGCGGCCGACCGGCAAGGCGATTTGATCGAGCCGGGCGAGATGCTCGATTTGGAGACGCATTTGGCGATGGTGAAGGACACCGTGAAAGAGTACGGCTGGAATGATGCGGAATTCACCGAGCGGGTGAAGTTGCGGCAGGCGCGGTATCAACGGGAAGGCGAAAAGTTCGCGGCGGCTGAGTGCGCGCGGGCTCAAGCTGGTGTATCTTTGTTCAAACGCAGCCAGCGACGCACGCACACCGGGAGCAATTCAGCATGACGCAGGCCATCGGCTATATCCGTCGTTCATCAGACCGCCAGGAAGAATCTCTGCAACAGCAGCAGGCGCAGCTCGAAGCGTTCGCCGCGAGCAAGGGCTGGCAGCTCGTGGCCGTTTACAGCGATGACGCGATCAGCGGCAGTGATCTGCGCCGGCCGGGCCTGGAGCAATTGCTGGCCGACGCCGCGCATCGGCAGGACGTCGACGTGGTGCTGACCTGGGACCGCAACCGGCTGGCCCGGCCGAAAGATCCGCTCGACGGCATGCTGTTGGAACGCCGGCTAACGGAAGCGGGCAAGCGCGTCATGTACGCGGCGACGGGGCAGGAGTCGCAGGGCGGCTTTGCGGCCGGCTTGATGAGCTACGTCGAACATCACCAGAACGGCGATTACCTGCGCAAGCTCTCGCGCGACACCATCCGGGGCATCGCTCACCGCGTGCAGCGTGGCTTCTGGCCGGGCGGGCCGATCCCCTTTGGTTATGACCGGCTCATCCTGGGCGACGATGGCACGCCGCGCCGCATCGTCCGTGACCTGGACGCCGGGACGCAGGCCGTGCTTGATCCGACCACCGGCGATGTTCGCGAGCAACTGCCCAAGGGCCGGCGGTATCAGAAGCAGGATCACGAGCAATGCACGCTGGTGCCGTCGATGCCCGAGCGGGTGCGAGCGTTGCAAAAGATGTTCAGCGACTACGCGGCCGGCAAGCCGACGCGGGAGCTGCGCGACGCGATCAATGCGGCCGGCTTCCGCACCTCGCGCGGCAGTCGGTTTACGGTGCAGACCATCCTGCCGATTCTCGAAAATCCGGCTTACCTTGGCCGGTGCGTCTACAACCGCCGCACCTTGAGCAAGTGGCACCGCTACCAGAATGGCAACAGCGTCGAGCGTCATGACGAGGGCGTGGAGAAGCGGCCGGAGTCGGACTGGCTGACGGTGGAAGGTGCCTGGCCGGCCTTGGTCGACGCGGACACCTTCGAGCAGGTGAAGCACCGCCGCACCTCATCGCGCGAGCAGCACCGCCACACGACCGGCCGGGCGGTGAAAGCCGGCTACCTGCTGACCGGCCTGGCATTCTGCGGCATCTGCGGCGGCAGGCTGACCGGACAGACCACCATCAGCGGCAAGGGCTACCGCACGCGGTACTACGTCTGCGCCACACACCACGCCGGCCACCATGACCGCTGCCCCAAGCGGCACAAGATTCCCGCCGACAAGGTGGAGGGGCATATCCTCGGCCTGATCCGCGAGGACGTCGGCCGCATCCGCCACGATCACAAGCTGCACGAATACATCGCCGACGAGCTGCGCCGCGTTAGTGGCGGCAACGAGGACGCCCGCGAGCAACTGAAACGCCGCCAGGACGATCTCGGCCGGCAAATCGACAAGGTCCGCGAGCATCTGCTGGCGATGGACGCCGAATCAGCCAAGGTGATGGGGCTGTACGAAAAGGCGGCGGAGCTGACCGAGCAGCAGAAACAGGTCGAGCAAGCCCTGGCGAAGCTGGGCGACGAGTTGCCCACGCTGCCGGAGGTCGCCGAGCTGCAGGCCCGGGCCGTCGCCGCGTTCGATGAGCTGGAAAAGGTGCTGGAAAGCGGCACGCTGGAGGAAAAGCGGGAATTGATCGCCGCTTACGTGCAAAAGATAAAGGCTGAACCAGACCATCATCAGGTCCAGATCAGCCTTTACCCTGCCCTCTTTAGTCGAAAAATAGCGGGGGGTGGATTCGAACCACCGACCTCCGGGTTATGAGCGTGAATCGCTCACTTCCCGAACCTCTTACCTGTCCGGCATCTACGGCAACACCAGCGGGATACGTCCGCCGGTCTGTACCCTATGTATCACATGTTAGGTATGTTTTTCAAGTTCTAGGGGATACCTTGGGGTACATTTTTTCCCGCGAAAAAACGGCATTTACGACATACCTCCGGGCATTTGCCCCGACGAAGCTTGGGGCGGTATGTCGCGCATCACCGAGCGTCGAACACGTCGCAGCGTGGGCAGCGCCAGCGCGAGCCGGCGGGCCGGGCCGGGTGGATCTGATTCTCAAACTCGGCGCTGCCGTGAAATGCGTGGTAGTGCTCGCATTCCGATTCGAACGCGGCTTTGGGACTGGTCGCGTAGGCGAACTGGAAATGGGTGTGCCTGGGGCTGTCGTGCAAACGGCGCAACAGACGGGCCTTGAGGTCCGTATCGCCCCGGCCGACATAGCAGACAACGAAGCGTTTACCTCGATCGGTTGATTGGAAGTGCCCGAGGGCGTAGTTGCCGGGGCGTTTGTATGTGACCTTGCGGTGAACGGTGGCGAGGTCGTAAGGATAGCCTCCGTAGAGCTTCAATGAGGGCATGGGCGATGTCTCCAAAATTACCAGCAGTGGAGACAGCCGGCATGCCTGCCGTCAGAGTACTGCCTCCGTTAAAGGGAGGCTTTGTCGCAGTGGTGCGCACGGGAATCGCGGAAGGACGCGAGGAGACATGAAAAGCCCGAAGGGACAGGGGCAAACGGGCAACTGTGGCGAGTGCGAATAATGCGATGTGCCGGACAGACGGTGCGCACATCCGAACAGAGTGGCCGGTTGCCTCAGGCGAAGCGGGGCGGGGTTAGGGGTGCGGCGTAATGGCGAGAATGGTGATCTGTTTCTTATCCGGCCCGTAGCACCAGAACAAGCGATACGCGCCGGGCGTGCGATTCTGCACGTAGGCTTCGAAGACCTTCCCGCCTTTCTCGTAGGGATGCTCAAGCGAATGATATTCGTGCGTCTTCAAGCCGGGATGACGTGGGTTAGCGAGCAGATGCGTCACACACTTATGCACCTGCTTGAACAGTCCCTCGGCCTTGGTCGACTTCTTGCGCTTCGACTTGCGCCGCGCAGCGACCGCAGCTTCGGCGGCTTCTTTCAGCTCCGCGTACTTCGCCGCCGCCTCCTCGGTCCAGACCGCTTCGTGCATCAGCCTTCATCCTCGATCTGGTCCGCGAGCTTCGCATCGCCGGCCAGATCCGGCCCCTTGGCAAAGCGGCGCTGCTTGGCCTGCTCAATGCCACGGCTGACGGCTTCCTTGGCTTCACGGTTCTCATAAAGCCAAGCCTCGCGCTCGGGAATGATGCGGGCGAGCGTGACGCGCACCTCCGTATCGTCGACTTCCTCAATAATGACGGTGCGATTGGCGAAGCGGTCGCCCAGCGTGATCCGGCCCTTGCTGTCGGTGGTCTTGGTTTGCATGGTGGTACTCCTTGACTACCCCATTGTAGCCCGTGTGGTTGCAAGTGGTCTAGTGGGTATATCCCACTTTATCGGCAATCTCACAGTGGGCCTTGCCCGGCGGATGGGCATCTTTGCGTAGCAAAGTGCCCGCAGCCGGGCATGACCCGGTCGAGCCCTGCCTTCCGGGGGTAGCCGGGGGGCCAGGGGGCGGCAATGAGCGCCCCTGGTCGGCCGAGCCTAATGACGTGCGCCCGCTCAGCCGATCTAATCGAGGCCGAAACACCTCGGCGTTGTTCTTCATTCGGGATTTCGGGGCTGACAATGAGCAGACGGGTTCAAAAGCGCATCGAAGCTGCCGTGGCAGGCGGACGGACGCTGGTGCGCCTCTACGCATTTCTGACGGCCGCCTCTGCGGATGTGATCTACGACATCGTCAAAACGCAACGGGCACGTAAAACCCATCCGAAGCTGCCCCCACCGCCACCAGTTGAGGAATGGTTACCGCTGTACGATCAACCGATTCGGGTGTTCAACAGTATCGGCGCGTTCAGCGGATGGCATCGATCCAGTGGTTTTACGCCTGCGCGTGTGATTGTGTGGGGGAAACAATTGGACGAACTGCCACGGTCGGAACGAGAAAAAACCTTTGAAGCGATTAAAGTATTGCCGAGCGAAGCAAAACCCAAGCCACCCGAGAAGGGACAGGGATTTGTCGAAACGCTCTACGATCAGATCAGGCAATTTGCGTTTGATGATTATCAGGAGGATTCGGTTGATGTGGGCGAAGCGCTCAAGCTTCCTGAGATTCAGTTTTTCTTTCGTATTTGGATCGTGTCGTGGGTGGAGTACCAGCAATCGCCACATGACCTTATGAAACTAGCCCGCAAAGGCGACCTAGACGCGCTGACCAAGCTATTGCGCTTGGACAAAGCCGTCGTCGCCGATCCTGCCATTGCAAATGAGATTCACCGCGCGGCACGGCATGGTCAAACAGCGCGTTTTCGCAAACTCGCCGATTCGATCGGCAGCGGCCCACCCGGGCCCATGGCCCCGAAACAGGTAAAGCTAAGGTTGGTCGCCTTGATTTCGCAGTTCTCAAAGATGATGGGCGAACCTTTGAATGAGCCGCAAATTCGCGCGATCTTCGATTCTGTCGCTCTCAAGCACGGCAAGAAATCCGGCAAGCAGCGCGACAGCGATCTACCCCTGACCTCGAACGCACTGCAAACCGCAATCCGTCGCCATAACGAGAAGTGGCTCAACAAAGGTCAATGACAAAACTCGCGTGACTTTTGTCAGCGTAACCCGCCAATCGCGGCCGTAATTTCGCGGCCATGGAAAACAAACACCCTAAACACGGACCGGACAATCAACCACAACCACCTGACCCCGCCTCTGGCGGCGCTGCGTCGAATGCGGAGGGGCCCGCGCCAGCGGGAGGGCCCTTCGACGCAGCGTTTCAGAGTATGGCGAGTTCTGTAACACGCCATACTCCAATTACAGGACCTGACGACTGGACACTGCTGAACTGTGGCCTCGACTCACTCGACCTGGGCGTTTACGTCGCGTGGGGCGAGCGCTGGCCGCAGCTCCTGGCTGACCTGGAACAGCGGCGCAGCGAAGCCGAGCACACCAGCGGCATCCGTTGGCGTGACATGATCGACGGGCCGGTGCTCATCCTGCCATCTGGCAAGCCGCCGATGTATCGCTTCCACCTGCAGTCGGCCGACTTTCACCTATACATCGGCAAGCGGCAAACGCCTTTCAAGCAAACGCCGAACCTCTATGTTTCGTTCACTGCTCATGCGCTGTGGCGACTCGGGCCGGCCCAGGCCGTCGAGCAGTTCGTCGCCTTCGTCGCCGAGCTGGGCGGGGAAATCCTCGGTATGCGTGTCAGTCGGTCCGACCTCTGCGCTGATTTCCTGATCCCCGGCGGCGTAAGCCTCGACTTCATCCGGTCGCATCGTGTCAGCCTGAGTGAAAAAACCCGCGACCACTGCGACGGTGACGTGCTCGAATCCTTCTATGTCGGCCAGAAGGGCGCGCCGACGCAACTGCGCATCTACGACAAAGCAAGGGAAGTGCTCGCCGGCGGTACGAAGATGTGGTTTCTCGATCTCTGGGGCCTGGACGCCTGCCGTGATGTGTGGCGAGTGGAGTACCAGCTTCGGCGAACACCGTTAAAAGCGTTCGCGATTCACTGCCCCGCCGACCTGTCGGCGAAGCTGGCCGGGCTGTGGTCCTACCTCACCGAGCAATGGGCGTCGCTGCGCTTGCCGGTCGGCACGAACACCAGCCGTCGGCCGGTGCATCCGTGGTGGCAGGCGGTCCAGTTGTGCGCCGAGCGCTTCGGCGAGCCGTGCCAACTCCAACGCGTGCGATCGGACGATCAACTCGCCCAGGTGGATTGGTACGTCACGCATATCGGCGGCTGCCTCGTCGGCCTGGGCGTGCGCCTCGGCGTCGACGAGCTCGACCACCTGCTGCTCGTGCTCTCGGGCCTGCTCGGCCAGTACTGGCAAGAAGGTGAGTTCGAACAGCGCTACCTCCGCAAGGCAATTCAGCATGGCATCCCCATCAAGCCGGAGCAGGAGGGCGAAGCCGATGACGCGCAGCAGCAATGAGGTGTCAGTCGTGGCGTTGCCGCCGTACCTGTCGCCAAACGAGTTGGCCGAGCGGTGGCGGTGTTCGCGGTCGAGTGTGGATCGGATCGCCCAGCGGGCCGGGCTGAGCCGGACGTTTCTGGGCGAAGGGAAGAATGGAATTGTGCGCTACATGCGAAAGGAGGTCGAAGCCTATGAAGCAAGCCGGCGGGTGTAGCCTTGCCTAAAACAACGCCACACCCGCCAACCTCAACACAACATGCTACCCCGCATGTTTGGCCGCCCCGGAGATGCAAGTCCGCCGGGGCGGCCGCCTGATTACCAAAGTGAGCCAGCTTGAATCTTGCTTCTTAATGATGCCGGAACTGTTTTAAAACCAGCTGAATTTCCTAGTCTAATTTCTTTCAGTTTCGGCAGCCTTTCCAAGGGGGTTAAATCATCGATTAGCGGGCATCCTAGAATTGCTATGCGTTCCAGCTTCCTTAAGCTGCTAACTGGACCTAAATCGGCAACCTGACTAGCATATCCCAACATCAACTGCGTTAGCCCTTCAGCCTTCTCAATACCTGCCAATGTATCTAGATTCTCCGGAAATCGAATCGAAAGCGCGCGAATACGGCTAATTGCATCGGTAAATCTTATATCGTCATGAAACTTACACGCAGTGAGATCCGTAGCCTGGACTGACTGTGCGTTGCGTAGCATCTCCATTACGACGGATATGTGTGAATAATGAACATGAATACCTTCTAGTGAGGCTAGGCTTCTAAACACGCTTCCGGGAATGTCGCTACCATCCGAAAGTGACAGCCTTTTCAATTGGGTCAAGGAGGAGAGATAGTGTGCCTCGCCGGGAAATGTATAGAGAAGGCTTAGTTCTTTCAAATTATGCAATAAACCCAGCGGCTCAAGATCAATCGCCGGCCCAGTGCCATTGAGACCGAGCACCTGTAGCGACGGTAGCGACGTCAGCCCCTCGATATCTTTAAGAGCCCGAAAGTGGCTGAGGGCAAGTGACGTCAAATGGCTTAGGCCTCGTAAGTCTTCCAAGTTTTCGATGCGGCTATTGCGTGATAGGCGCAACGATTCTAGGCGTGGGAGATCGCGTAGCGGAGAGAGGGTAGGTGCTGACCAGCAATTTAAAACGCGTAATCTTCGAAGTGAGTTAAAATACTGGAACCCGGAAAAATCGGCCACATCATCACAGACAAACGAGTGACGCCCAGATAGGATGCTGGATACTACCTCCTTCGCATAAGATTCGCGGTCAAAACTATCCCAGGCGCGAAGTAGTTCCCGAATAACTGTTGCTCGTCGTTCGTTTGTATATTGTGTGAGGGCAGCAAACGCACTCTCTGTTCCGATTTCTGCCAGAGATCGAACACTCGCTGCAGCTGGCCTTGCATTCTCTTTCCAACACGTTTTCAGGTATGGCACGGCAAGGTCTCCGGCGGATGCCAGTGCACGAGCTTCCGTCATGTTGGCAGGCGGCACTAAAGCGCCTAGTCGATTTTGAACTGACTTCTGAATCTCTTCTGAAATCGATACGCAGGTATCGAGGCATGCAACTGCTAAGAGGTGGAGTTGATGGCGCTGGCCTAGCTCACGGTCACCTCGCTGCACGATGCCCCCAAGTAATGAGGACCGAAATGTATCATTTCCAAGCCCAGCAGCCATCATGATGACTTGGGCCCACGAATCGAGATGAGCATGCTTGACAAGCACTCCCCAGTCGCCTTCATGCGCAGCACGGTGAGCAGCAAGGAATTCTTGGAATGTTCGGTGGGTGAAATCTATTTTGCCCGAAGCGGGCTGACGTAGCAGCCCAGTCCGGTCCAAAAGATATTGCAATACAGTTTCACCCGTTGCAATAGAGGGGAGGCTTGGCATGTGCGTAATCTGCTGTGCGAGCCGAGCCTTCGCCTCTTCATTCGAAATCTCGGCCCACCCATTTTCTAATAGCCAGTAACTCAGATCTTCAAGAAGCGCTCGTTTCTGGCGAAGCGTCAATTTGGGATAACCTGGTATAGCAATGTGTCGTTCGATATCACGACGTTCAAGCAACATAGTGCAGCAGGCTTCATACAGTTCAATTCTGTCGTTTGGTAGCTGTTGATTCCGATCACGGTGCAATGCACATAACATGGCACACAAGAGAGGTGTAGACGCAAGCTGCCGGAGGGGGCGATTAAACTTCAAAACGTTATGAAGATTGCTAGCAAGAAACTCAAGTTGCTGTTGTCCCTGCGTGCCCTCAAGCTCTTGTCGCACAGCATCGTGCCAATGCTCAATAAAATTGGCAATATCAGCCGAGCCCATCGGCTGCAAATCTGCTTCAGCAAAATCTAAGTCCTTTAGCCATTGAGGATCGATAGCTTCAGGGCGAGCAGTTACAACGACCTTCGTGTCAGGGTATGAGCCGACAAGATCCTCGAGCCACTTCCTTACATCAGTGCGGCGCGATTGCGAAATCTCATCTACCCCATCAATGAGTAAGACCGCGTCACCTCTTTGGAAAACCTGATGTACCCACCCATGAGGCATTGCGCCTGCGATAGAAGGGGCAATTAACTTTGGAAAGTCTTCAGGGGCAGGAAGCAGATGGTCGCTGAATGCTCTGAGTCGAACGAAGAACGGAGTCTTCGCTCGCCATTTGGCGAGCCCCTCCGGAAGTTCCTGGCCAGCAACTTTCACAGCGAGCCACTGCAGAAACGTGGTTTTTCCAGATCCGGCTATTCCCTTGATGATTAACCGATTGTGTTCCCGTAGAACCTCATCGGCAGGGACAGTTTGATCTTGAGTCGAGTTTGACGAGATTACGGCATTCCCATCTTCCTCAGGTTCTTCGATTTCTTCGTTCTCGGTACGCTCGTCAGGAAGTACGGATAGCGTGATATAAGCAACGCTAAGACGGTGGCGTCTGCTAGTGGTGGAGAGGTCTGCCCCAAACAACTCTAAATAGTCCAAAGTACGAACGACGGACCGCCGATACTCTACATCAAAAGTAGCTGCTCGGAGATCCGCGTTTTCATCACGAGCAAGATCGCGAAGGCGACGCACCTCATCGAGTATTTGGTCGGCGGTGTTGATAAGTGAAGATTGCCTTTTGAGAACTTCGGCGAAAGTGCGTTCGGAAAAGGCCGGCAACTGTGAAGCTATATCAATAGTAAGAGTGCTAAGTTCTCGTAGCGCACGTTCGTATAGATGGGTTTCAATCGATCCAAAATGTAGCCCCCCCGGCTTTTGAGCGAGGAGAATATTATAAAGGTGGTCCGGGTCAAGGTCAGTGGATGCCAACAGTGTGCTTGAAATATCGGTATTGGAAATAGTGTCTGCTATTCCGTGCGCAACCGCCTTTTTGGATGGCTCATCCAGCGAAGCTCCCTCACGCTCGAACAGTTCATACACCTGCTCGGCCACTCGTTCTCCAATATCAGATAATTGTCGGTGTCCTCTCCTTTGAGCAAGCAGATCGTCGGTTTTCGCTTTCAACATGTCGATGAGCCCGCCGCCTGCCGCGTTCACGATTGTGTGGTCGCGAACCCAAGCCGCGAGTAGAGCTTTGGCGACAGCCGCGCCGATCGTAACGGTAACGTAACTTGACAGACTCATAGACAGGATCCATTGAGGAAAAAACTAAATCACAAGCAGTTGATCGCACGCTGTTGGGGAGCCAAAATCAATTTCAGAGGAGATAAGTTCCGGGACTAACGCAGCATAATGCCGTCGACAAATCTCCGGCGAGTTGCCCAGAAGCGTTGCAATCTTGTAGAGGCTCACGCCGTTCTGCGCGAGTTGGCTGCCGAACGTGTGGCGAAAGTCGAGACACGTCCAAGGTAAACCAGCATCCTTGTTCGCGTCGCGCAGGTCGGCGGAGAAGTTGTCCGGGTCCCACCATGTGCCGTATGGGCTGGGGAAGTACCAGCCGTGATCTGAGGCCGGCGGCGTGTAGCGGTCGAGGTGTTCGCGCAGGGCGCGGCTGATGGGCACGGCGCGGTTCCGCTTGGTCTTGGGCTGCCAACTGCGGCTGCCGATGGTCTTGGCGCGAATGCGAATCAATCCGTGGCCCCCTGATGTGCCCCTGCGGAAATCCATGTCCTCCATTGTAAGCCATAGAAGCTCCTCCCGCCGCAAACCGGCGTAAATGAGTGTCGCGACCATGGCCTGCAACTGCGGCTTGAAGCGCAGGGCGTGCAGCTGCTCGTCGATCTGTGGGAGGGTGAGGAAGCGGATCTCGGGGGCACGCTCCTTGTAGCGGGGTACGGCGGCGGCGGGGTTTTTGTCCTGGGGCAGGCGGATGCGGCCGGTCTCGGTGGCCCAGTTGAACATGCGGCAGGTGATCTCGCGGTAACGGTTGGCGGTCTTGGGGGCGATGCCGGTGCGGCGGACCTTCGCGTCAATGAACTCGGACAGGTCGGCTGTGGTGATCGCTTCGACGAAGGCGGCCTCGACCACAGGCGGGCGGACGCGGCGGTCCTGGCCGGGCTTGGGCTTTCGCTTGCGGGCTTTGGCCGAGGGAGTGCGGCTGGTGATCTTGAGCGCGTCGCAAACGGGGCCGAACATCTCGCGCAGGTAGTAGACGTCGGCCTGGGCGCTCTTGGGCGTCTTGTGGGTGCGGACGTGCTCGGCGTAGGCCTGGAGCAGGTCGGCGATGGGCGTTTTGGTCGGCAGCGGGTTGTCGTCGCCCTGGGCGAGCCGGTTCTCGATTTCGCGCAGCTTGGCCCTGGCGACCTGGTAGCTGTCGGTCTTGAGGCTGACGCGCCGCTGCTTTTTGCCGACGTAATATTGAGCGTAGTAGGTGGTGCCGCGCTTCTTGAGACAAGCCATGATGTAGGAACCTCCGGGCAATCGAACGATTCGATCTCGGCAGGTCCCTTGTCTGGCGTGCGGGGGTCAGTTTGGGGGACAAAGCCCCCTAACACGCGCGTAAAAAAAGGGACCTGCGTTGCCGCAAGTCCCTTTTAGCTAAGAAGTAGCGGGGGGTGGATTCGAACCACCGACCTCCGGGTTATGAGCCCGACGAGCTACCAGACTGCTCTACCCCGCAATCAAGTTGGAGCGCTAGCATAGAACCATTTCGCACGTTGTCAAGTTCATGATGACATAGCGTTAGTACGGCACCGCCGACTTCTCATCTTTAGTGCCCCCCGAAAACTGGGCTCGCGGTGAAGGTGGATTCGATTCCGAACAGGAGTCGAATCTGACGGCTCGGATGCGACGGCGATTCTCGACTGATTTCAAGGCGAAGGTGGCCTTGGAAGCGGTGCGGTGGGTAGAAGACAGTGGCGGAACTGGCGGGCGAGCATGCTCGACCGCGTTTGAGCCCGACGGTCGCGCTGTGCATGAGGCAATCCGGAACACATGATGTCGGCCACTTCCCCGCAGGTGGACTTTTGCGATGCGAATGGGCGGCGAAGTCGGCTCCAAATCACAGGACCTGAAACCGCAAAAGGCCATCGCTACTCGGTTGACACGCGAGACAGCTGATTCTATTCTCCATACAACTTATTTTGACCACCCAAACTAACCCAAGCGAGCCCTCAAATTGAAACCCGGCTTCACGCTCATCGAACTGCTCGTGGTGATTTCTATCATCGCTATCCTCATCGGCATTCTGCTACCGGCACTCGGCGCGGCACGCCAGGCCGCCCGGCGCACCGCCTGCCTGAGCAACATGCGTCAACTCCAGATCGCTCAGTGGATCTACGCTTCCGAGCACGACGGCTGGTTGATCGAAGGCAACCTCGAACATGGCGGGCACGATCACCCGCCCGATCAGGCCACAGCGTGGATTGAGGCGCTCCAGTCCTACGGCTCGGAGATCGCGGCTCGCTCACCGGTCGACGACAGCCCCTATTGGAACCAGACTCCGCCGGGCGCGGACGATCCGGACCAGCGGCGGCTGACCAGCTATGGCATCAACAACTACCTCGACCGCAAGGAGCATCCCGCCGACGCGCCCCGCATCGATCGCATCGACCAGGTGCCGCAGCCTTCGTCTGTCGTTCAATTCGTCATGATGGCCTTCACTGGCGAGTTCGCCGGCTCAGACCACTTTCACGTTGAAGATTGGGGGCAAGGTGACACGGCCCCTCAAACTGCAGCGGAGCAGGTTCAGATCAACGCGCACGGCGGGCCGGTCGCGAGTTGGAGCAGTCGAGCACCGTGGGGCTACCTCGACGGCTCTGCTCGTGTGCGAGCTTTTGAGGATGTGTACCAAAGCCCGACTCGCAACAGCTTTGATCCGCGCGTGGCCAGGTAGCAACGGTATAGAGAGAAGGTGCGCCGAAGCCACGCGAGGCGGTCGACGTCGCACTGCATTCAGCTTTGCCCCACCGTCAGCGGCATCGGCTGCGGGCGGACGCGGTGCGTCGGCGGGATGGCGATCTGCAGCGGCATCCGCTTGCCGTCGGGGCCCTTGGGCGGGATGCGGTCTTCGTCGATGATGCGCTGGATGGCCATGACGCCTTCGATCAGCTGCTCCGGCCGCGGCGGGCAGCCAGGCACGTAGACGTCAACGGGGATGAACTGGTCGACGCCCTGCACGACGGCGTACGTGTCGAACACGCCGCCGGTGCTGGCGCAGGCGCCCATCGAGATGCACCACTTTGGTTCGGTCATCTGCTGGTAGATGCGTTGGAGCACGGGCAGCATTTTCACCGCGACCCGGCCGGCGACAATCATCAGGTCGGCCTGGCGGGGGCTGAAGCGCATGACCTCCGCGCCGAAGCGGGAGAGGTCGTAGCGCGAGGCGGCGGTGGCCATCAGTTCAATACCACAGCAGGCTGTGGCGAAGGGCATCGGCCAGATGGCGCTGCGGCGCGACCAGTTGATGACCTTCTGAAGCTGAGTCGTCAACACGCCGTCGATCGGCAGTGCGGTTTCAAGTCCCATGATCCAGGCATCCTCGTGGCTGACGGTCGTAAGGGTCGTGGCGGGCACGTTGGCCCGCTCTGAGGCTGAATCTTAGGCGAAAAACGGCCGGAGGTAAAAGCCGGGTCTCAGAGACCGGGTAAGATCGGCTATCATCGGTTGTGGAACCGACTTTGAGCCATGAACGACCGGAGATGCCATGTTTGATCAGATGAAGAATCTCAAGAACCTCGCGGGGATGCTCGGCAACGCGGGTGAGATGAAAGAGCGGTTCGAAAAGCTCCAGGCCGAGCTTGCCGAAAAGCGGATTGACGCCGACGCCGGCGCGGGGGCCGTACGCGTAACCGTCAACGGGAAGTTCGAACTGGTGAATATCGAAATCGACCGTGCAATGCTCACCGCGCTGGTGGGCGACGCCGCCGAGGCTGACAAGGAAATGGTCGAAGAGTTAATCCTCTCCGCGACCAACGCCGCCATTCACAAAGCACACGAAGTGGCCCGGCAGGAATTTTCGCGAGCCGCCGGCGGACTGAACCTGCCCGGACTCGAAGGCATGATGGGCGGATGACTCTGCTTTCTGGGCAGTGGTCAACTTTGATCGGGTGCCACGGCTTTTAAGCCGCACTGAGTTGCGCAGAGCACGGCCTGACGGCAGTGCCACCCAAAGTGTACCACTGCCGCTTTCTACACCTTGGTGCCCGGGGCCAACCTTGGTTACCATCGAGCGATGGCTATCCAACGGATGGATCACGTCGGCATCGTGGTTGACGACCTCGCAGCCGCGATTGAGTTCTTTGTCGATCTCGGACTCGTGCTGCAGGGCGAGGGGCCAGTCGAAGGTCGCTGGGTGGATCGCGTTGTGGGGCTTGAGGGCATACGCGCGGCCATTGCGATGATGCAAACGCCGGATGGCAACGGGCGACTCGAGTTGGTGAAGTTCCACTCACCGTCAACCCAAGGCGACAATCGACCTGCACAGGCAAACACGCCGGGCATCCGCCACGTTGCATTCGCCGTCGAGGATATCGACAGCGTCGTTGCCGGCC
This sequence comes from Phycisphaerales bacterium AB-hyl4, assembly GCA_041821185.1. Taxonomy (NCBI): domain Bacteria; kingdom Pseudomonadati; phylum Planctomycetota; class Phycisphaerae; order Phycisphaerales; family Phycisphaeraceae; genus Natronomicrosphaera; species Natronomicrosphaera hydrolytica. The sequence continues at coordinate 194,904 of JBGUBD010000003.1, read as the reverse complement.
TGCGGGCTCGCGGCACTGAACTCGTCGGCGAGTTGGAGTGCTTTGAGAACAGCTACCGGCTTTGCTATGTCCGCGGCCCGGAGGGAATCATCCTCGAGCTAGCGGAGCGAGTCGACTAAATGGCGGCCAAATCCTTGCGTTATCACGCGGGGCATTAGCCATGGCATGGCGGGGCAACTCGAAACTTGAAACAGGTTAAATCTGTCCCGGCCGACGTTGCGGTTCGCGGGCGGGGGCGTCATCGTCGCGAGCTTCACGCTCGGAGGGCACGAAGTTGACGCGAGCACGCACTGCTTCGTTGGACAGCGACGCCATCGCATCGCCGTCGCCGCTGAGCATCATCTGACTCACCCACGACTTCACACGCGGCGAGGCGACCATCTCGCGGTACTGCCCTTCCGTCACAGGCTGGTAGCGATCCACACGGTAGATCACCATGCTCAGCCGACTGTCGACCTCGGCGACGCCGAGCCGGTCCGCCTCGTCCGCTTCAGACACTGCCATGCGTCCGCCTTCGCTGACGCGCTCGGCGATGTCGAACATGCCGCTAATCAATGCCTCGCTTCGGCCCACGCCGGGGACGTCGGGCACGGACAGCCGACCCTGCCGGTCCGGCGCGCGGCGCGGTGTCGGGCGGATCGTTTCGAGCATCAGACCTTCGGCCTCGGCAAGTGATTCGAGCCCCTGCTCGCGGGCGTCGGACAACCACTGCTCCATGGCGGGCAGCAGATGTTGCTCGTAGGCCTTGCGCAGGTGGGCATCCTGCCGAACGCGGTCCGCCACCGTTTCAAGCGACTCGGGAGCGTGCGAAGGCTGTGCTTCGGTCAGGCGGAAGAGGAACCGCGATCCGTCGCCACGTTCCAGCGGCTGACTGGGCAACATGGCTTGCAAGCCCATGCCCACGAGCGGATCGTCGTCGGCCGGCTCAAGCTCCCATGCACTGTGAACGTAACGCCGGAAGCTGATGTCATCGCGACCGGCCAGCGTTGCGCGGCCGATGCCGGGCAAAGCCTCAAGTTCGTGAACGGGTACCCACTCGTCCGCGAAGTCGTCGTATCGTTCGGGCCGAACGTTGAACTGCTGTTCGATCTGGTCCGCCATCTCACGCAGCGACGGCGGCTGGTAGTCATCGGGCACGACACGGTAACCGGCGTGTTGCTGAAGCTGGCGGGCGTGCTGAACGAGCATCGCCTGGGCAGCGCGGACGATGCGGTTGGCGAGCTGATCAGCTTGCTGATCGCGGAGCGTCTGCTGGATGCGTGATCGCACTTGCTCGTAAGGCTGGATCTCCGGCTCGCCGGCTTCGATGTCTTCCGCGTCGTTGCGGAATTCGTCTTCGTTCTCTTCGTAGTAGCTGAGCATGTCGACCTCGTCGATTTCGACCTGCTCGCGAACGCGATCGATCGGGATGGCGAGATACTCAAGCTTGACGCGCGGCGGGATGCGGTAGCCGAAGCCGTAGGGCTCACCCTGGCCCGGTGGGACATCGCGGTACTGCTCGAAAAGCGACTGCATTTCTTCGTCGGTCGGCTCGTCGGTCTCGTCGAGGTATCGGCGGGCGTCGACGATGGCGACCTCACCCGACACGGTCGTCTGTAGATCGCGGAGCATGTGGCGGATGAGCGGCTCGCTGAGGCGATGATGCCCGAACGCGTCGGCGAGCATCTGCTCGACCTGCATCATGAGCTGCCAGTCGCCGAGTTCCTGCGCCTGCATGGCGAAGGCCATAGCCTGAAGGCGTTCGAGCGGGTTGACGTGGGTTCGGCCGAGGATGAGGTCGCGGTACTGCTCCAGCGTGAGCCAGGAGCGCAGCGACTGCTGGACGAAGCCGGTGGACGTGCCCATGCGGGCGCTGGCCTGGCGTAGCTCGTCCTCGTACAGGCCGAACGTTTCGAGCAGGTTCTGGACCTCCGCGTCGCTGGCGGTGAGGCCGAGGCGGCGGGCGTCGTGCTTCATGAGCAGCCACTTGAGCGGATCGTTCTCCGCCAGGTCGCGGGCGAGCATGCCGACGACGGGGTGGACGCGTTCAAGCACATCGAGTTCGACGGCGGCGGACTGGCGGTCACCTTCGGTGAGGCGCTGGCCTTCCACCCGGCCGACGGGCTGGTCCTCGGGGCCGCGCATGAAGATAGACAGCGTCGGCTCGATGAGGAAGGCGATCATGAGGAACGCCGCGCCGAAGGCGAGGATGAACTTATTGTATTTACGGAAAAACTTGAGCAAGGCACGTCTCCGTCAGATGGAATGCGTCGAGCCGTGAAGTATACCTTTTTTGGACTTGGGTTTCTGGTTTCTCGTTTCGGGTCTCTCGTTCCGGACAACCAGAAACCCGAAACGAGAAACCAGCAACCCTCAGCTACCATCCCCCCTGCCCGACGCCGAAGGGGTTGCGGGCGGCGAAGCCCTCGGGGGTGAAGGAGATGCCGAAGACTTGCTCGTTGTCGATCTGGTCGAACGACGCGATGAAGCGGAGGCGGGCGCGGGGGAGTCGTCGTTCGAGCCAGAAGTCGATATTGCGGGATTCGTTTTCGCGGAGGTCGAAGCGTTGGGTGGCGCTGATGGTGTACTTGCGGGTGAGTTCGTAGGTGAAGCCGTAGCCGAGCCACTGGCTGTTGATCGGGCGGATGTTGCGGTAGTGGAGGAAGCTTCTGAGTCTGGGAGTGTGCTGGAGCGACGCGCCGAGCCGCCACTGTGAGACCTGCTCGTCATGGAAGTCGAAGGTAAGGTCGCCGATCGTGCCGAGTACGTCGCTGACCTGCCAGCGGGCTTCGGTGTAGAAGTGGTTGCCGCCGCGAGCGAACTCGGGCCGGTAGTCGTAGAAGCGGGCGAGCGGCTGGCGGTCGCGGTTGCCGTCGCTGGAGCGGAAGACAAGGTCGGTCTGGAGGGTAAACCAGTCGACGGACCGCCATCGGCCGGGCCCACCACGCTGGGTCTGGAGGGTCTGCCGCAGGCCGAGGCGGATGCCGGGGCCGTCGGCGATATCTTCGACGTCGGCCTCGTAAGGCGGCAGGTCGCCGGCGTCGACGGTGGTGGCCGCGTAAAACACGTTGATGCTGGGCTCGATGAGGTGCCGCAGGCGGTTGAGGTTGAGCACGCGGTTGTCGACGCGGTCGTAGCTGCGCTGAAACTGCGTGCTGAAGCGCGTGCCCAACGAACCCCAGAGGCGATACTGGTCGTCTTCGCCGGCGTAGGCCTCGAAGTCATCGTCGTAGGCGGTGACACGGCCGACGACGTAGGGGGTGATGCTCAGCGGGCCCAGTTCCATGGGCACATTGATTTCGTGGCGAGAGTCGACGCGGAGGCGCCAGTCCTGGTCGAAGCCGACGGCATCCGCGGCGTCGGTGAAGCGAACGTCAGGGGGCGTGCCGAACAGGTCGAGAGCCTGCTGCTCGCGGAAGCCGCGGTCGGCGGGCGTGTCACGGCCGAAGTTGGCCTTGATGCGCGAGAAGCGGTTTTCGGTGTACCAGGTGGCGCGGTCGGCGAAGAGACTCGTGCCCGTGCGGTAATAGCCGACTTCGGGTTGGCGTTCGAGTTGGAAGCCGGGGGCTTGGAGCGTGGTGAGTTGCTCGGTGAAGTCGGTGAGTTGCGTGCTGGCTTGAAGGTCGAACGCCCAGTCGGGCTCCTGCTTGAGCAGGTAGATGGCGGTCTGATAGGGCCTGGCGGTATGGGCTTCGTCGGGGAAATAGCTTTCGAGGAAGGTTTCGTCGGAGACGTAGGCAGCTTCGAGATCGGCGTGCCAGTTGTCGGGCAGGGTCTGGCGGTGTTCGAAGCGGACGTAGCCGCGGGTTTCATTGTCCTGCTCGATGCGTACGCGTCGGCCGAAGCGGTCTTCGGAGGAGTCGGTCGGCAGCAGGTAGCCGCGGAGTTGGCCGCGTGCGCCTTCGATGTTGTAGTCGAGTTCCGCACCGATGCCGGGGCCGCCCGTGCCGCGGTAGTCGAGGTTGGCGGTGAGGTCGATGCCGTCGGGCGATTCCTGGCCGAGCAGTGCGAACACGTCCCAGGCCGTTTCGACTTCAAGGCCGCGCCGTCGCGACTGGCCGACGCTGACCGAGCGGATGGGCAAGGCGCGGACCTCGCCGGCGAGGTAGGGCCAGTAGAAAACCGGTACGTCGGCGACTCGCAGCGTGGAGTGGCTGGCGGAGAAGTACTGCCGCATGACGCCGGCTTCGTCGCGGTCCATATCGAGCGTGACGCGGTTGGCACCGATGCCGAAATGTGGCTGAGCGAATTCGCTTGTCGTCAACACCGCGCCGCGAGCTTCGAAGCTGGTGCGCGAAGTCTGCCGAACGCTGTCAGCCCGGACGTAAAGGGGAATCTGCCGCTGCACGTCCCAGGTGTAAAGCACGGCGTCGAGCACGACGGCCTGGTCGCGCTGAAGGTCGTAAAAGATGCGCGGCGCTCGCAGGGTGTAGTCGCCGTCGCTGATGACGACGTTGTCTTCCAGGTAAATGCCCTGCACGGCCCCGGCGTTGAAGGCGGTGTCGCCCATCGCGTCGTCGGCAGCTTCGGGGGCGAGGAAGATCACGGCCCGCTCGGCCTGGAGCACGACGCTGCGGCCGTCGGCGGCGTCTTCGTAGATCAGGCGAACATCGCCGATGAGCATCAACGCGCTCTCGTCCGGCTCACGCTCAAACACCACCCGCTCGGTACGGAAACGCACCGTGCCCGTGGTCGGCAACACCGTGTCCGCCCGCGGCTGTTCAGGCTCGTCTACTTCAAGCGTCGCAAGATCGTCCGGCAGGTCGGGCAAGTCGTCGGCCTGTCCCGGCTCACGCGGTGCACCTGGCTCCGGAGCGGGCTCGACGGTGGGTTGCTCCGGCGGCGGGTCCGTGAGTGAACCGCCCTGCCGAGCCGGTTGTTGAGCGGCGAGCAGCGGCGGCGTGGCCGGGGCGAGACTGCCCGCGGCGCGGCGTTGCGTGGCATCCAGATCGTAACGGGCGATGCGCGACTGCCCGGCGTTGACGAACGGGTCATCGCCCGATGGCTGAGCATCGCGCTTGAGGTCGACCTCGAGCTTAATGCGGGCGGCGGTGGAGCCGGTGACCAGCAGGCGGTCGGCCTCCGCTGCGACAGGGGCACGCCCTTCGCCCACCAGCGGGCGGGCATCGTCGAGATACACAGCCATGTGGCGGACGGTCTGCTCGCCGCGTGTTTCGGTGACGATGCGGACCAGGGCACGGTCGGCGTGAAAGCCGTAGGCCCCCATCTGGAAGGCGGTTTCACCTTCCAGCAGCACGTACTCGGCCTGATCCTGCTGCCAGGTGGTGGCCCTGCGGGCGGCGAGGTGGGCGTCGGCGTCGAGCACGACGGTGTCGGCCCAGGCCGGCGCAGCCAACCACGCCAACAGGCAGGCACACAACTGTACCAGCCCCACACGATTCAAATGACATTGACGGATCACTGCTGGCATAGCCCACCCATCGACGCGGCGAATGAGAAAGCGCGACTATACGGGGCCGATGTGGGGGGAGCAAACGGCAATGCGATGACAGGTTGTTTCGGCGGCGGTGCCGCATACCCTTCTGCGCAAGGCAAGGCTGCGAGGGAGAGGAAGCGGCGTCCGTCCATGGTGGCTACAAACAACAGCATTGAGCACGTCGTCGAAGACGGGCTCTGTCATCGATGTGGCGCGTGCATGCCCATCTGCCCCGTCGATCAATGCATCACGCTGAGCGACGATCAGTACCCGCAGGTCAACGCCGAGACGTGCATCGAATGTGGCTTGTGCGAGCGAGTCTGCTCGGGCGACAAGCTGCCGATGGACATGCTCAAGGGCAAGCTCAACCAGTCGATGACCGACAACGACAACCCTCTGGGCGGTTTTCATGACGCTCACCTGGTGCACGCCGTTGATACACACACGCGTCAGCGGGGGGCGAGCGGCGGGCTGGTGACGCAACTGCTCGTTCGGCTGCTGGAGACCGGCGAGATTGACGGTGCGATTGTGGCGGGGATGGACCCGCGCGAGCCGTGGAAGGCCGTGCCGATGATCGCGCGGACGCCGGAGGCCATGCGGCAAGTGGCGGGGTCGAAGTATACGGTAGTGCCGATGGTGCGGGCGATGCAGCAGGTGATCAAGCAGGGCAATGTGAAGGGCCAGACCGCGAAAGCGGAGCGATTCGCGATGGTGGGCGTGGCGTGTCATGTGCACAGTCTGCGGATGATGATGGCCAAGCTGCCGTCACTGCGGCGGAAGATTCGCTTTGTGATCGGGCCGTTGTGTAAAAGTTCTTTCGATCCGGAAGCGACCACGGACCTGCTGCGAGCGAACGGGATTGATCGCGATCAGGTGTCGCGGTTCGAGTTTCGTGGCGGAACGTGGCCGGGCGTAATGCGGGCGAAGCTGAAAGATGGCAGCTACCAACCGCTGCATCAGAGCAACTTTCGCGACGGGGCGTACAACTACCTAATGAGCCTCTATACGCAGCCGCGCTGCCATTTGTGTTACGACTTCGGCAACGAGTTGGCCGACCTGACGGTGGGCGACCCGTGGGGCCGTGACAACACGACCGGGCATTACGTGCACGAAGGCGGCCATACGCTCGCGCTGCCGCGGACGGCGACGGGGCGATGGCTGATCGAGTTCATGCAGCATGACCCGGCGTTCGCCGTCGGCCCGGCCGACCCGGCCGACGTGCAGTTTCATCAGCGGGCAGCGGCGGCGAAACGCAATATCGTGCAGCTTCGCATCGACGCTCGGCTGAAGCGCGGACAGCCCGTGCCGAAGTACGATCGCGAGATGCCGCGCCAGAACTGGCGTCAGCGAATGGCCGGCCGAGCGTTCGCGGCAACGTTGTGGCTGGGGCAAAGCCGACGGCTGCGATACTGGGTATTGCGACTGTTGCTCTCGCGGCCGGCGACGCCGTTGATCTGGCTGCGGCAGGTGCGCAAGTTCGGCTTGCGCGGCTGCGTGCGGGTCAATCGCATGACGCGGCGTGACTCGGCGAACGTGCAAGGCAGCCCGACCGTCGGCACATGATCGCCACGGACGCCCACCACGGCCTCAGGCCGTGGGCTTCTCGCCGACCAGCATTGTCACTGCCTTCCGCTGCGGGTTGGAAAGCGGCAGGTCGTCGAGCGCGTCGAGCTTCCGCCACACACCGCGATTCGGCAGCAGTCGGCCGGCGGCGACCTGGACCCGAACGAGCGAAAACGCAATCGTGCGATGCGTCGTCTGATGGGTGAATTCGTGCTGGTCGCCAGCCGACTGACAAGTGAGACCATATGTCTCGCGGACCCATGGCAGCAGACTGTCGGGCGCGTCGCTGTCGGGCGATTCATGTGTCGGCATCTGCCACATGTTCGACCACAGCCCGGTGGCTGGCCGCTGCTCGAAGAGATACTTGCCTCGCCGTTCGATCGCGACGATGACATGCCGTACTGCTTTGGGCGCATGACGTATCGATCGGCGAGGCAACTCGGCTTGCCGACCTGCCAGTTGAGCCAGACATAACGTCTGCAACGGGCACACAAGACAAGCGGGCTGCCGCGGCGTGCACACCAGTGCGCCGAGTTCCATCATCGCCTGGTTGAAGTCGCCCACCGCTTTGCGCGGAAGCACCTGCTCGGCCAGTTGCCACAACCGATCGCGCGTGGCGGGCTGGTCGGTTGGCTCATCAATGGCGAACAGCCTCGCGAGCACGCGGGCGACGTTGCCGTCGAGGATCGGCGCGCGCCGGCCGAAGGCGATTGATGCGATCGCCCCGCCGGTGTATCGGCCGATGCCGGGCAAGGCGAGCAACTCGTCGAGCGTGTCGGGCACACGGCCCGCATGATGGTCGACAATGACGCGGGCCGCCGCGTGCAGGTGGCGTGCACGACGGTAGTAGCCGAGCCCCTGCCACAGGCGGAGCACCTGCTGTTCGTCGGCGGCGGCGAGGTCGTGCACAGTGGGGAACTGCTCGACGAAGCGATCGAAGTATGGGATGACGGTGGCGACCTGCGTCTGCTGGAGCATCGCCTCGCTGACGAGGACGTGGTAGGGGTTGGCAGTTCGGATTTCGGATTTGGAATTTGGGATTTGAGACTGGGGAGTGGGGCGCCAGGGGAGTTGGCGGTGGTGTCGACCGTACCAGGCGAGCAGACGGCGGCGAAGCTGGGGCAGGCTGGGGTCGGGCATGGGCGGTTTTGCAGTCAAAGGCGGTGAATTGCCGATCATAGCAGACACAGTCGGTGATTTGCCGCGTGGCACGAACCGGCTAAGCTTTGTGGATGGCCAACGAATCAAACAAGCCGCGCAAGGATGCGCCTCAAGAGGATAAACCAGGGATGGTCGCACAACGCCAGAGCCTGCCGCCGGTCCGCCAGTCGGTGACGCACAAATTTCAGATCATGGGTCACGAGGGCTACCTCACCATCGGCCTGTTTGACGATGGTCAGCCGGGCGAGATCTTCATCAAAATGGCCAAGGAAGGCTCGACCCTCTCCGGCCTGGTGCAAGGCTACTGCCGGGCGTTCTCGCTCGCGCTTCAGTACGGCCTGCCGCTGCACGAAGCCGTCTCACGCTTCAAAGGCATGCGCTTCGAACCTATGGGCGCGACCTCCAATCCCGACATCCCTGAAGCGATGAGCATCATCGACTACGTCGCCCGCTATCTCGAAGTGAACTTCCTCGACGAGCCCGGCAGCGCACGGCAGCGCTGAGGTCAACCGAGGTCGACCGCTTCACCACACTATCGCCACAGCTATGGTTCGTCCGACGACCGCCGCACATGATGACGCAGCGGCGGGAAGTGACTGCGCGTGTGCCGGACCTTGCGATGAGGCTCGTAGTATTGCTCGAGATGCGCTTGCAACGCGTCACCGTACTGCTCGTCGTTGTAGCGTTCGAGCACGACGTGGCGCGGGCGGTATTGGCGGATCATCTCAACCACCTGCTGTTGCGTGATCTGCCCCGCCTCCCACCGCTTGCTCGTCTGCACGGCTAACTCCGGCGGCAGCGGTCGGCCGGACAGGTACGCATACGTCGGCCGATCGGTGAACACATACCCCGGCACAGGGTTGCCCACCATCGGCTCGGCCGCCAACTCCGCCGCCACCCCGTCGTACAACGCGAAGCGATAGTCGTATGTCTCCTCGTGCAACTGCCGATGCAACGGCGTCGCCAACGGCATCGCCAGCCCCACCACCACCGCGGCCGCGACCGCGACCCGCCGTTGACGCAGCGCGTCCCACTCCAGCCACGCCTGCACGCCGTAGCCCGCCAGCCACGCCAGCGGGATCGTCAACAGCAGAATGTGGTGATACCACAGCGGCCGATGCACGCTCAACAGCACCACCGCCAGCACAAACCACGCCGCCGGTAGCAACACATCCGCCACCCCCCGCCGCCACGCCCACCACACCGCCGCCACTGCCAACGGCAAATAAATCGCATGTCGCACGACCATACCCGTCAGCCGGTACAGGTCATGCAGTTGATCGCCCCACGTCCGCCCCTGCGCCGCAACGTGTGTTCCCACAAGCTGGTCCCCCGCGACCGCACCGAGCATCAGCGCACTCACGCCGAACACTCCCACCACCGCCGCTGCCCAGACTGCCACGCGCCGTACACCGGCCTTCCACACATCCCATCCCGAAGCCCACGGATTCAATCCGTGGGCTTCCCCCGCGCCCCCCCCGCGCCCCATCGGCATCATCAGCGCCAACACCATCGGCAGCACCACGATTGCCGTAAACAGCTTCGCCTGCATCGACAGCGCCAGCGCCGCCCCCGACGCTGTGAGCAATACCACCGCCGTCCCTTCGCTTCGCGCTTGTCGACTTCGCAATAGCAGGTAGATCGCCAGCATCGCCAGCGCCAGTGCCGGCAGGCCGATCATCACTGACACACTCAGCCGCAGATACATACGGCTAATCACGAGCAACACCACCCCAACCAGCGCTGCCACCACCGACACACGCAGCCGCAGCGTCTGATACACCGCCCAGACCAGCAACGTCGCGAAGCTCAGTGTCACCAGCCGCGCCGTGACCAGCGATGGCCCCGCCCACTCGTACGCCTGCGCCAGCAGCAGCGTCACCAGCGGCGGCTGATCCGACCACACCTGCTCGTACAGCGCGTAGCCGTGCGCGTGCATCATCGCCTTGATCAGGTTCACCCCCTCGTCCGGATCGAACTCCGCCAACTCGCCGATCGGCGTAAAAAACCACGCCACAGCGAAGAACACCCCGGCCGGCAACAGACCCGTTCGCTCGATCGACTGCCACAGCCGTCGGCCGCGAAACCTCGGCTCCATCTCCCACTCCTGTTCGCCCACGAACAACTCTAGGCGACTGTCCGCATGCCCCTGTACCGGGGCAGACGTTGCATCTGCGATCGGGCCAGCTACCATCAAATGCACCATGACCAGCACAATCCCACCTCGTCGAATCGCTTCCAAAACCAAACTCGCCCTCTCGCCATCACGCGTTCATCAACGCCTCATGGCAGAAACATCCCCGGCGCTCGCATACGACGGCGGACATGTCCGCCAATGGCAGCAACGCCTCCGCCGCAAGCTCCGCCAACGGCTGGGCTACGACAAGATGCCCCGCGAAAAGTGCCCCCTCAACGTGCGCAGCCTCTGGAAGAAAGAACACGAGCTGGGCACGATCGAAAAGATCGTCTTCACCAGCGAGCCCGACGCGGACGTGCCCGCCTACCTCTGCCTGCCACACGGCCACGAGCCGCCGCATCCGGTATTCATCTGCCTTCAGGGGCACTCCACCGGCATGCACAACAGCATCGCCGTTGCCATCGACGATGAAGATAAGACCATTGAAATCGCAGGCGATCGCGACTTCGGCCTGGGCTGCCTCCGTCGAGGCATCGCCGCCCTGTGCATCGAACAGCGGTCGTTCGGCGAACGTAAAGAGTTGGAACAGGAAATGGTCGCGAAGCATGGCTGTCACGACGCCGTCATGCACGCGATGATGCTCGGCCGCACCCTCGCCGCCGAGCGGGTCTACGACGTGGAGCGCGGCATCGACCTGCTCGCCGACCGCGACGACATGGACATGTCCCGCCTTGGCGTGATGGGCAACAGCGGTGGCGGAACCATCACCACGTTCGCCGCCGCGCTGCTGCCGCGCGTAAAGCTGGCCATGCCCTCCTGCTCGTTCTGTACCTTCCGCGACTCGATCATGTCGATCTACCACTGCAGCGACAATTACATTCCCGGCCTGCTGCAGGATGCGGAGATGGCCGACGTGCTCGGTCTGTTCGCGCCTAAGCCGCTGGTGATTGTCAACGGCAAGACGGACGAGATCTTCCCGATCACGCCCGCCCGACGCGCGTTCGCCGACCTCAAAGCCATCTATCGCGCCGCCGACGCCGAGGCCAATGTCCGCCACGTCGTCGGCCCGGAAGGTCACCGCTTCTACGCCGACCTCGCGTGGAAGGCGATGCTCCCCTACCTCCGCTGAAAACGCTGACCTACACGCCGATATTCAAATTCAATCGCGAAGAATCACCACGTCCGCCGGATCAATCCGCACACGCAGTTTTTCGTCCGGCAGGTCGATCAGCCGGGGGTTCAACTCGTACGCCTTAAGTTGTAGCTGATCGTTGACCATCAGATCATATTGCGCGACTTCACCCAGGTAAGTCGCGTGAAGGCGATCGACCGCGAAAGTGTTTTTTTCGACGCCATCGCCGTTCGCCTCGCCGTTGACACGTTCGAGGTGCATCGCTTCCGGCCGAATCGAGCAGGTAACATTGCCCGTCTCCGGCATGTCTTCGGGAAACACTTCGGAAACAAGCTTGCCCAGCGGTGTTTCGAGCACAGCCACACCATTTTCCATCCCCCGCAACTCGCCTGGTACGAAATTGGTCGCGCCCAGAAAGTCCGCCACGAATCGGCTGCTCGGACGATGATACACATCGCGCGGCGAACCGAGCTGCATCACCCGTCCATCGCGCATCACCGCGATGCGGTCTGCCATCGACAGCGCCTCTTTCTGGTCATGCGTCACATACACACCCGTGATACCCACCCGCTTGCAGATCTCGCGGATCTGGCTGCGCATCTCCGTCCGCAGCTTCGCGTCCAGGTTCGACAACGGCTCATCCAGCAGCAGCACCGTCGGCTCGACCACCAACGCCCGCGCAAGCGCCACACGCTGCTGCTGCCCGCCCGACAGCGCGTTGGGCTTGCGGTCCGCCAGCTTGCGCATCTGCACCATGTCCAGCGCCTTGTCGATGCGCTGCTGACGCTCGGCCCCCTTGATCTTGCGCACGTCCAGCCCGAAGCCGACGTTCTGCGCCACGCTCAAATGCGGCCAGAGCGCATAGCCTTGAAACACCATGCCGGTGTTGCGCTTGTTCGGCGGCAAATGCGTTACCTCACGCTCGCCGAAGTGAATCGAGCCGGCGGTCGGGTCGATGAAGCCGGCAAGCATGCGCAGCAACGTCGTCTTGCCGCAGCCCGACGGCCCGAGCAGGAAGAACAGGTCGCCGGCGCGGATATTCAAATCGACGCCATCGACAGCGACGGTCTTGCCGAAATGCTTACGCAACTCGCGGGTGATGATCGGAGTCATGTCGGCCAATAGGGTAGCACAAGCCTTGCCGACAAGGCGCTCGCGAAGCCGCGATCGACTCACGGCCGCATGATGATCGCAGCCATCCGACCCGTCGGTGGGCCGTCGCGACGATGGCTGAAAAAAGTCTCCGCGTCGGCGTAGGTGCAACAGTCGGTAACATCGATGTTGTCGCGAATCACGCCGACGCGATCCAGTTGCAGAAGTACCGCTTCGAGCATGTCAACATGTGGCCGATGCCCATTGTCGCGCACCACCGCCGGGCCAAGGTCTACATCGTCAAACTCGGCCGCCACTTCAGGCCCGACTTCAAAATGATCAACGCTGATATGCGGGCCGATCGCGACGATCACCCGCTCCGCCGACACGTTGCATTGCTCGACCATGGTCCGCACCGCCTCGGGCACGACGCCCGCGACCACGCCACGCCAGCCCGCGTGCACCGCCGCGATCACCTTGCCATCGTCTGACGCCATCAGCAGCGGCACGCAGTCGGCCGTGCGAATTGTCAGCAGTTGCCGCGGTCGCGTGCTCACAAGCCCGTCGGCCTCAGGCGCGGCCCGAGGGTGGACGATGTCCGCATCGGGCACCCACACCCCGCAGCCGTGCACCTGCCGAACCTCGACGCGCGGGATGCGCTGGCACCCCACCGCGTCGCGCAGCAGACGGAAATTCGCCGCGACCATCGCATTGCTGTCGCCGCCTTCGCCCTTGGCCAGCGTGCCAAGGTTCAACGAAGCGAATCGCCCCTTGCTCACCCCGCCGACACGCGTGCTGAATGCGTGCGGCAACCCCATCGCCGCCAGCTTCGGCGAACGATAAAACACCACGCCATTATCATGGGAAACCCGTTCGAGCATGTCCGCATGGTAGCGACTGACGCGCCGCCATGACGCCCCCAATCAGCCGCCCACGCCATCACTCGTCAGGCGCATCGTCAGGCAACTCTTCAAGCAACGCGTCAGGCAACGCGTCGACGGCCTCGTCCGCCACATCGCCATCCAACGGCAAGATCACAACATCAATGTCCATCCAAGTCCGCACCTGCGACGCCTGTTGCATCGGCGGCCGAAGCGTCGACCATTCCGCCAGTTCATCCAAGGCGAGCGACGTCGGCGGCAAATGCATAATTCCCTCGCCACCACCAAACACCAATTCCGCCCGCTGCTGCCCATCCTCACGGTTCAGATAAGCGAGCAGCTCCGGCAACTGTCGCCCTTCAAGATGCATTCGGCCGACCTGCTCGCCCACCTGCACACGCGTCGGAGATGTCATCGCAACATGCTCATCCCCCACCGCGTCCGCTTCCTGCGCTTGCGTTCGCATGGTAGCTGGCCCATCGTCGCGCGATGCATCCAGGCCGCGTGTGTATGCGGTAGTCGTCCCTGTATGCATCGCTACCGCCGACCCCTGCTCCGCCGCCCACTGAGACAACTCCGCGTGCGTGCGAGCAACGTCGGCACTGACAACCTTCACCTGTATGCGCTGCGACTCGGCCGCATCGTCCGCCAATGTCACTTCCGCATCGCCGACTTCAACCGCCTCGGCCACATCTACCGCATCCGCATCCCATCCGATCGAAAGCTCGTACAACTCCCTCGGCAGCGCACTCGCTCGATGGCCGAGCGTCAGCGGCGGCGGCTCCGACACCGAAGGCATCGCCGTGACATCGAATGCATCCACGTCCCGCGTCACCATCGCCTCACCCGTCCCCTCAAGCGGGCGATCCAGCCGCAGGCCATCGTTCAGCCGTAAGCGCGACGCAAGCGTGCCATCCTGCTCCCAAGGCCGCACCAGTTCATCCGCCTCAAGCGTCATCGACTCTGGCTGCGGCCGCAGTTCCGCCGCCGCCTCCCGCTCCATCGCCAACGCTTCCGCCCTCATCGCAGTTGGAGCACGCTCGGCCAATGTCGTCGGCGCATCCAGCAGCGACTCATCCCGATCCGCCATCGTCAAATCGCCCGGCGATGCCATTGGCCGGTCGCTTAAATCAGCACGCTCACCGGACTCCACAGCGGCGGGCACATCGCGGCCGTCGGCCACATCCCTGGCCGACTCTTGCGTCTGCCCGAGTTGCACCAACCGCTGGGCCGTCTCGATCGCGTCCGTCCCCGTCAGCGTGTAGAGAATCAACCCACCGCTGAGCAGCATGATCGCCGCGATACCTGAGTAAGCGAGCCCCTTGTAAACTCGATGCCGACGCGGCGGCCGTTTGGCCGACTCGATCGGGATCGGCTCGTCCGATGGCGAGCCGAGCAGCATCTGCCGCTCAAGCTGCTGCATCACATCGTCCACCATCCCCGTCGGCGGCGGCTCGCTTGGCAAGTCGCGCATCGCCGCGCGGTCGCGCTTCAGCCCCGCCACCAGTCGGCGAAGCTCCGCATCGTCCGCCAGCTTCGCCTCAAAGCGCGCGCGGGCGTCGTCGCTCAGGTCGCCTTCGATGTAGGCGAGCAGGGTTTCGGGGTCGTATCGGTCAGCCATCTTGCACCTCTGGCCGAGCCTGCGAACGTGTGTCGGCCGAATCACCTTCCATCGCCTGCAACTGTTGCCGCAACGCCAGCCGAGCCCGGAACAGCCGACTCTTCACCGTGCCCACCGGCGCTTCGACCACGTCAGCGATCTGCTGGTAATCCAGCCCTTCAATATCCCGCAGCACAAGCACCGCCCGGAAATCCGCTTCCAGCTTCGCCAGCGCCTGCTGAAGCTGCGCCAGCTGCTCTTGCTTTTCGACGCCCGCCGCGGGCGAAGGTTCCCGCTCATCTCGCAAAGTATCTCGAAGGGCGTCGGCCTGGTCGCCATGGGCGTGGCCATTGCGCTGCCCGTCGAGGCTGAGCATGAGTCGACGTTTGCGCTGCCGCAGGCGGGTGGTCGCTTGGTTCATCGCAATGCGGATCATCCACGTCGAAAGTTGGCTCTTGCCACGAAAGCCCTCGATGTGCTGGACGATCTTGAGCATCGCCTCCTGCGTCACCTCCGCCGCATCATCACGATTCGAGAGCATCCGCAGACAGACGTTAAACAGTCGACCCTGATAAGCGGACAGCAACTCCCCCATCGCCGACGTGTCGCCGGCGCGGATGCGCGTGAGCCATTGCTGGTCGGTGGGTTGCGCCATGGTCTACAAAAAGAATCGCCAACTCAAAGCCGAGGGCTGAGCAACGCGAAGCCCCGGATCGCAGCCGCCACAGGTATTATCCATCAATTCCCGGCAGGTGTCGTCGCCGGCGCGTCGATCCTTACACCGCCAGACGCCACCCGCTCGACTTCTTCCAATACGGGCTGCCGACACCTGCTAATATGACCGTCTTTCCCCCACGGGTCAATGAGTCGAGGACAATCATGGACAACGATTTACGCTATCAATCGCCCCTGGCGACCCGCAACGCCTCCGCCGAGATGCTGGCCGTCTGGTCCCCGCGCACCAAGTTCCAGACGTGGCGTAAGCTCTGGTTGGCTCTCGCCGAGGCCGAACAGGAACTGGGCCTGGACATCACCGACGCACAGCTCGCCGAGCTCCGCGCCGCCGTTCAGGACCCCATCGACTACGACAAAGCAGCCTACTACGAGAAAAAGCTCCGCCACGACGTGATGGCCCACGTGCACGCGCTTGGCGAGGTCGCTCCCAAGGCCCGCCCCATCATCCACCTCGGCGCGACCAGCCAGTTCGTCAACTGCAACACCGAGTTGCTCCAGGTCCGCGATGCCCTGCACATCGTCGCCCGCAAGCTCGCCACTGCCATCGACCGCCTCACCCGCTTCGCCGAGCAGCACAAGACCCTGCCCACCCTCGCCTTCACCCATTACCAGCCGGCCCAGCCGACCACCGTCGGCAAGCGGGCCGCGTTGTGGGCTTACGACATGAGCCTCGCCCTGGAGGAAGTCGAACACCGTATCACCTCGCTTCGCTTCCGCGGCGTCAAGGGCACCACCGGCACGCAGGCCAGCTTCCTCGCCCTCTTCGGCGGCGACACCCCCGAATCGCACGCCAAGGTTGAGCAGCTCGACCGCCTCGTCACCGAAAAGATGGGCTTCGACCCCGACCGCCGATTCGTCGTCACCGGCCAGACCTACCCACGCGTCATCGACGGCATGGTCGCCGGCAGCCTCGCCGCCGTCGCCGCCGCCGCGCAAAAGTTCGCCACCGATGTCCGCCTGCTCGCCAACCGCAAGGAAATCGAAGAGCCGTTCGAAAAAGACCAGATCGGCAGCTCGGCCATGGCGTACAAGCGAAACCCCATGCGCTGCGAGCGCATCACCGGCCTCGCCCGCTTCGTCATCGGCATGACCCAGACCCCTTACGTCACCGCCGCCGAGCAGTGGATGGAGCGCACGCTTGACGACTCCTCCGCCCGCCGACTCACGTTGCCCGAGCCGTTCCTCGCCCTCGACGGCGTGCTCGACCTGCTCGTCAACGTCACCGCCGGCCTCGTCGTCTACGAAAAGACCGTCGAAGCAAACCTCGCCGCCGAGCTGCCCTTTATGGCCACGGAAAACCTGCTCATGGCGGCCGTGCAGAAGGGCGCCGATCGGCAGGAGGTGCACGAAGTGATCCGTCGCCACAGCCTGGCCGCCGCCCATCGCGTCAAGGCCGAGGGCGCGGCGAACGATCTGCTCGATCGCATCAAGGACGAGCCAGCCTTCGCGGGCATCGACCTTAAAGCCGTGCTCGAACCAAGCCAGTTCGTCGGCCGGGCCCCGCAGCAGGTCGAACAGTTCGTGGAAGAGGTGGTTGAGCCGATCCGCCAGCGTTACGCCGACGCAATTGAGTACGAGCCGGCGTTGAAGGTGTAGATAATGTCGTCTCTTGCCACGCCTCCCCAAACCGCCTACTTTGGAGCTTATGGCAGCTGAACCCATGGTTGGATCTACCCCCGGAACATCGCCCCTCCGTGACGCGTACCGCAAGGTCTGCGACCGCATCGCCGCCGCCGCCGAGCGTAGCGGCCGCAAGGCGAAAGACGTGCTCATGGTCGCCGTGACGAAAAACGCTACGCCCGACCAGATCCGCGGCCTCGTCGAGATGGGCCACATCGACCTCGGCGAAAGCCGGGTCCAGCAGCTCGGCCAGCGCGTCGCCCAGCTCAACGAGTTCCTCGCCCGCCACAAAACGCTCGGCGGGGCCGTCGTCGCCAAGCCCAACACCCCCGCCATGCCCGAGGAGGTCCGCTGGCACATGATCGGCCACCTCCAGCGAAACAAGGTCAAGCAGGTGGTCCCCCTCGTCAAGCTCGTGCACGGCGTCGACAGCCTCCGCCTCGCAGAGGAACTGCACAACTACGCCGCCCGCACCGAGCAGGTCGTCGACGTACTCGTCCAGGTCAACGCCTCCGGCGAAGCGAGCAAGCATGGCATCTCGCCCCCTGCCGTGCCGCACATCGTCGACCAGATCGAGACGATGCTCCACCTGCGCTGCCGCGGCCTGATGACCATGGCCCCACACACCGACAACCCCGAAGACGCCCGCGGCCCCTTCGCCCGCACTGCCGAGCTGTTCAACGAAATCCGCGGTGAAAAGGTCGGCCGAGACGGATTCAACATCCTCTCCATGGGCATGACCAACGACTTTGAAATCGCCATCGAAGAAGGCGCCAACATCGTCCGCATCGGCCGAGCATTGTTCGGCGAAACGGAATCCGAATAAGGCAATGTCACGATTTCTCGTTTCCGGTTTCTGGTGACGCGTCAAAGGCGGTCTTGAAAAACCAGAAACGAGAAACCCGAGACCATAAACCGCCTCCACCCTCTAAATCCTGAAAAATAAGAATAATACGCATTGCCCGCTCCGGGTTTCGCCGATATGCTTGCCGCTGTCAGGCTGTGGTTAACTTGTGATTGCCGCCGCCGCACGCTCCCCGAAAAAATCAAGCGCGAGCCGCCAGCCATGCAGACGGCGACGAAGTTGAAAGTCTCTCGACTTCCCGAAAAATTTATTTCCGATGACCGCCGCGTCATCACGCGTTACTTCGATGTCGGAGGTGAAAAGCGCGTCCGCGCCGTCATCAAGCGCGTCCTCCGCCTTGATGAAGCCGAGGTCGAAAGCCTGCTCAAACGCGTGCTGGATCACTTCAACGCCCGCCACCGCAAAGTTGAAGCAACCTTCCAGCAGCACTTCGACGTGGTCCGCGCCCACGTACCCGAGCCCGACAGCCTCTCGCGGACACGAAAGCTGCTGATCGGCAGCTACTTCACGATGGAATATTCCGTCGAGTCGGCAGCCCTGTTCAACCCCTCCATGGTCCTGCATCCGGATCAGTCCAACCTCGCGCCCGGCGAATGTCGCCTGCTTATGAGCCTCCGCGCCACAGGCGAAGGGCACATCTCCTCCATCGTCTTCCGCACCGGCGTCATCGACGACCACAGCCACATCAACTTCAACGAGCCCAGCCGATTCGCCGCCCGACTCACCGTTCGCCAGGACCGCGCCTACGAGAAAAAGCTCTTCCGCCTCAAACTCATCGAGATGGCGGCCTACAACGACACGGCCCGTCAGGTCCTTGAACGCCTCGGCGACACGTTCAACTACGACCAACTCGACCACGCCGTCGACGACGTCCGCCAGAATCACAGCAACCCCAGCGCCTTTAACGAAACCGCCGAGAACATGCTCTGGCTCGCGCGAAGCAACTACCACCTCTCCGTCCCCGAAGGTACGGACCCCTCCGAGGTCGTCATCTTCCCCAGTTCCGACAACGAGTCGAAGGGCATTGAGGACGTTCGCCTCACCCGCTTCGTCGACGACGACGGTACGGTGACCTACTTCGGCACGTACACCGCCTACAACGGCTTTCGCATCCTCCCGCAGATGCTCCAGACCCACGACTTCCAGGACATCGACATCCACACCCTCAACGGCCAGTACGTGCAGAACAAGGGCATGGCCCTGTTCCCGCGCAAGATCAACGGCCGATACCACATGATCTCCCGACTCGACGGTGAGAACATGTTCCTCATGCGGTCCGACAACGTCTACTTCTGGAACGAAGCCGAAAAACTCCAAACCCCCCGATACCCCTGGGAATTCGTCCAGATTGGCAACTGCGGCGCACCCATCGAAACCGAAGCCGGCTGGCTGATGCTCACCCACGGCGTCGGGCCCATGCGTCAATACTGCATCGGCGTCTCACTGCTCGACCTCGACGACCCGGCCAAAGTCATCGGCCACCTCGAAGACCCCCTGCTCGTGCCCGACGAAAGCGAACGTGACGGCTACGTGCCCAATGTCGTCTACTCATGCGGCGCCGTCATCCACCAGGACATGCTCATCATCCCTTACGCCATGAGCGACCGCGCCACCAGCTTCGCCACCGTCAACGTCAACGAACTGGTCCAGGCCCTGCTGAGCAACGGCAAGCTCGAAGCTGAAGACAAAGTCAACGCCAAGACAAAAGCCAAGGGCAAGGCCAAGGGCCCCCTGCTACCCCAATAATCGACCCCGAGCAACCGCGCCACCGTCACAACCGAGGCTATCGCGCCGCCAGCGTCTGCTCGCTCGGCGTTTCATCATCCGCCATCGCCTCGTCTTGCGGAAACAGATGCATGCCGCCACGCAATACGTACACGGACCCCAACAGCCCGTACACCAGCAGGTACAGCCGACCCAACAGCAACATGCCAACGATCTGATTCACCGTCGCGCCCGCGCCCGCCTCACCGCCCGCGGCCGGCAGCCCCAGCAGCAGCGCAAACGCAACGCCTTCCATCACACCCAGCCCCTGGTACGTGATCGGCAGCGAGCCGACGAAATACACGATCGGCAGCACCACCAGCAACACCCCCAACGACAGATCGATCCCCAGCGCCCAACCCGCCAACGCCGTCGCTAGCATCTGTGCCAAGTGAGCCGGCAACGACACCATCACCGCGCCCAGCACCGCCCCAGGCTGCGACCGATACGCAAGCGCCGCCTGGTCGATCCGCGTCAGCACGCTCCCCTCTCCCAGCCGACGCTGTAGCCAGTCGATGCCCACCCATCGGCGGAACCGCTGCGAAAAGTAACCCATCGCGAACACCACCAGCGCCAGCATCACCAGCCAGACCACCAGCGTCAACGATCGCACCATCGGATCGTCCAGCAGCAGCAAGCCCACCAGCCCGGCCAGCAAAATGATCGACAGCAACCCCGCCACCCGGTCGAACACCACGCTCATCACCGCAGCACCCCGTCGGCCAGATCCCTTCGCAGCGTAGTACGCCTTGACCAGGTCGCCGCCCGTCATACCCGGCATGCAGAAATTGAAAAACTGCCCCACCAGCGTCAGCCGAAACGCCTTCGTCATCCCCGGGTCCAGCCCCTGCGAGCGCAGCAGCATCAGCCAGCGAGCCGTTTGCAAGAACGGCAACGTCCCGACCAGCAACACCCCCGCCACCACCAGCGACCACCGCGCACCCGCCAGCGTGCTGACAACCCCCCGCTCATACTGCACGTCCGCGGGCCCGCCACCGACCCGCTCGGCATCCAGCGACATCGTCTCGCCCGCCCCAAGTTCGCTCGGCAGCTGAACCACCACCCGGTCACCCGCACGCCCCGGCTCACCGTCGATCAGTCGAACCCGCTCCGCCGCCGCCAGCGTGCTGCCATCGGGCAGAGTCGTCCCCACAGGCAGCACCAGTTGGTCCGACCACGTCAACGACCACGCGATAAACGCCAGCCCCGCCAGGGCGAGTGCCAATCGAAGCAGGTTGCTCAGCTGCCGCTGCATGCCCGCAATGGTAGCGGCACACCGCGTCAAGGGTAGTTGCGGGGTTGAAGATGCTGCGGAGCCTGACGGCTGGTCAGACCGAGCCGTCCCAGTTGGCCGGGCACAGCAGCACGGGCAGGTTGGTCTGCCGGATGAGGTTGCTCGGCACGTCGCCGGCGATCAGGCGTTTGAGTACGCCCTTGCCGGTCAGCCCGAGCACGATGAGCGTGCATTGCCGGGCCTTGGCGGTGTTGAGGATGGCCTTGGACGTGTCGTCGGAAAAGAGCATGACGCCATCGGTTTTAACCCCCGCGTCGCGCAGCCCCTCGGTCATGAGGTGCAGCGTCTGTTCGCCGCGCTGGGTCGCGTCGGACTCGTGCTCATCCTCGTCCTGGAGCTGGGCCACATGCGCCACCACCGCCTCGGCATCCAGCCGGGCAGCCAGGTCCGCCAACGGCCCGACGAGCTTCTCGCTCGCCCAGGGCGAAGACACTGCAATCAACATCCGCGTTCGACTCATCCACACGCTCCCAAGGCTCGGAATCCCGAGTTGGTACCACACCCGGGCCTTGGGGTCAAAATCGCGATACGCCCCGAACCGCCGCAATCATCGCGTGGCCGAGTCAATCCACCCCCCGCCCATCACCGCGTCGCCGTCGTAGCAGACCACGGCCTGCCCGGGTGTCACCGCGTCGACAGGCTCGGTAAACCGCACCTCCAGCACATCTTCACCACTTCCGGGGGTCGCTCGCACCTCCGCCGACACGGGTTGGCTGTTGTAACGCACCTTCGCCTCACAAGGGCGCCAGTCGGTCGGCACATCATCAATCAGCCAGTTCGTGTCGCGAGCGGTGCAGCCGGTCGCGAGCAGGTCATCCTTCTGGCCGACGGTGATGGTATTGCCCTGCGGGTCGCGGTGCGTCACGTAGATCGGATACCCCAGTGCAATGCCCAGCCCTCGCCGCTGGCCGATGGTGTAATGCTGGTGGCCCGGGTGCCTGCCCACCTTGTTACCCTCGGCATCAAGCACGTCGCCTTCCTCCACCAGGTCGGGCGAGCGCCGCCGAACGAGCCTTGCATAATCGTTGTCCGGCACGAAGCAGATCTCCTGGCTGTCCGGCTTATCGAACACCGGCAGATCAAACTCCTCCGCCAACTGTCGCACTGCCGACTTCTCCAGGTCCCCAATGGGCAGCATCATGTGGTCGATGCGGTCGCGTGGCGAGCCGAACAACACATAGCTCTGATCCTTGTGATGATCCACCCCGCGCAGCAGCCGTGCCCGCCCCCCCGATAAAGCGCGCCCAATCCGAGCATAATGCCCCGATGCGATGTAATCCGCATCAATCGACTGCGCATAGTCGTAAAGCTTGCCGAACTTCAACCAGTCATTACATCGCACACACGGGTTCGGCGTCCGCCCCGCGTTGTACTCATCGACGAAGTAGTTGATGATCCGCCCGAAGTCTTTCTTGAAATTGAGCACATAAAACGGAATGTCGAGCATCGCCGCGACAAGTCGAGCGTCGGACGCATCGTTCACCGAGCAGCAGCCCTGCCGATTGGCCTTGGGCTGCTTGGTCGGATCGCAAGCGCCTTCGAACATGTTGTCGTACCCCTCCGCCGCCTCGACCGAGTCGTCGGACCCGAGGCGCATGAAGCAGCCGACGACCTCGTAGCCCTCCCGCTTGAGCAGGGCTGCGGTCACGGAGCTGTCCACGCCGCCGGACATGGCGACGAGCACCTTGCCGCGTCTGGGCGAGCCGGGCCGGGGATTTGGGGTCGACGAAGCCATAGTCGACCATTTTAGCCGATTGACACAGCCGCGGGCAGATATGATGATCGCTTAGGTAGGATGGCACGGCGTGTTCTCATTTAGCCGCGGTGCTTGCACCGCGCGTTCGGGCTCATTTTCACACGAGGATCCACATCATGATGCGACAGTACCTGCTCTGCTTGACGGTGGCAGCCACGATGGTGCTCAGCCTCACAGCCAGCCCGCGCGCCTTCGCCAACGCGGACGCGGCACTTCGCCTCGTCTCCGCCGATGCGGACGTCGCGGTTGTCGTGCCCAGCCTCGCCTCGCTCAACGAGCAGGTCGCCGAGCTTCGGCAGGCACTCAACCTGCCGTTTGAAGAGATGGACGACATCGTCGGCATGATGTTCCGTCAAGCCGGCATGAGCGACGGCGTCGACAACTCAGGGCCCATGGTGCTCTCGATTTTCAACCTCGGTCAGGCCATCGACACCGGCGGTCGGCCGGGCATGACTCTGCTCATCCCCGTGCGCAACTACCAGTCGTTCGTAGGCAACTTTGACGGCAACCCGCGCGACGACGTCGCCGTGCTCACCATGGCCGGCGGCCAGACCGCCTTCTCCCGACAGCTCGACAACTTCGCTGTGCTCAGCGATCAGCGCGAGCTCGCCGAGGCCTACACCGCCGACGGCGACCCCGCCGTGCTGCGGGCCCACGCCGGCAGTGTCGGCAGCAAATACCTCGACGAAGCCAGCCTCGCCGTCTACCTCAACCTCGACGCCATCGGCCCGGCGCTGATCAACCTCATCGAACAGGTCCCCGACATGCTCGGCGACGACTTCGCCATGATGACCGAGTTCGGCATGGACGAAGCCACCGTTGAAGCGTCCCGCGCCATGCAACAGCTCTACGCCGACGGCTCGCGATCCATGATCGAAAGCGTGCAGTCGATCGTCTTCGCCTTTGACCTGACCGAACGCGGCCTTGGCATGACGCAGACCTTCCAACTGCGCGACAACTCGCCGCTGCGAGAACTGTTCCCCGGCACACCCAGCGACGCCGCGAGCGAACTCGCCCGCCTGCCCGACCGCCCGTTCCTGTTCGCCACCGCCGTCGACGACCGCCCCATCCGCTTCAACCGCATGATCAAAGCCTTGCTCGGCGTCATGCCCGAAGAGCAGCTTGCCATGTTCGGCCCCGTCGAGCAGTCGATCGCGTTGCTCGACCAGACCCACGCCTATGCCTCCGCCTTCTACGTGCCCGACCAGGCCGCCATGATGGGCGGCGGCCTGCTGAACATGCTCAGCACCTACCGCGTCGAAGACACCGACGCCTACCTCGCCGCGTGGCGTAACACCATCGAACAGATGGACGAGCAGGAAGTCGACCTGCCCGAAGGCGTCGACGGCCAGCCCGCAGGCACGGTAAGCTTCCGCGGCACGTATACCGACGATGCCCTCCAGATCGACGGTGTGCAGATCGCCCAGTACCAGATTCAGTTTGACATGCCCGCCGAGCTTATGCAGCAGATGGACAACCCCTTCGCCGCCGGCATGGGCGCGATGTCGTACGGCGGGTACATCGCCGGCAAGGGCGATCACATCATCATGACCACCACCACCGACCCGCAGATCATGCGTGCCGCCCTCCGTGCACTCGATCAGCCGACCGGCATCGGCGCCGCCGGCGCGATCGCCGACATTCGCGACCACGCGATGCCCCCCAACGCCGCCGCCGAAAGCTACGTCAGTCTGCAAGGCATGGCACAGATGGGCAACCTGCTGCTGATGATGTTCGGCGGCGAGCCGATCGAAGTGCCCGCCGACGTTCCGCCCATCGCCATGGGCCTCGGCGTTGAAGACGACGGCGTCGCGTTGCGACTGTTCGTGCCCACCGGCGCGATGAAAGCCGTGGGCGACGCCGTCGAGCAACTCGCCCCGCTGTTCGGCGCCGTCGGCCCGATGATGCCCACGCAGCAACAGGATCGCGATCGCCGACCGCCCTATTAATGCCATCACCCACGCAGGCCTACCGCCGGGCCATCGCCTCGACCACACCCGCCAGCCCCGTCACCACGCGGGCCATGCGGTTGTAATCAAGCCGCTCGGCCGTGTCGCCGGGGCCGTGGTAATGCGGATCGCGAAATGGCAGCGTGTCCGTGACCATGAAGCCCGGGTAGCCGTGCTGCCAGAACGCCCAGTGATCTGACCAGCCCACGCCCGCGATCGCGCCCGGCAGCGCCGCGCCTTGCGACGGAAACGCTGCCGACGCCCGAAACGCGCCGACCGCCTCGCGCACCAGCCCCGCGTCGCGCGTTCGGCCGACGAAGGCAAGAAAATCGCCCTCGCTCGGATACACCCAACCGATCGCCCCCACGGGATACTGCTGACTGCTCGCCGACTCGTCGTAATAGCCGATGCCGTCCATCGACATCATCGCGATGATGTCATCGCCACGTCGGGCCATGTCGCGGGCATACTGGTAGCTGCCCATGTCCTCGGTCTGAAAGAAAGGCGGCTCCTCGTTGACAAACGAGATGAACCGCAACGTCACAGGCTGCGGCCGATCCTGAAAATGCCTCGCCAGTTCAATCAGCGCCGCCACACCGGAGGCGTTGTCGTTCGCGCCGGGCGAGCCTGGCACCGTATCGTAATGCGCCGCGACCACGACGATCCGCTCCGGCGTGTCCGTGCCCGGCACCTCGGCGATGATGTTCTCCACCGATTCACCGTCGACGGAGTAGGTATGGCGCTCCGGCGTATAGCCGACCTCGCGAAACGCGTCCGACACATACGCCGCCGCCTCGGCAAGCGAGCCCTCGGCGTTCATGTTCCGCTCGCCGATCCCCTCCGCCAGCGCACGCACATGCTCCGCGAGACGATCGCGCAGCTCGGCCTGCTCCGTCGTCAACTCCGGCAAGGGCCCCCGATGGCTCTGCCCCGGCATCCACATCATGTAAACTCCCGCCCCCGCCAAAATCGCCGCCAACACCAACAGCCGCACCATCGCACCCCGCGACACGAGTTTGAACCACCGACCACGCTGTACTTGTTCCCCGCTCTGATCCATCACTCTCCATTGTACCCCCGCCCCTGCCAAGGGCGGCACAACGCAAGCCACTCAGCCCGCCCCAACGCCCACACCGACCTGCTATCATGCCCCACTTATCGCAACCCGCCTCGAAGGACGTTCAACCATGCCCGAACCCGCCACCACCCCCGGTACTGCCCCGCAATCCAAGTCCATGGAGGACATCGTCGCCCTCTGCCGTCGCCGCGGCTTCGTCTTCCAAAGCTCCGAAATCTACGGCGGCATCAACGGCTTCTGGGACTACGGCCCCCTCGGCGTCCTGCTGAAAAAAAACCTCAAAGACGCATGGTGGAATGACATCATCACCTGCCCCGACGACGGTCCCGACGGCAAACCCCTCGACATGGTGGGCCTCGATGCCACCATCATTATGAACCCAAAGGTGTGGGTCGCCTCCGGCCACGTCGGCGGCTTCAGCGATCCCATGGTCGACTGCCGCGAATGCAAATCCCGCTTCCGCGCCGACCACATGGACGAATACCCCTGTCCGTTGAAGCCGAGTAAAAAAGCAGGTGGGTTTGAAAAGTGCAGCCTCACCGAAGCGCGTGAATTTAACCTGATGTTCGAAACATACGTCGGCGCGATTCGTAACGAAGACGCCAAGGCTTACCTTCGCCCTGAGACGGCGCAAGGCATCTTCGCTAACTTCGACAACGTCGTGAACACCAGCCGTGTCAAAGTTCCCTTCGGCATTGCGCAGATCGGCAAGGCCTTCCGCAACGAAGTCACGCCGCGCAATTTCACCTTCCGCTCGCGCGAGTTTGAGCAGATGGAGATCGAATTTTTCATTCGCCCCGACTCGGCTGAGGAGTGGTACAAGTTCTGGCGCGACACGCGCTACGCGTGGTGGAAAGCCATCGGCCTCGCCGGCGACAACCTCACCCTCCGCGAACACGACCGCGACGAACTCGCCCACTACGCGAAGGAAGGCGCCGGCACGAGCGACATCGAATATCGCTTCCCCTTCACCGCGCCCGGCTTCGGCGAGCTCGAAGGCGTCGCCCACCGCACGGACTACGACCTCCGCCAGCACGCGGAGCACTCGGGCCTCGGCGACAAACTCAAGTACTTCGACCAGGAGCGCAACGAACGCTACTTCCCGCATGTCATCGAACCCTCCGCCGGCGCGGACCGCGGTACGCTGGCCGTGCTTTGCGAAGCCTATACCCCGACGCCGGAGCGTAAGGGCAGCAAAGTGGTGATGAAGTTCCACCCGCGCCTCGCGCCGATCAAGGCGGCCGTGTTCCCGCTGGTGAACAAGGAAGGCATGCCCGAGGTTGCGGAGAAGCTGTACCGGCAGTTGCGGAAGAAGTACAGCATCGAGTTCGACGTGAAGCAGTCGATCGGCAAGCGCTACGCCCGCATGGACGAGGCAGGCACGCCCTACTGCTTCACCGTCGACGGCGACACGCTGACCGACAATACCGTCACCGTCCGCGACCGCGACACCGCATCACAAGACCGCATCGCGATCGACAAGGTCGAAGCGTTCCTGGCCGAGAAGATCGGCGGGTGAGAGCGGTAGTCCGGATCACCGACGCACCCGCTCCAACCACGCCCCCGGAAGGCCGTCAGGCCACCACCATGTCCACGCGTCGGGCTCCTGCTTGAAGCGGATGTATTGTCGGGCCCGCTCGTAATGACTCGCATCCCGCACCGGCTTGAAGTCGCCGCCATCCGCCCAGATACGGCCGGGCATTTCACAACGCACCGCCAACGAACTCATCGCCTTCGCGCGACCGATGATTCGTTTCGCCTCGGTCGCAACGATCGGCAACGCGACGAGCAGATGCGCGTGCATGCATCCCACCGCCGCTGCGACGATCGGATGCCCTTGCGTGTGCAGATAAGCGACCAACTGTTGCCCAAGCAATGAACGTAATGGCTGGGTGATAAAGATCGGCCGATGAAGCTTTGCGTTCAGATGTTCGCGCAGGCGGGCGTGTTCGTGCTTGGGTGGTGGATTTCGGTAATCGCCGGAGCTGTGTATGCGATGCCGGCGGGAGCGGAAGCCGCGCGGGTCGGCGGGGTTCCAGCTGCGTTTCGTGCCGAAGGTGACGTGACGCCATATCGTGCCCGGAGGTGGCATGGGGGCAGTATAGTCGATCGATCCGGACTTCCGCTGCGATCCAGTCCGGCGTGTGAGAAAAACACCCGACGCCGGACTGGAGCGCAGCGGAAGTCCGGATGCCTTTCACCCCCCAAAAATCATGATGTAGCCGATACCGAAAATGATCACATCGGCAAACAGGTGGCTGACATACGCCCCCCAGATGTCGCGATAGCGCAGGTAGATCCACGACCACGTCGCACCGCCGACGAAGACGCCCAGCGAAGCGATGACGGTGATGCCGAAATCGAAAAAGACCGACAGCGCGATGATGTGATGCAGCGTAAAAAACAACGCAGACAACCCCACCGCCACATAGCGCGACGCGATCGCTTCGCAGCGGGTGAATACGAACCATCGCCAGACATACTCTTCCAGCAACGAATTGATGGTGCACCAATAGACAGCCATGCCCAGGTAAAGCAGCGGCGAAGTGAGGCCGACTGCGATCGCCTGCTCGCGGACGATTGTTTCGTCAATGATGTGTCGGCCGATCAGCAGGTAACCCAGCCCGATGCCTGCGACGATGATCGACCCCGTCACCACCCCCGCCAACAGCCCCGCACGCGTAGGCCGAGGCATGCGGATTCGGCCCCGCTCAATCAGCAGGAACCATGCCAGGGGGAACAAGGCCAGCCATATCTTTGAGAACGTCCAAACGCCCTTGCCCACGGCCGTATCGGGCATGGCGATCATCGCAAGAAACACACCGATGCTCGGCATGGGCACGAGCAGCAGCAACGCGATCGCAGCGCGGCGAGCGGGAGCGTTCAAGGTCATGCGTCAATGCCCCCTCATCGTGCCATGGTTCAGTAAGACTTCGCCCACACAACGCGCTTCGGGCTCGGTTTGCCGGTAAAGATGCACCTTCCTTCGCCCTCTTCGCCGAGCGGGTCGGTGAAGGGGATGCAGCGGATCGTCACGCCGAGGTCTTTTTGCACCTTCGCTGCAACATCTTCATCGCCGCACCAGTGCGCCAGCGCGAAGCCGCCGTGGATCTCCGGCTGCTCCTTGTTCTTCGGCGTGAAGAACTTGTAAAACTTCTCACGATCCTTGAACCCACGCATATGCTCGTCACGATGCGCTTTCGCGCGATCGAACAACGCCTGCTGCATCTCGTCGAGATACTGCGTGAGCTGCTCGACAAACTGCTGACGGGGCACGCTCTGCTTTTCCTTCGGGCTCTTGTCCCGACGGGCCATGAACACCGCGTCGTCCGCCATATCGCGCGGGCCGACTTCCAGGCGGATCGGCACGCCCTTTTTCACCCACTCCCAGTTCTTGTCGCCGCCGCGCAGGTCGCGCGTGTCGACCTCGACCTCAATGCGTCGGCCGTGATAGTAAAGCTGCCGCAACTCGGTCGCGAGATTGTTGCAGTAGTCGATCACCTTCTGCGGGTCGTCGGCCTTGAAGGTGATGGGCAGGATGACCACGTGGGCCGGCGCGAGCTTGGGCGGGAGCACGAGGCCGTCGTCGTCAGCGTGGGCCATGATCAGCCCGCCGATGAGTCGAGTGGAGACGCCCCATGAAGTCGTCCACGCATGCTTGCGTTCGCCATCCGCGTCGAGAAACTCGATATCCTGCGCCTTAGCGAAGTTCTGGCCGAGGAAATGCGACGTCCCCGCCTGCAACGCCTTGCGGTCCTGCATCATCGGCTCGAACGTATACGTATCCACCGCGCCCGGGAACTTTTCGCCTTCACTTTTCTTGCCCTTGATCACCGGCAACGCCATCCAGTTCTCTGCGAAGTCGACGTAGACGTCGAGCATCTTCAACGTTTCTTCGACCGCTTCTTCCTTTGTCGCGTGAGCCGTGTGACCTTCCTGCCAGAGAAACTCACTGGTGCGCAGGAACAGCCGTGTGCGGAGCTCCCAACGGACGACGTTGGCCCACTGGTTAATCAGCAGCGGCAGATCGCGATAGCTTTCGACCCATCGGCTAAACGCGTCGCCGATGATCATCTCGCTCGTCGGCCGAACGATCAAAGGCTCGTCCAGCTTCGCGTCGGGATCAGGGATCAGTCCGCCGTCAGCGCCTTCGATGAGACGATGATGCGTGACGACCGCGCACTCTTTCGCGAAGCCCTCGACGTGCTCAGCTTCCTTCTCAAGAAAGCTCTTGGGGATGAACAGCGGGAAATAGGCATTGCGATGGCCGGTCGCTTTGAACATGTCGTCGAGCGTGCGCTGGATGTTTTCCCAGAGCGCGTAGCCCCATGGCTTGATCACCATGCAGCCGCGCACCGGCGACGACTCGGCCATGTCCGCGGCGCGGACGACCTGCTGATACCACTCGGGGTAGTTTTCTTGACGGGTGGGCGTGATTGCGGTTTTAGCCATGGTTCGTCAACGGTTGTTGTCGTGTTTCGTGTCTGACCCGCAGGGCCGACTGACGGCGCGAGCGCCCTGCGGGGCGGCCGCGAAACGTGGGGGATCAATATTCGGTTACTGGCAGATGCGGGTGCGGGTCGCCGCCGTCGGGGCGGGGTGGAACCTCGTCCGCTCCAACGGCCTTGATGATCGCTTCCAGATCGTCCGGCACGGGAATCGGTGGATTCGCCAGTCGGCCGGTGACTTTTTTGCGTGGCGCCGTGTCCTGAATGGCTTTCACGTCGAGGCCGGTGTGATAGGTCACGGTGGCGTCGGGGTCTTTGAGCACGTGGCCGGTGAGGATGCACACGACGCGCTCATCGCGGCTGATGACGCCTTCCTCGATGAGTTGGCGTGCCCCGGCGACGGAGGCGGCACTGGCCGGCTCGCAGCCGAAGCCGTATCGGCCGACGAGGGCCTTGTGTTCGAGGATGGTTTCGTCGTCGACTTCGCGAACGACGCCGTTCATGATGTCCAGCGAGCGTAGCGCCTTGGGCAGGTTCACGGGGTGGCCGATCTCGATGGCGCTGGCGATGGTGTGGGCATGAACGTCGGCGGCATCCATCTCCGAGAAAAACTGACGCACCTTTTCACGATCGTATCGGCCGCCGTTCCACGTCAGGCCATGCTCGTTGACGAGCTTATGCAGCGGATTCGCGCCCGCAGCCTGGATCACAGCCAGACGGGGGATCTGCGTGATGAGGCCGAGCTCTTTGAGTTCGCTGAACGCTTTGCCGAACGCCGCGCAGTTGCCCAGGTTGCCCCCGGGCACGACGATCCAGTCGGGAACCTGCCAATCGAGCGCTTCTAGCACGCGAAACATGATGCTCTTCTGGCCTTCGAGGCGGAAGGGGTTGACACTGTTCATCAGGTAGATGCCCAGGTCGGGATGTTCGACGGTGATCTGTCGCACACGGCGGAGGCAGGCGTCGAAGTCGCCTTGCACCTGAAGCGTGCGAGCGCCGTATTCGAGTGCTTGCGAGAGCTTGCCGTAGGCGATCTTGCCCGAGCCGATGAAGACGATGCCGGTCATCTCCGACAGCGACGCGAACATGGCAAGGCTGGCGGAGGTATTGCCCGTGCTGGCACAGGCGACGCGCTTGGCGCCGACGAGCCGAGCGTGGGTGAACGCGGCGGTCATGCCGTTGTCTTTGAACGAGCCGGAGGGGTTGAGGCCCTCGTACTGGAGGAAGAGGTTGCCTGGCTTGTGGTTGATCTGCTTCGCGAGCAGTTGGGCGTCCTGGAGGTTCGTCCGTCCTTCGCCGATGGTGACGATGTTGTCTGTGTCGCGGTAGAAGGGCATCAGTTCGCGGAAGCGCCAGACACCGGAGAAGTCGAGTCGGCCCTGGCCGTGCTCGCCCTTGGTCATCCAGCGCTTTTCGAACATGCCGAACGATCGTGGCGGGCGTGCCTTATCCCAGTTGTAGCGGATATCAAGCAGGGACTGCCTGTTCTGCTTCGCACAGACGGGGCAGGCGACGTGGACTTCGCCCACGTCGAAGGTGGCCTGGCAGTCGGGATCGAGGCATTGCTGGTATGCGGTATCGCTCATTCGTGGCTCGTGGGTTCGGCGTTTAGAGCGGGAATTGTAGCAGGAAGCCGGGGCGGTTGAGATGGCAGAGCGAGCTTCAGTCGGCTGATGGGTTCAGCCCATCTAACAACGTCGCAAAAGCAGGTAGCGTCATGGACTCGACCAGGCCAGGCAGGGGCAATCCCCACCCAAGGGTACATAGAAACCGTAGCGCTGAACGCGGGTCGTACTCGATGGTCATCGTTCAGCGAATGGCCATACTAGGCGGTACTAGACGACGGCGGAGCCGTTGCCGACCTTCAACCAACTTGTGCGAAGGACCGCACACCATGATTTGCTCCAAAAATAAAGCCCGGGTCACCTCCATTCGTCCAACCTGTCGAACGCCAACGCCTGCCCAAGCCACGCATCCACCCAACGATGACGCTGAGCATCCCTCGGCCGAAGCGCCAGTTCGCAGCGATGTGGTGGCCAAG
Organism: Phycisphaerales bacterium AB-hyl4; assembly: GCA_041821185.1. Classification (NCBI taxonomy): domain Bacteria; kingdom Pseudomonadati; phylum Planctomycetota; class Phycisphaerae; order Phycisphaerales; family Phycisphaeraceae; genus Natronomicrosphaera; species Natronomicrosphaera hydrolytica. Next base: position 162,372 of record JBGUBD010000003.1, on the reverse strand, counting down.
GTCAAGCGACAGTTGCAACTGGGCACGTACGACGAGGAATCGAAAATTGACGCGATCCTCGACCGTCTCATTGCGGACGTCGTGGCCGCGGACGATCCGCCGCGTTCAACGCCGCCTCAAGATGCGCCGTCGAGTGATCGTCAACTCGACAACGCCGAGCGCAGTTCGCTCAACCGCGCTGGCGGGTAGAGCGCAAAACACCAATCACGTCGGCCAGTCAGTTGGGCGTTGATCACTCCCTGCCTTGCATCCGCAAGTCGCTGATCAGCTCTTGCCAGCAACGCCGGATGTTCCGCAAGCAATTGGTCGTTAGTCGCATGCAACCGCTCGAAGGCGTGCCGTCTCCGTTTGCGATTGCGATCACGATCCATCTCCCGCAGCAAGTCGCGTTTCGCCCGCACCGTCGGCCCATCCACACCAAGCACGCGATCCACGTTGTGCGGCACGTAATGCCGAAACCACACAGCCTTCGCCAGTTCGTCCTGGCCCGCCACCGGTACATCGTCAAACGGCAGATAGACATCCGCACTCACCACCGCCCGCGGTGCAAGCGGGCCGCCCTGCCACGACTCCCACCATCGTTCCATCGCCAGATCGTAAACGCCGCCGCCTTTGCCATGAATAAACACATCGCAGCCGATCGAACGCATCACCGCCGTCAGCAGCAGCGCCCGTGGAAGCAATCGCACCGCCTCGCGATTGATCGGCTCACCACGCTCGTCCACCAGCATCGGCGTGCTGTCACCAAGGTCTACAAACACCCGCCCGCGCGGCCGACCCCACTGCACAGACCACACCGGCAGTTCGACCAGTTCGCGCATCGCTGTCAGTTCCGTCAGCCCTGCCCCAAACGTACGCCGTACTGCCGTGTTGTACGCCCGCACACACCGCCACGCGTCGGCCACCATCTGTTGAATCAACTTTGCATACCCCGGCACGTCCGCCAAATCGCTGACAAACAGCACCGGCACATCCCCGCCCAGCCACGGCCGCATCAGCCGCACCGTCACCACCGCCAACTGCTCGGCAAGTGTGCGACAATTCGGCAGGCCTTCAAACGCCTCGATGATCGGCACCAATCGTTCATCATCCGCTTCCATCAGCACGCGCCGCACCGCCGCGGCATCCGCCGCAGGCTGCTCGCCGGTCGGCACGTCCGAGCGATGCGATGCGAGGCGAAGCGATCGCGTCTCGATCCGCCGACCCACCTTTCGAGGTAATTCCAATGTGAGCGCTTCATGTGCATCCTGGTCGACAATCAGATGCAGCGGCGACGCGTTGAACCGCCGACACGCTGCCATCATCGCCAGGTCTTTCGCGAGGATGCCCGGATGCCACAGCCAAGCCTGATGCCCCGTGCCGATGATCCGCCCCGGCGGGTCAGACAGTTTCCCCGTGCCGAGTCGGTCAGCGTGCTCAGCAACGCGCCGCGCGATCGCCGCGCGGTCCGCCGCGACGTCCGCCGACGGATTGCCCACCGCCCATGCATGCAATGCTGGTTCAACATACGTACGCATCGGCCCGCCAGTGTACCGGCCGCCCGGCCCGGGCGCTCGCTCGTCACGCGCACCTGCGGTACCCTGTCATCATGCGCAACGAAAACCTCTGGGCGCCTTGGCGCATCGATTACATCCGCGGCCTGAGCGACGCGAAAGACGCCGACCCCGCCGCCGACGCCGACTGCTTCCTCTGCGACGCCGCGGCCGACGGCCACGACACCGCTGCGCTCGCCGACCGCCTCATCCTGCTCCGCGATGAGCGCGGCCTGCTCATGCTCAACCGCTACCCCTACACCAACGGCCATCTGCTGATCGCCCCGCTCGACCACGTGCCCGAACTCAGCGATATGACCGCCGACCAGCGCACCGGCCTGATGGAGCTGACCGAACTGGCCACCCGCCTGCTCAAGACGGTGCTCAATCCGCAGGGCGTCAACCTCGGCATGAACCTCGGCCGATGCGCCGGTGCCGGCGTGCCAGGCCACGCCCACATGCACGTCGTCCCGCGATGGAACGGCGATGTGAATTTCATGAACGCCGTCGCCGGCGTCCGAGTCATCCCGCAAGACCTCGCCTCGGCTTACGACGATCTCAAGACCGCCCTCCCGAGCCTGACTTGATCACGCCTGATCGCGCCCGGCCGCATCAAGCCACGTCGCACTGCCGCCGCTGCCATCATCAATCACGACCGCGCCGCGGAGCTGAGCTTCGAAGCCGCCGGCTCATCAAGGTACAGCCAGACGCGATCGTGCATTTGCAGACAGGTCGCCGGGTCTTTGGGCGACACCGGGTTCTCCACCGACGCCTGCACCGCCTGCGCCTTCCGCTCGTCCGGTACGCTCACGATGATCGACTTGCTCTTGAGGATCTGCTTGATCGACATCGAAATCGCATGCGTCGGTACATCGTCAAACGTGGGGAACCAGCCTTCGCCAAGCTGCTGCTTACGGCAAGCCTCGTCCAACGCCACGACCAGGTAAGGCGACTCCGTCTCAAAGTCGGCCGGCGGATCGTTAAACGCCATATGCCCGTTCTCGCCGATGCCCACGAATGCCACATCAATCGGATGCTCGGCAATGATCGCACCGACGCGCTTGGTCTCCGCCTCCGCGTCCTCTTCACCGTTGAGATAGTGGAACGCCTTCAACGGCAGCGGCAGCCTGCTGACAAAGCGCTGCCAGAGGTAAAGACGGAAGCTCGCCGGATGCGTCAGCGGCATGCCCACGTACTCGTCCAAGTGAAACGCCGTCACCTTATGCCAGGGCAGGTCAGCCTTGGCAAGGTGTTCGAGCATCTCGAACTGGCTTGCGCCCGTGGCGACGATGATGTTCGCCTCGCCGCGCTGTTCGATCGCTTCGCGGATCAGCGGAATGCCTTGCTCCGCAGCACGTCGGCCGAGTTCCTGCTTGGTGGGGCTGATGTCGATCTGCATGATGTTGTCTCCTGATTGCGGGTGTAGGTAATTGATAATGGGTTCGATCACGGCTGGCCTGGATGCTGCGCCGAACCGCCGGCCGACGGCCGCCAGACGAAACGCATCGCCAAACTCGTACGCGTCGGCGGCGCGTCAGGTGCGTCGAGCCGACGAAACAGCTTTTCTTCAATGAGGCTAACCAGTTCCGGTTCACGCCGATCAACACTGGCCAGCGGCGGATCGAGAAAACCGGCCATATGTGCATCATTCGCTCCGACCACCGCCACGTCATCGGGCACGCGCAGGCCCCGACCCCGCAGCCAGGCGATCGCGCCCACCGCCAGTTCGTCACTCGTCGCGAGCACGGCGTCAAAGCCCACGTTCGCCCGTCCCGCCTCCCGCGCATCGAGTGCTTCGATCGCCAGTTGGCCGAAGTTGTCGGCATGGCGTTCGTCGACATCCAGCACGGCGTCCGGCGCGGGCGTGAGGCCGTGACGTCGCAGTTGATCGAGAAACGTCGACGCCTTGCCGAGGTTCGCATGCCGCGCGACCAGATACACCGGCCGACGTCGGCCCGTGGCAACCAGATGGTCGACCGCCTCGCGGATCGCGACATAACGATCGTGAACAATATTGTCCGTTCCCAGCGATGTCTCGGTCGGCTGGACGACCACCGCCGCCTTGAACGCTTGTATCGCCTGCTGCACGTCGCGCGACGCCGCGATCGTGTCGTCACTCTCCAACACGACGCCATCTATGCCGCGAACGGCAAAGTCCTTCAACGCCTCGGCGACCTGCTCCGCCGAAGCAAAGTGGTCAGCAAGGTACGTTGAATAATCATTCACCTGAAGCATCCGCGCGATCCGCCTTGCCATGAACTCACGGCCGGACGGCGAGCCGAGCCACCACAACACACCAATGGTCCGCGTCGCCTCGCCACGCAACGCGCGGGCCAGCGGATTCGTGCGATATCCCAGCGCCGCAGCCGCCTCCAGCACGCGCTGTCGGGTCGCCTCAGCAAGGCGGACATTGCTCGACCGCCCCGGCCGCAGCGCCGCCGAAGCCGCGGAGGGTGACACACCCGCTCGCCTTGCGACATCTTGTAAAGTTGACCGCATAAAGGTGATGCTACCTTGTATCAAATCGTGATGCAAGGTAGCATTATGTACTGATCCAGCACTAACAGCCGCCGATACGCAACCGAGGACTGACCGCCATGCCCGACGCCAACGACACCTCCGCCGGCTACATCGACCTCCAGGTCAACGGTTACGCCGGCGTCGACTTCAACCACGACTCGCTTACCCCCGCAAGCCTGCGTCACGCCTGCGAGCGCATGCGGGCCGACGGCGTCGAAGCCTGCCTGGCCACCATCATCACCGCCCAGCCCGATGCCATCGCCCGCCGGCTCGCTCGGCTCGCTCAATGGCGCGAGCAAGACGAACTGATCAAGTCCGTCATCCGCGGCCTGCACATCGAAGGCCCCGCCCTGAACCCGGCCGACGGCTTTCGTGGGGCCCACGACCTCCAGGCCATTCAACCCGCCAGCGTCGACCTGTTCATGCCCCTGCTCGAAGCCGGCGGCGGACTCGTCCGCATGGTCACCCTCGCGCCGGAATACGACCCCGGCATGGCCACCATCCGCCGACTTTCGCGAGAAGGCTGCCTCGTCTCGGCGGGCCATTGCGATGCATCGCTCGACCAGCTTCGCGAAGCCATCGACGCCGGCCTTCGGCTATACACGCACCTGGGCAACGGCTGCCCGATGAACATGCACCGTCACGACAACATCATTCAACGCTGCCTCCACCTCCGCGACGCGCTGACCATCTGCTTCATCGCCGACGGCGTGCATGTGCCCTACGTCGCGCTGGCGAACTACCTCGCGCTGACCGGCGACGAAGGCGCGGTCGTCGTCACCGATGCGATGGCCGCCGCCGGCCTCGGCCCCGGCAACTACACGCTTGGGCATTGGGAGATCGAAGTCGGCGAAGACCTCGCCGCCTGGGCGCCGGGCCGGGCACACCTCGTCGGCTCGGCGATGACGATGCGTCAAGCCCACGCAAACCTGCACGAACACCTCGGCCTCGACGCGCAGCAGATAACTCGACTCACGCGCACCAACGCCGGCCTGCTGCTCGATGAAATCGAAGCAGCGAACGTTAAATAAGGACCGTCACGCTCGTCATCCCAACCCGCCCGGCCGTGGCTTGGGCGGCTTTTCGCGCCCGCGCCGGGCTTGAAAAAAACGCTGCAACATCGCGGCACAGTCTTCCGCCAGCAGGCCGCCACGCACCATCAGCCGATGGTTGAAACGTGTGTCGGTGCACAGATGGTAGAGCGTATCGACGCAGCCCATTTTCGGGTCGGTGCAGCCGTAGACGAGTCGGCCCATGCGGGCGTTGACCAGCGCCCCGGCACACATGGGGCACGGCTCAAGCGTGACGTAGAGGGTGCATTCGTCCATCCGCCACGTACCAAGCTGCTGCGCCGCGGCGCGCATCGCGAGCAGCTCCGCGTGGGCGGTCGGGTCCGCGTCGCTTTCCCGCCGATTGTGGGCCCGCGCCAGCACGACGTCGCCTTGCACGATGACCGCCCCGACCGGCACTTCGCCCATCGCGGCGGCGCGGTCGGCCTCCGTGAGCGCGAGGCGCATCATCGCTTCGTCATGGTCGGGATTGGCGGGAATAAGGTCAACCACAGTGCGGGCAAGTGTAACGGCTGGCCCCGGCTGCTGAAACGAGCCAGCCAAAGCGATCGCAATCGCGGTTTTCAACTCGCGTCCATTCCGCCTATGCTACGGGCACTATGGCAACACTCGAAGAACGTATCGCACAATGGGAACAGATGGCCCGCGAGGCGCCGGATGACATGGCCTTTTTCAGCCTCGGCAGCGCGTATCGCGAGGCCGAGCGATTCGAAGACGCCGACCGCGCCTTCGCCAAGGCCATCGAGATGAACGACGGCATGTCGCGCGCCTACCAGCTTCGCGGCCAGGTGCTCATCAAGCTCGGTCGGGAGGAAGAAGCCGGCGACCTGCTCACCACCGGCTACAAAGTCGCCGCCGAGCGCGGCGACGTCATGCCTCAGCGCGCTATCGGCTCCATGCTCGAAAAGCTCGGCAAGCCGCTGCCGGAAGTTCAAAGCGCCGAAGAGCGCAAGGCCGAGGTCGAATCCGACGACACCGTCCTCGACCGCCGCACCGGCCAACCGCAGCAACGCCTCCCCGACCCGCCCATGCGCGGCCCCGTGGGCAAGTTCATCTACGACCACTTCGGCCAGGAAACCTGGCGCACCTGGATCGGCCAGGGCACGAAGGTCATCAACGAACTCCGCCTCGATTTCTCCAACCCGCAGCACCAAGACGTCTACGAACAGTACATGCTCGAATGGCTCCAGGTCACACGCGAGGAAGTCGACGAATACGCAAAGCAGGCTGAACAGGAATAACCCATGCCCCAGGTCGCACTCGTCGGCGGTGCTCACATTCACACGCCCAACTTCGTGAAAAAGCTCGCAGAGACCGAACACATTGTCACGCGGTACGTGTGGGATCCCGACCGCCGGATCGCCGAAGCTCGGCAGGATGTCACGGGCGGCGATGTCGTCGGCGACGTCGACACCATCTGGGCAGACAAGAGCGTCGACGCGGTGGTCATCTGCTCCCAGACCGACCTGCATGAAGAACTGGTGCTCGCCGCAGCGCGAGCGGGCAAGCATATGTTCGTCGAAAAGCCGTTGGGCATGGATGGCACGGACGCCTGGCAGATGGCCAAAGCCATCAACGACGCCGATGTCATCTTCCAAACAGGCTACTTCATGCGAGGCAACCCGCAGATCCAGTACCTCCGCCAGTTGCTGCAGGAGGGCACGCTCGGCAGGATCACGCGCTATCGTCTGAGCAACTGCCACAGCGGCTCGCTACGCGGCCTGTTCGACACCGACTGGCGCTGGATGGCCGACCCTGACCGAGCCGGCTGCGGCGCGTTCGGCGACCTCGGCACGCACGCGCTCGACCTGCTGCTCTGGCTCACCGAAGACGACGCGGTCGAGTCATGCACCGGCCACGTCGACGTCGCGGCCGCCCGCTATGGCAACCAGTGCGACGAGTTCGGCGAAGGCATGCTCCGCTTCCGCTCCGGCGCGATCGCCACCCTCGCGGGCGGGTGGGTTGATGTCGCGAACCCCAACAGCCTCGAAATCTCCGGCACGGAAGGCCACGCCCGCATCACGCACGGCGAACTCTTCCTCACCACCAGCAACCTGCCCGACGCCGACGGCAAATCACCCTGGACCACCGATCTGCCCGATGCCTGGCCACATGCGTTCGACCTGTTCCTCCAGGCGATCAACGGTGACGACAATGTCCCGCTCGTCCGCGCGGACGAGGCAGCATTGCGGTCGAGCATTATGACCGCGATCTACCAGGCAGCCGAGCAGCAGACATGGGTCACGCCGAAAGTGGGATGAGCCGATTCGCGGATCGATGATTGACGATGGTCGCCTGCACGCCGACCTCGATCTTCAGTCGGCCTGCCGCTGGTGGGGCGTCTCGCGAATGCCCAGTACACGCCGTACCGCATCAAACACACCGCGGAACGGTACGACCTGTGGCGTATCCGGGTTGTTGATCCGCCCCGTCAATCGCACTGTCGTCGCGTCGGCCTGCAACGCGGTGAACGCCTCGTTGAGCACCTCAAGCACCTCCACGTCCGGCAGCGGCGCCAGCGACAACGACGCCACCCCACGGAATCGGCTGTCGAGCCCTTCCCACATATCCATCGCCCGCCCGCTCAGCCGAATCGCCGCACCGCGGTTGTGATACAGAAACCGCTCGATAAGCACAGTCCCTTCCTCAAAGCGGAACGTGCCTTGCCCTCGGCCTTCCGGCTCTCGGCCGATCAACGCGATGTTCAACACGTCATACAGCACGGAGATAAGCGGAATCGTGCCGATGTCGGAATCGCGCAACGTTACCGACCCCGTGCCGAACACATTCTGCCAATCATGCACGGGCGTCGACAGCGATACGTCCGCACTCAGTCGGCCGAGCAGCGGCGCTTCGTCCGGCCGAAGCGTTTCGCTGATCATCTCCATATCCAGATCCGTCAGCCAACCCGACGCGAACACAAACTGCTCGCCCCGATGATCGCTCACCCGCCCCCATGCACCGATCTGTCCGCCCATCGCTTCGAACATCAGGTTCTGCAACACCAGCCGATCGCGATCGATGTACACCGTCGCCCGGCCGTCGCCGATCGGCAGGTCCTGCAACCTCGCCTCCGACGCGGAGGACACCAACTCCAGTTGCAACGGCCCCAGCGCCCGCCCGCTATGCGTCGGCGCAACCGTGATCGACCCGCTCAACGACCCCGACATCCGCCGCAGCACAGGCAGCCACAACTCCAGCGCCTGCGGCTGAAGGTCGTCCCATCGCACGTCCAGGCGGGCCGTGTTCCAGATGTCGTGCAGGTCGACCTGCCCCTCGCCGCCGATCGTTCCTTCAAGCGTCTGGCCCGACAATGAATGCAGACGCAACATCGTGCCATCCAGCCCCGCGTCCAATTGCACCTGCCCGATCGCCAGCCCGGCACTCGCCAGGTCCAGCGCCAGTTCCACCGACGCGTCGCCGACCTGCTGCGCCGCGTCGACTTCGCCCCGCACGCGGCCGTTCACCCACGCGTTCAGCCGACCGTGTGGCACCGCCTGTACCGGCCAGTCGTCAAAGCTCAATCCAAACCGCAGTCGGCTCGGCTGAGCCAGATCCACCATCACCTCCCCACGCACGCGCCCATCGCCCTGCTCCAACAACAAATCACGAACCGACGCACGACCGTGACGCAACACCAGCCGCCCCGTCACACGCTCCGCTGCCAGCGGCGCACGCGCCAGATCGCGCACCATAAACTCGCCATCCACGCGCATCCGGTTCAGCCCACGCTCGATGTCCTCCGCCTCAAGTGACACATCCATCCGTCCCACTTCCACGTCAAGCGCGGGATCAACCAATCCGTCAGCCAACGTCAAATCAACGTCCGCCGCGTCGACAAACACGCGCGCCCGCCGTTCGTCCATGCCATACATCGCCCGCACCTGCCACTGCCCGCCAAGCCATTCGACCGCGTCCAACTCGAACGCCGCCGCCTCCTCATCCGCGCGAGCCCGCACTTGCAGCTCAATGTCGCCAAGCTCGTCATGGTGTACCTTCAGCCCCTCGGCCAGCAGCCGACCCTCCGCCCGCACGTTCAACGGCTGCACCGTGCCCCGCGCCACCAACTCACCCACCACATTGCTCGCCTCCACCAGCGGCAATCCGTTATCGCCCAGGTGTATCGGCATCTGCCGTAGACGCAGCGTCGCCTGCAACGGCTCAGGCTCGGCGAACGCGTAAAACCCGCTCGCCTCCAACGCCATCCCCAGCGTCTCCACCTCCACCTGCCGCAACTCCGCCCGCTCCGCATCGCCTCCCACCACCAACCGCAAACGCGACACCGGCGGCGCGGGCGCAGGCAACGGCAACGACTCGCCCACGAACTCAGCCGACCACTCGCCATCCACCCAGTCGAACACACCATCGCCCGCCAGTCGCGTGGCCGCGCCGGGCTCGCCCAACTCAAACTGCGTCAGCCGCACCGATCGCTCATCCGTCGCGAAGCCAGCGGTCAGCTCGGCCAGGCGATAACGCTCGCCGCGCAACTCGTATCGCATCTCCCGCGAACGGATCGTGCCCAGCAGGTCGGCGTATGTTTCGCCCGATGCGTTAAGTTCAATCACACCATCCCAGTCGCCGAATTCGCTATGCCCGCGTGTGCCGACCGTCGCCTGTACGACGCGCCGCGCCGGTCCGCGACGCGAAAGCTGCACGTCCAGCTCGCCGCCATGCGTCACGCCATTGGGAAACGCAAGCCGGTCCCAGGTCGCGCCAAGCTCGCCGGTAAGTGTTTGCAGGTCGATCTGCCCGCGCACGAGCGCCCGGCCGTCAAAGCCCGTGAAGCGCACGTCCTGTAATTGCACATCCGTTTCGGTGACCAGCAGCCGACCGCCGACCATGTACACCGGTTCGGGCATCGCGGGGTGGTCGAGGCTCATCGCCAGCGACGTCGGCTCAAGCACGATCGTCGGCGTGTCCGTTCGGCCGAGCAGTTGCGCACTGCCGCTAAGCCGCGCCGCCGCGATCGACGCTTCGCTCAGATGCAACGTGCCCCGCACCTCGTCGCTCGTAACGCGCCCACGCCATACGCCCGCCAGCCGCGAATTCGTCGGCTCGCCGATCAGGTCATCAACCAGCGCCCGCTCCGGTGCGAAATCGAAGCTCACCTCATGCGAAAACGGCGCCGCTCGCGAAAACCGCGCCGACACATCGCCCACACGCGGAATGTCCACGTCCAGCACATACGCCAGCGGCGGCCGACGCTCGCCCGTAATGCGAACCCCCTCCAACTCAACAACATCATGCTCCAGCCGATCCAGCACCAGCCGAGCGTTGCGCAGCTCAAGCTCAGGAAGCGGCAACGGCCCGATCGGATCGCGCGGCGCATCGGGGTCGCCCGCCAGGTTCGCCGCCAGCACCTCCTGCACCTGCTGAAGATTCCACACCCCGTCCTGTCGCTGCACCAGGTGCACGACCGGCTCTTCAATGAACAAGCTGTCCACGTTCACACTGCGCAACAGAACGATGCGCAACAACGCCGTGTGCTTCAACCGCAGCACCGACGCTTCCAGAAACGGGTCCTGATCCAACGGCAGCGACACGCGAATGCCCTCGGCCTCGGCGTGCCCCGACCACCGCGCCCGCAGGCGGTCGATTTCCACCTCCAGCCCGAGCGCTTCCTGCAACTGCGCCACCACCACCCGCCGCGGCAGATCGCTGACGAGCACGGCCTGCACCGCCACCGCCACCACGACCACCGGGGCGACGAGCACCAGCAGCACAATCACGAGTCGTCGCATACTTCAACAGCCTTCTGACTTCGCTCGCCAAACCGCCGTCGCCGGCCGGGGGATTGCAATCGCAGACCAGTACAACACTGCAAACACGCAAACTACTCCTCCGGCTCCACCGGCGGGATGTCGCCCGTCGTACGCGGCCCCACGCCGAAGAACCACCAGTCCTCACGCTCCGCCTGGCCGAGGAATGGACCGGAACTGGCAACCACCTCTCCGGTATCGCCCCAGTACGCCACAAACGCCACACTCGCGAAACTGCGCTGGCGTGTGTTTTTCAAAATCGCCAACTCCGGCGTCACAATCGAGCCCGTAGCCACTTCGTCCACACCCGTCCCACCCGCGGGAATCAACACTGGCGGCAGGCCCAGCAGATAATCGTAGCGGTCAACCCCAACCCCGTGCGTTCGAACTTCAAGAACAATCTGCCCCTCTTCACGCGACTCTGCCAGCCGTACGCCATTGAGCAGTAGATGCGACCGCAGTTCGCCTATGACGAGCGGTTTGTCGATCGAAGCGAAAAAGCGGTCCTCAATGTAAACCTGTCGATCTCGCAACGCCGCCGCAGACAGCTGCTGCACAGCACGCGATGCCGCCTCCGACAAGAGAAACTGCTCCGTCGCCGTCCGCGGCGGATCAGTCACACGCACCGCAGCGCACCCGCCCAGCGTCGGCCCGATCAGCACAAGCAGCAGCATGCTCCAGAGAGGCCCGGACCGCGGCCATCGATCGCTAACATGCAAACTGTGGGGCAAAACAAACACTCCCGACGACTCAGATCCGCCCGGCGATACGAACCGGGACGCTCCCCACTATACGCCATGCCGAGTCAGGGATCACCCCTAACCCCATGCATTTAAATAACGGAACCGCCTTCCCACCTGTGGCGGAGCGACTTCAGTCGCTCCGCTCCCCGTCCCCAATACGCCCCAACTCACCTTTCAAACCTCATCCCGACACCCCCCACGCTAAAATGACCGCATGCAACCGCACCACCTGATCCTCTTCGACATCGACGGCACACTACTCAACGCCCGCGGCGCAGGCGGACGCTCCATGCAGGCCGTCGCCGACCGACTCTTCGGCAACGAATTCACCTTCAACGGCATGAGCTTCTCCGGTAAGCTCGACCCCGCCATCTTCGCCGAGGCCGCGCATCGCAACCAGCTCGACGATCACGAAACCCACCACGACGCCTTCCGCGAAGCCTACCTCGAACAGCTCAAAGCCGACCTCGCACGCGACGGTCACCTCACCGTCAACACCCTCCCCGGCGTGCACGAATTGATCGACCACCTCCACCAACGCCAACGCGAACGCGGCGATGTCATCCTCGGCCTGCTCACCGGCAACTACGCAGAAGCCGCGCCACTCAAGCTTGCCGCCGCTCGCATCAACCTCGACTGCTTCAAAATCAACGCCTTCGGCGACGAAGGCCAAACCCGCCCCGACCTCGTCGCACTCGCCATGACACGCTACACCCAAACGCTCGGCCACCCGCCCGACCCGCAACGCATCATCGTCATCGGCGACACACCCCACGACATCGACTGCGCCAAGGCCCACCGCTGCATCGCCTTCGCCGTCGCCACCGGCCGATTCAACGCCCAAACCCTCCGCGACCACGGCGCGGACATCGTCGTCCCCGACTTCGCCGACCCCTCACCCCTGCTCCAACTGCTCCCGTAACGCCGGCGTAAACGCCCAGGGCCCATCCACCGCCAAGCCCCCCAATCCCAACACCTCCACCACCCGCCGCTCCAACGCCGACACCCCATCCCCCGTCTCCGCACTGATCCGCACCACGTCCCCCGCCTCCTCCCGATCCTCATCAAGGCAGCGCGGCTTCAGCCGCGCTGCCCCCACGCCCCTGTCCACCGCTCCCTCCGCCCCTTCCTGATCCACCTTATTCACCACCCACACATCCGGCTCGCGCGGCAGTTCCTCCCCCCCAGGCCAATCCCCGTCGACCTCCCGCATCGCTACCAGCACATCCGCGTCCCGCACCACATTCCACGCCAGCCCGATCGCCGACTGCTCCACCTCATCCGCACTGCTCCGCAGCCCCGGCGTATCAAACCAACGCACCGCGACGAATGAGTTTCGAGTTGGCTCGTTCTGCCTCAACTCGAAACTCGAAACTCGAAACTCGAAACCAATCTCCACCACCCCCGCCACCCAGTCGCGCGTCGTGCCCGGCAGGTCCGCCACCACGCTCATCGCCCGCCCCGCCAGCCGATTCGTCAGCGTACTCTTGCCAACGTTCGGCCGACCCACCACCACAACCGTCGGCGGATCAACCAGCCGATCCAGCACATCACTCCGCTTCAAAATCGCCGCCGCCGACTCACGATCATCCCCCAACATGTCTTGCCACCGCCGCCACAACCTCGGCTGCATGAGCAGCAACTCCACCGCCGCAGGGCTCGCCGCTCGCGCCATCATCGCCAGCGCCGCCGCCTCAACGTCACACGCCGCTTCCGGGTACAGCGCACGCGCGTCAGGCTCCGCCTCATACCGCGCCCCCATCGCCACCAGCCGAGCGATCAACTGCTCCACCACCCGCACCCCGCCATGCGGCATCAACTGCGCCCAGTCGTCTGCGAGGCAGACCGCGAGCCCTTCGTCGATCTGCTCGAACCGCACCAGCCGTACACGCCCGGCCTGCCAGTCCGATTGCCCCGTCAACCGACGCAACAGCGCGACCGCCTGTTCGCCATGCAATTGAATAATGCCCACCGCCCCGGGCTGGTTGGCCGTGGTGAGCGTGACAGTCACGTCGCCGATGGTCTTCGTGGTTGTGCTCATGCGGACTTGGGGGTCTGGTCTTTCGCGTAACGGCCGGGGTCGAGCGGGTCGCCGGTGGGCATATTGATCACCTGCACGATCAGCGCGGCAAACGTAATGAGGCTCGCCGGCATCAGCGACCCCGCCGCGATCGCCAACCCCATGCCCGCAACACCCATCACCGCCATCGGCACAAGCAACACCAGGTTGCCTCGCAGATAGCCTTCCGCCGCCACCGCGCCATCATCCAGCCGCCCGCGCTCGTACAACCGCCGCCGCACAAGGTAGCCCCCCACCGCCAGCACGATCAACAGCACCGCCCCCACTGCGTACAGCCCCCACGGGTGGCCCTCCGCCGGCTCCGGTGCAGGGCGATAGCTTACAAACCACACCGCCCCCATCCCGAAAAACAGCTGCACCACCAGCAGCCCCACCCACACGATTCGCACGATCCGTACCGCCCTCTCCGACGACAGCGATTCGCCTGCCATCACACACTCCCGGCCATCGGCGTTACGCAGCCTGCCGTGTAACGATAGCGACCCGCCCCGCCCCTGTCAGTCCCCGGTTCGCGCGAACTCCGGCGGATGCGGACGCATCGGCTCGCCCGTCGGAAAATTCACCGCCTGCAACAATATCGCCACCACCGCCACCAGCCCCGGCAGCAGCGGCCGATCGCTGATAAACATCATCACCAGCGCCGTCACCCCCGCCCCCTCCAACATGGCCAGCAGCACGATGTTGCCATTCACATACCCCGACGGCGCAACCGCATCGCCCTGCCACTTCGCCTTGTAAAACTGGTTGCGGGCGAAATACGCCGTCGGTGCAAGGACCACCAGCACCGCCACCGCCATCAGCACGAAAAGCCAATCCGCCCCGCCCGCCGGCGCCAGCTCATCCCCCGCCGTCAGCTTCACCCCCAGCAGCACCGCCCCCACCGTCAACTGCCCCAGCAGCAGCGCCGCCCAGATGATCCGCAAGTTCATCAACGCGCCGCGCTGCTCTTTCGTCAACTCATGCATCGACATCTCCCCAAGCCGCGGGCTGAGAAACGAAGTGTCGAAGCCCCGGATCAGTCAGAATCGCTGACTGCTGATTGCTAATCGATCCCCACGTCGCCGCAATCAGCGATAAGAAATCAGCAATCGGCAATTCAACGCCCTACTTCTGCTCCTGCTCCATCGCCACACGAAGTGTCACCGCCAGCCCGTTAAGCGTCAGGTCCGGCACCACCCGGTCCACCAGGTCATATTCACGAAACAGCAGATTCGCATCCCCCCCGCTGGCGATCACCGCCGGGAACCCCCCCGCCTTTTCCGCGTATCGCTCGACCAGTTCCCGCACCATGCCGCGCAGCCCGTGAAACACCCCGACGCGCATCGCTTCGACCGTGTTATGCCCCATCACACCTGTTGGCTTGTCGAACTCCACCTCCGGCAACTGCGCCGCCCGCTGGTGCAGCGAGTCGAGCATGAGCTGCGCTCCCGGCGCGATCGCTCCCCCATGAAACGTGCCCGCCCCATCGACAAAGTCCACCGTGATCGCCGTACCCGCATCAACCACCACGCACGCCTGCTTGAGCACGTCGTACGCAGCCGCCGCGTTCAGCAGCCGATCTTCCCCCACGATCGCTTCGCGGTCGAGTTGCCTGCCGATCGGGATCGGCATATCGCGCTCCACACGCAACACCTGCCGGTTCAGGTGCTTTGCAATCTGCGCTTCGATGCGCTGCGTCCCGGCCGGGTTCACTGACGACATCAGCACCACCGCCTGCTTGTTCTCGCGCAGCGGGGTGAACGCGTGCTCCATCGCTTCGCCCAGGTCGCCGTCACGCCGGTTCTCCAGCGTAGCCGACTCGACCAGCTTGTTATCAACGAACGCGCCCACGCGCGTTCGCGTGTTGCCGATGCTCACTGCAAGAAAGTTCAACGTCGCCATCAACACTCCCCGATAGTCATCTCGTCATCACGAACCAACAACGCCCCCGCCCCGACTAAAGCCCACGGATGCAGCGCAGCGAATCCGTGGGACATTACATCAATCCTCACCCGACTCCGCACGCGGCCAGCCATCAAGACGGTCCGCCGCCGATCCGCCCAACGCCGACCAGCAGGCCTCCAACAACGCATTGATCCCATCGCCGGTCGCGGAGCTGATGGGCATCACCTTCGCACCCAACACCGACTCGATCAACTCCACCGCCGTCGCCTGGTCCTCCGCCGCTTCGCCAGCGAGATCCATCTTACTCAATGCCACGATCTCCGGCTTGGCCGCCAGCGCCGGCGCATACGCCTCAAGCTCCCGACGGATCACACGGTAATTCTGCACCGGGTCCGAACCATCCATCGGCTCAAGCTCGATCAGATGCACCAGCACACGCGTCCGCTCGATATGACGCAAAAATCGCGTGCCTAACCCATGCCCCTCGTGCGCCTTTTCAATCAGCCCCGGCACGTCCGCCACCACCATCCGCCGACCACCCGACAGCTCCGCAATCCCCAACTGCGGCTGCAGCGTCGTAAACGGATAGTCCGCGATCTTCGGCCGAGCCCGACTCAACGTCGACAACAGCGTGCTCTTGCCCGCGTTCGGCTTGCCCACCAGCCCCACGTCCGCAATCGCCTTCAGCTCCAGCCGAAGCGAATGCTCCACCGCAGGCTCGCCCGGCGTCGACTGCCTCGGCGTCTGGTTCGTCGAGCTCTTGAAACGCTCGTTGCCATACCCCCCCTTACCACCTTCCGCGATCACGAACCGCTTGCCCACAGCGTCCAGGTCCACCAGCAGCTCGCCCGACGCATCGTCATACACCAGCGTGCCCGGCGGTACGTGCACCAGCAGGTCTTCTCCATTGCGCCCGTGCTGCTGCTTCGACGTGCCCGGCTGACCGCTCTCCGCATGCCAGTGATGCCGACCCGCAAAATCCAGCAGCGTGGTCACGTTCGGGTCCGCCACCAGAATCACCGACCCGCCATCCCCACCGTCGCCGCCGTCAGGCCCGCCCTTCGGGACGTACTTCTCCCGCCGAAAGCTGACGCACCCGTCGCCGCCCTTGCCCGACCGCACATGAATTGTCGCAGTATCAACCAGCATGCCGCGCAGTGTATACCGTTTAGCCGCGAAGCGCAGCGGAGCGCGGATTCTCCTCCCCCGATTACAAAGACCCTCCACTGCGTTTCGCGGCTAACCAGCGACGCTGCTATACTCCCCGACTACGATTCACCGACCAGAAAACCTCGAAAAAAGAGGGTTGGGAAGCCTGCCATGCCCGCCAGCAGCGACATCCGTCAACAATACATCGACTACTTCCGCGACAAGCACAAGCACACCTTCGTGCCCTCATCCCCCGTCGTCCCCCACGACGACCCCACGCTGCTGTTCACCAACGCCGGCATGAACCAGTTCAAGGACGCCTTCCTCGGCACGGGCACGTCCGGCGGCCGCGACTACACCCGCGCCGTCAACACCCAGAAGTGCATCCGCGCCGGCGGCAAACACAACGACCTCGAAGACGTCGGCAAGGACACCTACCACCACACCTTCTTCGAAATGCTCGGCAACTGGAGCTTCGGCGACTACTTCAAACGCGAAGCCATCGCCTGGGCATGGGACCTGCTCACCAACGTCTGGGGCCTCGACAAATCCCGCCTCCACGCCACCGTCTTCGCCGGCGACGAACGCGAAGACCTCGACCGCGACGAAGAGGCCGCCGCCCTCTGGAAATCCGAAACCGATATCGACCACGCCAACATCCACCTCGGCGACAAAAAAGACAACTTCTGGGAAATGGGCGATACCGGCCCCTGCGGCCCCTGCTCCGAAATCCACATCGACCTCACCCCCGACAAGACCGGCGGACCGCTCGTCAACAAAGACGACCCCCGCGTGATCGAAATCTGGAACCTCGTCTTCATCCAGTACAACCGCAACGCCGCCGGCCTGCTCACCCCGCTGCCTCAAAAGCACGTCGACACCGGCATGGGCTTCGAACGCCTCTGTGCCGTGCTCCAGGGCAAGTCGAGCAACTACGACACCGACGTCTTCACCCCCATCTTCAAAGCCATCAGCGACGTCACCGGTGCGCCCGCCTATGGCAGCAAGATGGACGACCCGGTCGACATGGCCCACCGCGTCATCGCCGACCACATCCGTTGCCTCACCTTCGCACTCACCGACGGCGCCCTGCCGAGCAACGAAGGCCGCGGCTACGTCCTTCGCCGCATCCTCCGCCGCGCGTTCCGCCACGGCCGACAAACCCTCGACCAGCGCGAGCCGTTCCTCTACAAGCTCGTCCCCGCCGTGGTCGACACGATGCGAGAAGCCTTCCCCGAACTGGCCAAAAACCCACAGCACGTGGCCGACGTGATCAAAGACGAAGAGCAGAGCTTCGCCCGCACAATCGACCGCGGCATCGCTCTCTTTGAAGATGCAGCGCAGCGCGGCGGCGACCGCATCCGCGCCGACGACGCCTTCATGCTCTACGACACGTACGGCTTCCCGCTCGACCTTACACAGGTCATGGCCGAGGAACGCGGCCTCGCCGTCGACGTCAAGGGCTTCAACAAACTCATGGAAGAAGCCCGCACGCGCAGCCGCGCCGGCAGCGCAGGCGGAACCGATGCTCGACAATCTCTCATCGAAATCGTCCAGCAACAGAAACTCCCCGCCACCATCTTCACCGGCTACGACCGCACACGCGACACCGTCACCACCGCCTGCCGCGTGTTCGGCCACCAGAACGCCAACGGTTATGAAACCCTCGATCAACTCACCAGCGGCATGCACGGCGCGGTCGTCATCGAGTCCACCCCCTTCTACGCCGAGTCCGGTGGACAGGTCGGCGACACCGGTCTCATCACCATCGACGACACGGACGTCCGCTTCCGCGTCGAAGACACCGTCCGCGTCGGCGACGCCATCTTCCACCTCGGCGAAATGGAAGAAGGCACGCTCAAGGCAGGCGACAAGCTCACGCTTCACCTCGTCGTCAACGAAGATCGCCGCCGCAAGATCATGGGCAATCACACCGGCACGCACCTGATGAACCTCGCGTTGCGCAAGCACGTCTCGTCCACCGCCGACCAACGCGGCTCACTGGTCGACGATGAAAAGACACGTTTCGACTACGCGCACAACGCCGCGCTCACCGACGACCAGGCCGACGCCGTCGAGCAACACGTTCGCGAGCAGATCAAAGCCGAGCTGACCGTGCACACCGACTACGCTCCGCAGGAAGAGGCGATGAAGATCAACGGCCTGCGAGCCGTGTTCGGCGAAAAGTATCCGCCGAAGGTTCGCGTCGTCTCCGTCGGTCCGGCAGTCGGCGATCTGCTCGCCCAGCCGGACAATGCCGACTGGCCGAAGTATTCGATCGAGTTCTGCGGCGGGACGCACCTGCGAAATTCCGCCGAGCTAGGCGACTTCGCCCTGATCAGCGAAGAAGCGGTCGCCAAGGGTGTCCGCCGCGTCACCGCCGTCACCGGCCAGGCCGCCGCCGACGCGCGACGTGAAGGCGAGCGTCTGCAACGCGAACTTGAAGCGATGCGCGACACCAGTGACGACGCCTCCCAACATCGCGACCGCAATGACATCAGCGAGATCATGCAGGAAATCAACGGCGCAACGCTGCCGCTGGCCTTGCGTCGTCGCCTCACCGCCGACCTTGCCGAGGTGCAGCAGAAGCTCAAGGAGCTCGACAAGCAGCGTGCCCAGGCCCAGTCACAGACCATCGCCGACGATGCCCGCAAGGTGGCCGACGAAGCGGACGACAGCGTCATCGTCGCGAAGTTTGACGGTGCGGACGGCACGGCCCTTCGCACCGCGATGGACGTCATCCGCAAGAAGCGCCCCAACGCCGCGCTGCTGCTGGCTGGTATTGAAAACGGCAAGGTCGCGCTGGTCGCGGCCGTGCCTGAGCCGTGCATCAAGCAGGGCCTGAAGGCCGGCGACTGGGTGCGCGAAGTCGCAAAGGTGGTCGGCGGCGGCGGCGGCGGCCGACCCGACATGGCCCAGGCCGGCGGCAAAGACCCGTCCAAGATCGAAGCGGCACTCGACACGGCACGCCAGTTTGCCGCGAGCAAGATGTAACCACAACGAAACGCAGATTTTTCCACGAATACGAGCACGAGTCAGACATGCGAATTAACGACAACTACCTCAAACTTAAAGCCGGCTACCTCTTCCCGGAAATCGCGCGACGCGTCAGCGCCTTCGCTCACGCCAACCCCGACGCCCAGATCATCAAACTCGGCATCGGCGACGTCACCGAGCCGCTGCCGGAAGTCTGCCGCGAAGCCATGCACGCCGCCATCGACGACATGGGCGACCCCTCCCGCTTCCACGGCTACGGCCCCGAGCAGGGCTACGCCTGGCTGCGCGAAAAAATCGCCCAGCTCGACTATCAGACTCGCGGATGCAAGATCGACGCTGACGAAATCTTCGTCTCCGACGGCAGCAAATGCGACACCGGCAACATCCTCGACATCCTTGGCAAGGGCAACACCATCGCCGTGCTCGACCCGGTCTATCCCGTCTACGTCGACACGAACGTCATGGCTGGCAACACCGGCGCCGCCAGTGACGACGGCAAGTACGACGGCCTCGTCTACCTGCCCGTCACCGCGGACAACGATTTCACGCCCGAGCTGCCGAAGCAGAAGGTCGACATCATCTACCTCTGCTACCCCAACAACCCCACCGGGGCCGTCGCGAGCAAGGCCGCCCTCAAGCAGTGGGTCGACTACGCCCGCGACAACGAGGCGATCATCCTCTTCGACGCGGCCTATGAAGCGTTCATCACCGACCCCGACATCCCGCACTCGATTTACGAGATCGAAGGCGCTCGCGATGTCGCGATCGAGTTCCGCTCCTTCTCCAAGAACGCTGGCTTCACCGGCACGCGATGCGCCTTCACCGTCGTGCCCAAATCGCTCACCGGCAAGGCAAGCGACGGCAGCGACGTCGAAGTGCACAAGCTCTGGAACCGTCGGCAGTCGACCAAGTTCAACGGCGTGAGCTACATTGTCCAGCGCGGCGCGGAAGCCGTCTATACCGACGTCGGCCGACAGCAGGTGGGCGAACTCGTCAGCTTCTATCTCGAAAACGCCCGCCTCATCCGCGAAGCCCTCTCCGCGCAGGGCATGAACGTCTACGGCGGCGTCAACGCCCCGTACGTCTGGATCAAAGCCCCCAACGGCATGACCAGCTGGGACCTGTTCGACAAGCTGCTCAACGAAGCCCACGTCGTCGGCACGCCCGGCTCGGGCTTCGGCGCCGCGGGCGAAGGCTACTTCCGCATCAGCGCGTTCAACAGCCGAGCGAACGTGGAGGCCGCCCTCGACCGCATCACCAGTAACCTGGCGGTGTGACGTACGGCAAACGAAGGCGTGAGGTTAACGAGGCTCGCCCCCTCGCGGATCAGTCCGCGGCAGCGGCGACGATCTTGTCCACCGACTCGGTCGGCCCGGTCGAGCCGTTGAAGCGGATGGCCTGTTCCTGCATCTGGTTTTCGCGGATGTAGGTCATCAGCATCGCGATGTAGCTGGCGCGGATCAACGGCGCTTCCTTGAGCCCCAACTGCTCGCGCACCGCCAGCACCGCTTCCTCGCTGCCGCCTTCGATCTCGATGAACTCGCCCAGGTATGGCAGCACGTCGATCTCGACGTGGCAATCGTTCAAATGCCACCGCTGCCGACGCTTCTCGAAGCTGAGCACCGGCGCGTAGCCCAGCGCCCGCAGCAGCGTGGCGGCCTGGCCTGGGTCGGACACATTGACTTCGCATTCGCTTCGGCTTTTCAGTCGGCCGTGGGCGCGCGGGCCCTTGTGAGTAATGGTCACGGTCCGTTGGCCGTCGGCGGCGACTTCCGTGCGAATGCGCAGCCCCTGGTCGGAGCTTTTCAAGCCGCGTTGGGGGGTGTCAAAATAGGTGTTAATCTCAAGCCACTCGGCGTCCACGCCGGCGTTCAGCTCTTTAAGCCGACTCTCTACCGCGGCGCGGTCGATCAGTCGCATTTTTGCTTCAATTTCAACGTTCAATGGGCCTTCTCCATGTGACATATTCAATTCTATGCACTCGATCATCGTCGACGCATGCGGGAACAGCGTCACGATTGCCGCGGGCCCATCACAACGTCCATTGGACCCGGTATCGCCCCCAATATCAAGGCGCGTCCGACAGGCGACGCTCATGCACCGGCGTTGCGGCCGAGCTTTCCAGGCTGTCGAACAGAGCCGACCGGATCGCCAGCAGTCGGCGGATGATCGCCGCCCGGCGGTGCTGTGACCGCCTGGCCAGGTACTGCCGGGCGTGGTGGCCCAGCGTGCGTCGCGAGAGCATCAGCGTCAATGGCGAAGGCAGCCTTTCATGCCGGGCGATCCGCACCAGCAGCCACTGCTCGCGCAAGGTAAGCCCCATGTGGCTGGCGGTACGGTAAAACACCCACCACGGCCGAGGCTGCTCGTTGCGCTGCTTCCACCAGTTCCATACCCAGACAATCGCCAGGATGAACAGCAGCACCGAGCCGGAGAGAATCACCCAGCCGACGGAAATGGTCGAATCACCCCAGTGATCGCGCACCGCCCGTAACGGCATCGGCAGCTCGCCGCCCGTGCCCGTCGCCTGGGCCAGCAGCATAGAAGGCGTAATGACAGTGCTCATCATGCAGACGCCTTCCCCTTCGTGCCAGCCTCGCCCGCGTCGGACTTGCCATCCGCGCCTTGCTGAGTGGTGAGCCTCTCGATCAGGTCGCGGATGACCGTGTCGGCCCGCTGGCGAATCTGCTCCTCCGGATCGTGCAGCGACATCTCCGCCACCTTGCGAGCCACCGACAACAACCCCATATCCTTAATCAGCCAGAGCGCCGACACACGATGCTCCGCCCGATCGTCGTTGAGCATGCGCGTGAGCGCTTGCAACGCCTCACGCGTCCGCGACTGCATCAGCGCCCGGATCGCGTTGGCCCGCGGCCGATTCGCTTCGTCCTCCGCCATGGTCATCAGGCGATCGAGCTGCTTTTCATCGTCGACCTGCTCCATCTGCTCGAGCGCCTCGATCGCATTGGCACGCACTCGGCTGTCCGGGTGGTCAAGCGCCTGCTCCACCGACTCGACGGAAACCTCGCTCTCGGTCGTGCCCAGCGCCCGCACTGCCGCGGAGGCGATGTGTTCATCCTTGTCGGTTGCCAGCCGTTTCAGCGCGGCCTCGAAGAACGAGCCCTGATTGAGCTGTTCGATCATCGACAACGCTCGGAGGCGCATCGCGCGATCTTCGCGTTTGAGCTTTTCGCCGATCATGCGGTGGAAGTTCGCGTCGATTTTCATCAGCGCCTGCGCCGCAGCTGTCCGTCGCGCGGGCTCAAGCTTTGGCCAGAGTGCCCACAACCGAGCAAAGCCCAGCGGCGAAAGGTGCACGCCAGCCAGCTTCCGCACGCTTTCATGCGGACTGTTGACCAACCGTGTCAACAACCGAGGCAGTTCGGGATAGCCCGTGGCGATCAGATGTCGTATCGCAATGCGAGCCAGCGCCGGCTCCGGGTCGTCGCAAAAGGCTACGAATCGCTGCGTCATCGACTGCGCCAGTTCCGCATCGTCGCGGTACTGCCTGGCCATCGTCAGCAGTCGGCGCAACACCGCCAGCCGCGTGGCCGCGTCCGGGGCGTTGCACAACCCCGCCAGACTAGCCAACCGCTGCTTCTCGTCAGCAGGCAGAGCATCCAACCAGGTGGGAAGCCCACGCAAAGCCGACGTGTCGAACTCACGCTGCCGTGACGCATCAGGCCACAGCGACTCAATATTCTTCACCCGCGCCAACGGCCGACGCACACCCGGCAGCAGCAGCAGGTGGTAGTGCACCAGCACATCGCTCATCATGCCCGCGTCGTTGCAGCAGCGCAGCCCGTCCATCGCCGCGTCGGCTTGCGAGGCGAAGCCGAGCATCGGCAGCAGCGCCCGCCGCGCCGCCGGGTGCTCCGCCCGTCGCAGCAGCGTACTCATCGCAGCGCCGGCCGGCGACTTGATGTCCACCACCGCCTGGCATGCCTCGTCCATCGGCCGCGGCAGCAGCCACGCCATCGCCAGCAGCACCGACGACTCGCGATGCCGCGGAAACCGCTTGACCGCATCCGTGATCGCTGTCTGAAGATAAGCCGCTGCCTCGGCATCCAGCGTGGGCAGTCGTTCGGGCTTCGGATCGCTCGCCGCTAGTTCCGCCAGGCGAAGCAGACAACTGCCCGCCGACGCCAGCAGCCCCTCCGCGCCATGGCGGAGTTGCTCACTCACAAGGTAGGCCAACCGTGTATTCCGCGACCGCTGAACCAGCGTGATCACGTTCTCCGGCCCGTGCCCCTGCCGTCGGCTCGCCGCCTCGCGAAGCGGACGGAACAGCCGTGGCACCTGCTCAACCACCTGCGCCTGAATGTCCACCGGCAGCCGGTGGTATTGCATCACCAGCCCCAGCATGCCCTCAGGCTGGGCGCGTTCAACCAGCATCGGGACCATCCGCCGAATGGCGGCCTGGTCTGCCGTCGCCAGCGCCGCCGCCATGGCACGGTCCACACTCGGGTCGGCGATCCCGCGAAGATGGTGGTAAAGAGCGTCCATAAAGAAGTAACGGTTACCGCGGCCGGCCCGCCCGGACCGACAGCGCACTGCAAATCTTTATCGGCTCATCCACCCTACCTGCTGTAAATGGAACCAGGTCAGGCAAAACATGGGAAGAAATCGCGAAAATCCACCATTTTTTACTTTCAACTCAGCCTCAGCCCGATATAATCCGGTCTGACCCCGCAAGGCTCCCCACAAATTGTGGCCCGTCCCAACGCTGGCGACGACGTCACTCAGTAAACAATCAGAGGTTTGTAATGAGCATTGGACACAAGTCCTCCAATACGCAGGTTTTGCGGCTTATGGTATACCGCCGCGCCCTTCACCCCGAACTATTCGATCTCCAAGCCCGCCGGACCGACCGGCACGGCGATTATGAGATCGAAGCCTGGGCCACCCCCGGCGGCCACGTCGCTCGGTTCCAGACCGGCGGCCAGGTTCTCACCGAAACCGTCCTCGACGCAGGCGACCACCTGCCCGAGACCGGCCTGGTCCACGCCTTGCCCTGCCTCGGCGAAAAAGACTACGAACTCGAGCCCGATGGCAAGATCGGCTACGTCACCACCATCCAGACCGAGTCGCTCACCGACAACCTCTACAACGCCACCCTGCGCGAAATGGAGGACTTCGTCCGTGAGACCGGCTCCCTCAGCCACAGCTGGAACGACCATGCCGGCGTCCCCTGCCTCACCGCACTCGACGTACAGAAGTACAAACGAGAGTTTCACATTCAGAGCTACCACCTGTTCGGCAGCAATGGCATGGTTCTCCGGACCCAGTCGATCTTCGAAATTATCTAAGATCGCAACGCGACCCCTCACAACCGCAACTAAATGAAGAAGCCCACGGCGTCACGCCGTGGGCTTCTTTTATTCAAACATGTTTTGATCTTAACCTTGTATCCACCAAGCCCCCGCCCTTATCACGCCTCGGCCAGGCTCTTCGCCCGCCGCTGGTCGCGACGACGGTCCGACTCCTTGATCAGCTTCTTGCGAATGCGGATCGAC
Organism: Phycisphaerales bacterium AB-hyl4; assembly: GCA_041821185.1. NCBI lineage: Bacteria > Pseudomonadati > Planctomycetota > Phycisphaerae > Phycisphaerales > Phycisphaeraceae > Natronomicrosphaera > Natronomicrosphaera hydrolytica. The sequence continues at coordinate 137,122 of JBGUBD010000003.1, read as the reverse complement.
TCCGGCGTCACCTCCACCAACTCGTCTTCGTCGATGTATTCCAGGCACGCTTCCAGCGACATCTTCCGCGCCGGCCGAACCTGTGCCGCATCGTCCTTACCCGACGCGCGAACGTTGCTGAGCTTCTTGCCCTTGACCGCGTTCACCACCAGGTCGTTCTCGCGGTTGTGCTCGCCGATGACTTGGCCTTCGTAGACCTGATCGCCCGGGCTGACAAAAAAGAACCCGCGGTCGTACAGCGCATCCAACGCGTAAGCCGTCACCTGACCCGCTTCCGAGCTGATGAGCACGCCCTGCGATCGCTCGGCTCCGGGAATCTCACCACGCAGCGGCTCATACCGCAGCAGCACGTGGTGCATGATCGCTCGACCCTGCGTCGCGGTCAGCATTCGGCTGCGAAGCCCCATCAACCCACGAGCGGGAATGGTGAACTCCATGTGCGCGAAGCCGCTCGTACCCGCCTTCGCATCCATCTTCAACAGCTCCGCCCGTCGATCGCCCACCAGCGACATCACGCTGCTCTGGCACTCGCTTGGACAGTCGACCACCAGCAGTTCGACCGGCTCATGCGTCTTGCCATCAACCTCTTTCGTGATCACGCGCGGCTTGCCGATCGCCAACTCAAACCCTTCGCGGCGCATGTTCTCAATCACCACGCCAATGTGCATCAGCCCACGGCCCGACACGCGGAACTGCTCCGGCGTCTCGCCCTGCTCCACACGCAACGCCACGTTCGAACGCAGCTCCTTCTCCAGCCGCGCCGCGATCTGCCGACTCGTCACGTACTGGCCTTCACGACCGGCGAACGGCGAGTCGTTCACACGAAATGTCATGTGCAGCGTCGGCTCGTCAATCTCAATCACCGGCAACGCCTCCGGCGACTCCGCACACGCGATCGTGTTGCCAATGTCGATCGGGTCCAGGCCTACGATGGCACAGATGTCGCCCGCCACCACGTGATCCACATCAACTCGGCCGAGCCCGCTGAACTGCAATGTCTTCAAAATGCGCTGCTGTGTGTGCTTGCCCGCACGGTCGATCACCGTCACCTGCATACCCGGCTTCAACGTGCCTGCAAACACACGCCCGATCGCGATGCGACCCACATAATCGCTGTAGTCCAACGACGTCACCAACATCTGCGGCGGGGCCGTCGCGTCCGCCTCCTCCGGCGAGGGGGCGGGCACCTGCTCGATGATCGCGTCGTAAAGCACCTTCATGTTCTCGCCACGTTCGTCAACATCGCGCGACGCCCAGCCTTCCTTCGCCGACGCGTAGATCACCGGAAAGTCCAGCGACTCGTCGTCGGCTTCCAATTCCACCAACAGGTCGAACACTTCGTTGACCACGTCGTCCGGCCGAGCGTCCGGCCGATCGATCTTGTTCACCACCACAACCGGCTTGAGCTTGTGCTCCAACGCCTTGCCCAGCACGAACCGCGTCTGCGGCATCGGCCCTTCAAATGCATCGACCACAAGCAGCACGCCGTCCGCCATCTTCAGCACGCGCTCCACCTCGCCGCCGAAGTCGGCGTGGCCCGGCGTGTCGATCAGGTTGATCTTGTACTTCTCGCCGTCAGGCGTGGTGTACGCCACGGCACAGTTCTTTGCGAGAATCGTGATCCCACGCTCCCGCTCCAGGTCGTTCGAGTCCATGACCAGGCCATGCTGCCCGCCGGCGAGCTTGTCCAGATCCTCGTTGCGGAACATGCCCGACTGGTAAAGAAGTTGGTCTACGAGTGTGGTTTTGCCATGGTCGACGTGGGCGATAATGGCGACGTTGCGCAGATGGTCAGCGGACATACAATGGTCTCACGGGCCGGCGTCAGCCGGTCTTAGGTGTCAGTAGCAGGATGCGATTCGGGGGATTGCCATCCAGAGGCAAGTCGGGCATTATACCACACCACGGCCGATCGGGAAGGGCCCACTTGCCAACCGTCGACAGATCCCTTCCCAAACCCCGATTTACCGTTGCTTCCGCCTCCATCAGTCGATATACTTTTACGACATGCGTGCTCAGAATGCCCCCCAGTTCGCCTCGCTCGTGGTCGCCCGGCCGATGCTGTCGGTTGTTGGCGTCGGCGTCGCCGTTAGCTGAGCGGACGACCCGCACGTCTCCTGACAGCCAACCCGCACGCCCGATTTAACCGAACATTCACACACCGAACATCGCCCCCGGACCACACGCGCCGCATGCCCCCGGCCGCCGCCGCGTGTCGACCACACAGGACGCTGACCAATGCAACCGACCACCAACAACCTCACCGCACACGACGTCACCGCCCCCCACGGCACGCTCACCGACAAATACGTCGGCATGACCGGCGCACAGATCTTCCACGAAATGATGCGCGAACATGAAGTCAAACACATGTTCGGCTATCCCGGCGGCGCGATCCTCCCCGTCTTCGACGCTATCCACGAATCCAAGCAGTTCCACTTCGTCCTCTCACGACACGAACAGGGCGCCGGCCACATGGCCGAGGGCTACGCCCGCGCCTCCGGCAAGGTCGGCGTTGTCCTCGTCACCTCCGGCCCCGGCGCGACCAACACCGTCACCGCCCTCCAAGATGCCCTGATGGACGGCACGCCCATCATCGTCTTCTCCGGCCAGGTCGCCACCAGCGCCATCGGCACCGACGCCTTCCAGGAAGCCGACGTCACCGGCATCACACGCCCCTGCACCAAGTGGAACGTGCTCGTCAAAAACGTCCGCGACCTCCCCCGCGCCATCAACCAGGCCTTCCACATTGCCACCACCGGTCGGCCCGGCCCCGTGCTCGTCGACCTGCCCAAAGACGTCACCGCCGCTGTGCTCAACGAGCCGGTCTACGACCAGCCTCACCTGCCCGGCTACCACATCCGCGAAGCCGGCACGTCCAGCGAAATCGAACGCGCCGCGGAACTGATCAACAACGCCCAGCGACCCCTGCTCTACGTCGGCCAGGGCGCGATCCTCTCCAATGCCTACAACGTGCTCGGCGAGTGTGCCCGCAAAGCCGGCATCCCCGTCACCACCACGCTGCACGGCCTCGGTGCGTTCGACGAAACCGACGACCTCAGCCTTCACATGGTCGGCATGCACGGCTCGGCCTACGCCAACTGGGCCATGCGCGACGCCGACGTCATCATCTCCGTCGGCGCACGCTTTGACGACCGCGTCACCGGCAACCCCAAGAAGTTCGCGCCCGGCGCACGCGCCGCCGAACGCGAAGGCCGCGGCGGTCTCATCCACTTCGACATCGCCCCGGAGAACATCAACAAAGCCATCCCCGTCACCATCGGCGTGGAAGGCGACGCCCGCAAAAACCTTGAGCTGCTCCTGCCGCTGCTCACATCGCCCGACCGTAAGCCGTGGCTCGACCAGCTCACCACGTGGAAGAACGATCACCCGTTCCGCTACAACGCCGACGAGCGTGAGTTCCACATGAAGCCCCAGGCCGTCATCGAAGAACTCTACAAGCAGACCGGCGGCGACGCCGTGCTCACCACCGGCGTCGGCCAGCACCAGATGTGGGCCGCCCAGTTCTACAAGTTCAAGCATCCACGCCAGTGGATCACCTCCGGCGGCCTGGGCACGATGGGCTACGGCGTGCCCGCCAGTGTCGGCGCGAAGCTCGCCGTCGACGCCCTGCTCGACGGCAAGCCCGTCATCAATATCGATGGCGACGGCAGCTTCTGCATGACCGCGATGGAAATGGTCACCGCTGCCCAATACAAAATCGCCGCCAAGACCATCATCCTCAACAACGACTTCCAGGGCATGGTCAAGCAGTGGCAGGACTTGTTCTACGAAGAACGCTACAGCCACACGCAAATGCACAACCCCGACTTTGTCGCACTGACCAACGCGATGAACTGCAAGGGCTTCCGCGTCACGAACCTGGCCGACCTGCCCAAGGTCATGGCCGAGTTCCTCGCCCACGACGGCCCGGCCGTGCTCGACGCGCTCGTTGAAAAACACGAGCACGTCTACCCCATGCTCCCCGCCGGCAAGACCGCCGACGACATGGTCCTCGGCCCCCCCGGCGGCTGGGCATAAAACCCTCCGAAAAACACACCCCCACAAAGCTCACGGATGGTCATCCGTGGGCTTTTTTATTCATCATCCACGGCCCAACCGCCACCCAGCGCCTTATACAGCGCCCCAAGCTCGACCATCACCGCCGTCTGCCGCTGCGCCTGCTGCCGACGTGCCTCCGCCAGCTCGCGCTCCGCATCCAGCACCGCGAGAAAGTCGCTCAACCCCTGCTCGTACAGCCGCAGCGCAAGCTCGGCCGACTGCTCCGTAGACGCCACCACGTCGGCCGTCCGCCGCGCCCCACGATCGCTTTGCACGTACCGCGCCGCCGCTGCCTCCACTTCCTCCAACGCCAGTAACACCGCCTGCTCCAGCCGCACCCACGCCGCGTCGCGCCGCACCTCTTCGCCCAGCAACTCCGCCCGCAATCGCCCGCCCTCGAACAACGGCAGCGATAGCGAAGGCCCGATCGCAAACACACCGCTGCCCGCGTCGATCAACATATTCGCCGCATCACTCTCCAGCCCCGCACTGCCGATGACGAACAACCGCGGATACAGTGCCGCCGTCGCCACGCCCACCTCCGCCGTCGCCGCTGCCAGCTCGCGCTCCGCCTGCCGCAGGTCCGGCCGACGCCGCAGCAATTCCGACGGCACGCCCATCGGCGCCGCGACCGGCTCCCATGCCACCGGCTCCGTCTCAAGCAGCTCATCCAGCAACGCCGTCGGCGACTCACCCAACAACACCGCCAACCGATACGCCCCCGCCTGCAACTGCGACCGCACCGTCGGCAAGTCCGCCTCCACACGCTCCACCTGCGACTGCGCTCGCGTCACATCCAACCGCGGCGACAACCCCGCCGCATGCCGCCGTTCGACCAGTTCCAACGTCCGCCGCTGTAATCGAAGCGTTTCCTGCAACGTCGCCCACTCGCGTTGCGTACCGCGCAGCTCAACGTAATTCCGCACCACCTCGCCCACCACGGTGAGCAACGTGCCGTGTCCACCTTCCACCGCCGCATCAACCTGGGCATCCACCGCCTCGACCCGTCGGCGCGTCCCGCCGAACACATCCACCTCCCACGACGCATCAAAGCCGACGCTGAACAGGTTCGCCGTCTGCGAACCGCCGCCCGCCTGACCGCCCGACCCCGGCGTGTCGGGTGTCGGCGCCTGGCCCGGCCGCGGCGCGGTTTCGCTTTCACGAAATCGCCGATAGTCCGCCCCCGCCTCAACGCTCGGCCAACGCGATCCCGCCACCGCCTGCCGTTGCGCCCGCGCCTCACGCACGCGCAGCCGCGCCAGTTCGATGTCATGATTCCCCGCCACCGCCCGCTCGACCATCTCGCTCAACTGCGGATCGCCAAACACCGCCCACCACGCAACGCTCGGCGACGCCATCGGCCCCGCCACCGCCTCACCCTCATCCCCAACCACCGCTGCATCACCCGACCACGCCGTCGGCATCTCCACCGTCGGCTGCTCATAGCTCGGCCCGACCGTGCAGCCGCCCGCTAACAACGCCACCCACGCAAACGCCCATACAAACGCGACACGTTTCACGTCGCACCTCCCGTTGCAACCGGCGTCGGCGTTGGCTCCACCCACACCCCGCGCACCCGCCGCGCCAGCACATACACCGCAGGCGTAAACAAAATCGCCAATATCATCGACCCACCCACGCCCCCGGCCAGCACAATCGCCAGCGACGGCCAGAACGCACCACCAACAAAAATCAGCAACGGCACAAACCCGCCGATCGTCGTCAACGTCGTCGATATCAAATGCCGCGAACAATCCACCACACGCTCCGCCACCGCATCCACATCCCCCGCGTGCGCCTGCGGATGTTTGCGGATCGCGTTAAGCACCACGATGCTGTTGTTAAACGCCACCCCGATCAACCCCATCGCCCCGAGCATCGTGTTGAAGCTGAATGACAGACCCCACACCCACGTCACCCCCACCGACAGCCCTACGCTCAACATCGCCACCGTAATCAGCAGCAGCGCCAGCAACACACTGCGAAACGTGAGCACCAACGTCGTGATCGCCATCGCGATCAGCACCGGCGCGTACTGCATCAGGTTGCCTACCGCCTGGTCCTGCTGCTCCGCATCACCGCCCAGTTCAAGCCAGTAGCCGTCGGGCAAGGTAAAGTCGCTCGCATCGAGCATCTTCCGCACATCGTTCGCCACATCAATCGACAGCGCCCCCGCTCGCGTGTACCCCTGCACCGAGTTGAACCGCTGCCCGTTGTACCTTGTCACCGTCGGCAGCTCAGGCCGCAACCGCAGCTCGCCCAACGCCGACAGCGGCACCCACCCCTCACCCTGCGGATGCAAAAATCGCATCGACGACAACCTCGACATCTCCCGCCGATGCGCGTCGTCATAGCGAACATACACCGGCATCTGCTCGATCTGCTCGATCACGCTCCCTGCCGCGATCCCCTCAAGCGAGCCTTCAAGCTGGCGGGCAAGGTCATCCAACGTCAGCCCCGCGAGCATCGCTTCATCCTCATCCGCATCAAGCCACAGCTTCGGCCGACCACGCGGCAAACTGACCTGTGTGTGCACAACCTCCGCATGTGACTGCAACATCAGCCGCAGTTGATCGCCAAGCGTTTGCAACACGGCGATGCTCGGGCCGTGGATGCGCAGTTCCACCTCCGCCTCGCTCGGCGGCCCCTGGCCGAACGCATCCACCACCACCTGCGCCTCGGGGAAGTGGTCGTTCAACGCGGCCTGCAGCGCGGGCACGAGTCGAGCGGTGTCCGCGTCGGATCGACTGGTGACGATCGCCTGCCCGAAATGTCGCGCGCCGTCGTAGCCATAGATCACGTTGTAAAACACCGGCGGATAACCGCCGCCGATCATCCAATCAACGTCCGCCACACCCGCGTCGTCGCGCATCACCGCTTCCATACGCTGCGCGACCTCGGCGGTACGCTCAAGCGACGCATCATCGCTCAGCCAGAAGCGCACATGAAACATGTCACGATCGACCGGAGGGAAAAACGCAGTTCCCATACTCGGCATCAGCGCGAAGCCCGCTACTGGCAACAGACACGCCAGGCCGATGCCGATCGCCGGCGTCGCAAACGCATGCTGCAATCCCGCACGGTAGCGATCCGTCAGCCAGTCACTGCGCACCCCGTCACGCCACCACCGCTTATCCGCACGTGCCGCCGCCTTCGCACCAAGCAGCGCCGCCAACGCCGGGATCACCGTAAAGGCGAGCAGAAACGACGACGCCAGCGCCAGCATCACCGCAATGGCGATCGGGCTGACAAAATCGCCCGCCGGCCCCGGCAGCAGCGCGATCGGCGCAAACGCGAGCATCGTCGTCAACGTCGACGAAAGCAGCGGGAAAAACAGATACTCCACCGTCTCGCGCACCGCCGCCCGCGCCGCCATGCCCGCTTCAAGGCGTTTGCGCACCTCGTCCGTCATCACGATCGCGTTGTCGATCAGCAGCCCCGTTGCGATGATCATGCCGAACATCGACATCTGCTGCAGCGTCCCGCCGAGCACGAGCAGGCCGAACAACGTCAGCCCCGCCGACATCGGCAGCGCCGCGCCCACCAGCAGCGAAAACCGGGCGCCCATCAACACAAGAATCACCAGCATCACCACGCCCGCGCCCGCGAGCAGGTTCCAACCAAGTTGCCCCAACCGCTCGGCCGTGTACGTACTCTGATCGAAACGAATATCAACCCCAACCCCGTCACCCACTTCAACACGAAACCGCTCGACCGCAGCGCGGGCCGCGCGGGCCCATCGGTCTGTCTGTTGATCGCTCCCCATGCGCGCCGCCACCAGCACCGCCCGCTCGCCGTTCGCCAGCGCGATTGTCTCCGGCGGATCACGCCACGTCCGCCGTACATCCGCCACATCACCCACCCGCAGCACGCTGCCCGCCTCACCGTCGCGCACCGCCACGTTGCGAACGCGCTGCACCGAGTCCAGCTCGCCCGTGACTTCCAGTTGAATGTCCGACCGCCCCGACCGAGCGATGCCCGCCGGCTGCTTCACGTCCGCATCAATCAACCGCTGCGCCAGCGCACCAGGCGTCAGCCCCGCCAACGCCAACGCCTCATCATCCACCACCACCGTAATCTGCTCGCTCGGCTCACCCGCCAACCGAACCAGTTCCGTCCCCGGCACCGCCCGCAACCGGTCCGCCAACACCTCCGCTTGCCGACGCAACACCCCCATCGCCGGCTCGCCTTCCCGCCACGTCAACGCAACAATCAACGTCTCCGCCACCGCGCCCCGCTGATCTTCCAACTGCGGCCGACTCGCCTCGGCAGGCAGCTCACGCTGCACCTCCGCCAGCCGATCGCGCATCTTGCTGAACACCTGCTCGTTCTGTCCCTCGCCAACCCAGTCATGCAACACCACCGCCACCAGCGACAACCCGTCGCTCGACGTCGACACAAACTCACGAATCTCCGGCACCTCCCGCAGCACCCGTTCCACCGGCTCGGTCACCAGCGCCTCGACCCGCTGCGCCGAATAGCCCGGCGACTGCGTAATCACCAGCGGAAACCGATTCACCATCCGCGGGTCTTCCAGCCGCGGCAGCGCCAGCAACGCCGACACCCCCGCCACCGCGACCACCACAATCGACAACCACAGCAGATGCCGGTTGCGAATGAACAACGTCGCCAGCGAATGATCTTCCAACGCCATCGCCCCGCTCCTCAACACCGCAAGCCACGTCCGGCATCATCGCACCAGCCCCAGCCGCGTCCGCCTACGGCTCGTCCGCCACCCGCACCACCTGCCCCGGCGTCAATCGATGCAACCCATCCGCCACCACACGCTGACCCTCCGCCAACGCCCCCCTCACGAACGCGCGTTCGCCATCCTGATACAGCAACTCCACGTCCCGCCGTGACACCCGCGCCGCTCCGCCATCCGTCTCAACCACATAGCAAGCCCACAACCCGCGTGCCCCCTCCGTCAGCGCCGACAACGGCAGCCAATACCCTGCCCCCGCCACCTGTCGCTCAACGCTCAGCACCGCCGTGTCCCCGCGACGCAAATCGTTCAACTCGCCATCGAGCACGAGCAGCACATCCACCATCCGCGTCGCCCGCTCGCGCACCGGCAGCAGCGACCGCACCTCGGCCGCCACCGTCTCGCCATTCACCTGCACCGACACCACATCGCCCGCCGCATACCGCCGTACCGCATCCCCCGCCAGCCCCACACGCACGCGAGGCCAATGCCGGTCCAGCAGCTCAAACACGGCCGCCCCCTCACTCGCCACCTGCCCCTCGTCCACCATCCGCCTCGCCACCACCGCATCAAACGGCGACACCAGTTCGCTCTTCCTTAAATCAACTTCCAACGTCGTCAGCGACGCCTCCGCCCGCGCCTCCGCCGCTTCCGCCGTCGCCAGTTCGCTCCGCGCCTCATCCACCTCGCGCGACGACACCGCGTCATGCTCTGCCGCCTCCGTCGTCCGCTCGTACGTCTGCTCCGCCAGCTCCGTGCGTGCTCGCGCCTCGCGCAACGATGCCTCCAACTCATGCCGGCGAGCTTCCAGCCGGGCCGTGTCCAGTCGAGCCAGCACCTGCCCACGCTCGACCGTATCGCCTTCGTCTACCAACAACTCCGCCATCATGCCCGACAGTTCAAAACCCACCGCACTCTGGCGGGCCGGCTCGACCTGCCCGACAAACTGCCGCACCACCTCGTACCCCTCCGCCGCTTCCACCGCCACCACGCGCACCGACATCGCCCGCACCGGCGCTGCCGCCGCTTCGTCACCCGCTCCCGTGCTGATCAAAATCACAACCACCACCACCGCCAGCAACACCACCGCAACCGCCAGGCTCACCACCGTCACCACCCACGGCCGAGCCGACCACCACCTCCGCCTGCCCTGCTTGCCCTCGCCTTCGGCCGCCATCGCCCCTCCTTAAACGGCACGCCCCAACCAGACCGCGTCAGCGCCTGCGCTCCATAGCCGCCCGGTCGACCCGTCACCGCCGCACCCGCACCGCCGACATCGACCCGGCGTAATCGCTGCACAGCACCGCGAAGTCGTCCGCCGACTCATTGCCTGTCGCCGCGTTCAACGTCCCGCCCGTCGGCAGCCCGCCGCGCAACGCAGGCAGCTTGCCAGCCAGCAATGCCGCCGCGATCGCCGCGAACGGCCCGACGCTGAACATCTCGCCGAAATGCCCATACACACTGCTCACCGTCGCGTCCGCGCGAGCCGACGCCACCGCCGACGCCTCCGCTCTGCCGATCCACGTACTGTTCGCACTACTGATCACCTGCCGCGGCCCGCCCAGCCGATCCAGCAACTGACCCCACCGCCCCACAAACCCGCGCGCATCCCGCGGCGAGTGATATCCCGTCGTCGAGCTTTCAATCACGCCATACGTCTTCGCCCCCCGACGCTCGGCCGACGCCTGGCTCTCGATCATCAACGTCACCGCACCATTGCCCAGCACAAACCCATGCTCCGCATCAAACGGCGAGCACATCGTCTGATCGCCCGCATGCAATCCGCAATGCCGATAAGCATCACGCACAATATCCGTCGCTTCTTCCGCAGCGCAAATCATCGCCCGGTCCCACTGCCCCTGCTCAATGCGCAGCGCCGCCAGGTGCAGCGCATCCAGCCCCGCCGTCCGCGAGCCGATGATCGTCTGGCAAGGCCCGGTCAGCTTGAACATCAAACTCAAGTGCGCCGCCGCCGCGTTCGGCACCCCCTCGGCAAACAGCACCGCGTTCGCCGCTTCAATGCCTTCCTCCACCACCTGCCGGTAGTAGTCGGCACAGTAGCTCGCCGAGCCATGCGATGAGCCCGCGATCGCGGCGTCCTGCTCGCCAAACCCTTCGCCGTCTTCCAACCCCGCATCGCTGCACGCCAGCTTCGCCGAGCACAGCGCAAGCTTCACGTAGTCGCTCATCCGCCTCGCCCGCGGCGTCTGCAACATCTCCCGCACCGCCGCCTCGTCCACCATCGCCGACTGTCCCACCGGCGCTCCCGCCTCTGCCGACACGCGCGGCATCAACGCCTCATGCCCAATCGCATTCGGCAGCAGCACGCCAATGCCCGTCACCACCGGCCGCCGACCCGCATCACTCCCACGCGTCATTACCGTCGGCGCTTCCACCGCCGCCGCTTCCGCCGTCGGCGGCGCAAACACCACGCATGTATTCGCCCCACCAAACCCAAGCGAAAGGTTGATCGCGTACCGCAACGGCTTCGGCTCGGCATGATGCCGCGCGAAACGCAAATCCGGATACTCCAGATCCGCCACCTCAACATTATCCGTCGGCGGCACGTACCCATCATTCAAAGCGCACAACGTCAGTATGCACTCCACCGTCCCCGCGCCGCCAAGCGTATGACCAAGCCAACTCTTAAACGCCACCACCGGCACGTCCGACAACGTTTCCTCAAACACCTGCTTCAGCGCCGCATACTCGCCACGCTCGTTGTCCGGCGTGCCCGTCGCGTGCGCTGTCACCAGATCAATATCCGCAGGCGATAGCTCCGCCGACGCGAGCGCCTCGCGTATCGCTCGCACCGCGCCGCGCCCTTCCGGATGCGGCTGCGTCAGGTGATGCGCGTCCGCCGACTCGCCGAACCCGACCACTCGGCCGATCGGCTTCGCGCGACGCCGCCGCGCATCATCCGCCCGCTCCAGCACCACCGCGCCGTAACCTTCCCCAAGCTTCATCCCCTGTCGACCACGACCGAACGGCCGCGGCGGTCCCTCCGCCACCAATCGCAAACTGTTGAACCCCGCGTAGGCATACTCGCTGATCGGGTCGTACCCCCCCGCCACAACCATATCCAACTCGCCCGTCTGCAACAGCGTCACCGCCAGCGCGATGCTGCTCAACCCCGACGAGCAGGCCGAGCACGTTGTGGTCGCGATCCCCGTCAAGCCAAACGCTTCCGCCGCATCGTTGAGCACCGCGGCCGCTTGAAAATCATGCAAGGGCGTAAAGTCGTTCGCGCGAAAAAACGCGCCCCCCGCCCGCATCCCATGCAACGTCGTGCCGAACACCAGCCCGCACCGCTCGCCCGCGTAAGGCGACGCCCCCTCGCCGCCGAGCCCTGCCTCTTTCAACGCGTCCGCGATCGCATGGCGGAGGTAGCGCACCTCGCGCGGCCGACCATCGTCCTCGCCCGGCAACGCCGGCGCCTGCCCGCCATCGCGCGGCTCGCTCGGCTGCTGCTCCAGCGCAGTCAACGGACCAAGGCCGCTTTCGCCCTGACATATCCGCTGCCACGTGGTCTGACGATCCAGCCCCAGGGCGCTCACCAATCCGCTACCTGTAATGACGACGTCACGCAAAACGCTGTTTCCTCATCTACCCGCTCAACCTCAAAACGATGCCAGCTTACCTTGCCCCCGCCATGGCATACAAACCAAAACCCGCCATCGCAAACACTTACTGCCCCCGATCCCAAGTCCCCACCTCAAATCCCCCCCACCCGAAGCCCACGGATTCGATCCGTGGGTCTCCCCCCTCACTCTCCCCTCACCCCTCCGCCCCCACCCGCGACGTCACTCCTCCCGCTTGATCCTCCATCCACGCCGGGTGCAGCATCAGCCACTGCTCCGGGTGCGCCCGCACCTGCTTTTCAATCACCTTCGTGAGTTGAAGCATCGCCGGCCCCGGCACTTCGTCGCGCGGCCGATCGCGCTCCGCATCCACCACGATCGGCGACTCAATCACCAGCCTCACCTTCCCACTCGGCAAACGAATCGCAAACACCGGCACGATCGGCGCCCCAGTCATCACCGCCAACTTGATCGGCCCCAGCGGCATCAACAGATGCCCACCCATAAAAGGCACCGCCACCCCATGCTGCCCCGGCATCGTTCGATCCGCCTGGATCAACACCACCTCGTCGTTCAAAAGCGCATCGCGCACCTGCAACCACGCGCTCCACCCCTGATCCACCACCGCTTCGATCAACCCCAGCTTTTCATGCAGGCGATGGCGGATCGCATCGAACGCGCCCAGGTTGTCATGCTGAAACGCAACATGCACTCTCGGCTCAAGCGAGCGTACCGCCGCCGCTCCAACTTCAAACGAGCCCATGTGAGCCGTGGCGATGATCGCGCCGCGCTTCAGCTTGCGAATCTCATGAAAATGGTCTTCGCCTTCCACCGCATCGATCTGTGCTTCGAGTTGCTCGCGCGACAGCCCCCCCGCTCGGCCGATGTCGTGGATGAACATGTAAAAATGTTCCAGCACCCGATCCGTCAGCGCCCGCCGATCCGCCTCGCTCGCGTCAGGCCCCAGCAGCCAGTGCGTGTTCTTCCGAATCCCGCCGCGCAGGTAGTCCACGAAAAAATGCCGCGACAGCATCATCCAGAACGGCCGCGACCACCGCACGAGCAGCGGCGTCCGTCGCGCGAAAAAGAAAAAGAAGTTCAGCCAGAACGAAATCGCCCGAGACTCGTGATAAGCCCTGCCCGGCTGCTTCGCCTCCGCTTCGAGCGTGTGCATCTGCGTCATCACGCCCCCCCAGCCATCATCATCCGGATTGGATCAATCACGCGAGCCACCCTCCATCGGACGCACCACTTCCACGTCCGTCGGCAGCTCCAGCGTAAACGTGTCCTCCCCAAGCTCCACGTTCGGCTCAACCTCGACAAACCGATACTCCGTCCACTGCGACGCGTCCGTCACCAGCCGAAGCCGAAGCAACTGCCCCGTCTCACGATCCAACAGCATGGCCATCGATTCAAACTCTTCCGTGATCGCCTCATCGCGTGGCGTCAACCGCAACCCAAGCAGCCCCGCCACATCATCCCCCGCAAGATCCTCAAACACCTCGCCCGGCTCCACCTCCGCCAGGCAAAACGTCTCCACCAAGGTCGTCAACCGCAGCATCAGCCCACCGCCGAATTGCTCCGCTCGCTCTTCAAGCGCATAAACCTCAACCCGCCGCTCCTCCGGCTGATAGATCTGCACCTCCCCGTCACGCACCAGCGTCGTGCTCGGCGAAGGCGCTTGCGTCTCCCAACGCACGCGATCCCCCGACACATACACCACGCCTTCCGACACCAACGGCCGACGCAGCAACGGCGTGCTGCGGTGGCGCTCGAACCGCCCGCGAAGGCTCGTCACCTCCCCAGCCAGCGCGTCCAACGCCACCAGTTCATCCCACAACTCAGCGGAAACCTCCCCAGGCCGATCGGGTACATCATCACCCAACGCCATCGACGTCGCCAATGACAGCGACGACGACAACAACACCAACAGCATCAACAAGCGAGGCAGGCACATCCGTTCACCTCCGCGCGAACGCAACAGCGTCGGCAACATCAACCCTGCGACGCGCCGCGCTTCAGCGCCACCCGTCCCTCGGCCACAACCTCGCCGTCCACCTCGGCCCGCACTTCGAAATGCTGCATCGGGTCCACCGTTCCCGTCAGTCGGCTGTGCAGCACCAGCGTCGCCGGCGGCGCAACCGCACGACGAAAACGAACGTCCACATGCGCAAGCTGACCATCCCGCGCTTCGCCGTCCGCCTCAACACCCACCAGCCCCGAAAGCTGCGCCAGCGCCTCGCTGATCAACACGCCCGGCACGATCGGCCGCTGCGGAAAGTGGCCCGCGAAAAACGACTCATCCCCCGTCAACTGCCACTCACCCTGTCCCTGCTCCATCGGCGTCAACTCAGTCAGCCGTGAGACAAACCGGAACGGCTCGCCATGCGGCAACCCCGCCAGCCGTTGCTCCAGGTCCACCGGCCGCGCATCGCCCGACGCAGGCCCGTCCGACGCCGACGCCGCGGTCGTCGCCTCGCCGCCGCTGCCGTCGCCGATCTGGTCGTGATTCTGCAGGAACGCCACCAGCGTGCCGACGTTCTTGAACGCCTGCGGCCCCTTGTCCGCATCGGTCAGCTTGACGCCGAACTCCTTCTCTACGCTGGTCACAAGCATGACCATGTCCAGCGAATCCAGCTCGAAGTCGCCGCCCATCAAAGGCGTGTCGTCTTCGATCTTCGCGTCCGGCCCAAGCCGCAGGTCGCGACGCAGAATCGTCCGCACACGTTCGCCAAGTTCCGATTTCAGATGAGCTTCCGTCATAAAACACACGCCTTGAATGCGTCAAGCAAGCTCATGCCTCAAGCTTCAAGCCTCGGACGATTCCCGGCCGTCCCGGAATCGCCACGAAACCATCGCTCCACTTGCAGCACGAACCACTGTGATTTCGAACTGATAGCCGCTCCAAACCATGAAAGGCACTACATTTAATGCCGCGCAGCTACCCAGGATCAGGCCAGTTTACATCCCCCGCCGAATGCTGACAAGCCAAGCGGCGATTCCCGCGCCCGCTCATTACTGCCGGTTACGCTGATCCTGCTGCAACGCCATGTCGCTGGCCGTCCGCTGCGGCGGTACGGGAAGCGGATGCTCGTACTGCGCGTTCACCCAGGCCGTCAGGTCATTCAGCACCGGCTCGCCCCAACGCACCGGCACTGCGAACGAGCCAAGCACCATGATGTGACACAGGTTCTCGTACGTGATTGTCTCCGCCGGGGCACCGACCGCATCCATCTGCTGCGCCATCCGGATCATCGTCTCCAGCGGCACGCGATCGTCCTTCGCGCCATGCACCAGCAGCGTCGGCGGCGCATCGCCCGCCACATAGTTGATCGGCTGCGATCGCGGGTACGCATCCTTCGCCCCGAACACCTCCACGAACGCATCGTTATCGTCCATGTAAGGGAACGAGTAAGGCCCCGCCATCCCCACAAACCCGCGAATCCAACTCCGGTCCCCCCCGACCTCACGCAGGTAGCGGTCGTTGAGCGCCACCATCGAGCCGATGTGCGCTCCAGCCGAATGACCCATCAGGAAGATGCCATCCGGATCACCGCCGAATGCCTCGACGTTCTCATACGTCCAGACCAGCGCCTGCGCCGCGTCTTCGATGAAATCCGGAAACCGGGCCGTCGGGAATCGGCGGTAGTTCGGCACGACCGCCACAATGCCCCGCGAGGTGAGCGCATCGCCCACGAAGCGGTACATGTCCTTGTCCGGGTAGCCGTCGCTCCAGTCGCCGCCGTGAATGAACACGACGACGGGGTAAGGCGGCTCGCCCATGGTTGGCGTGTACACGTCCAAGTGGTGCCGATCGAGCGGGCCGTACACCACGTCGCCCTCATGCGTGTAAGCACCAGTGCGGGCGAGCAGGTTCGTCCCATGCAACGCCATCATGCCCACCGTGTCGCAGCCGACAAGGGCCACGCCACAAAGCATCAGCAACAGCGCACGGGCACTTCGCAATATCCGGGTGGAGATTCTCATCCTGGCAGAGACTCTCATCACAACAACAAGTTCAAAATCATCGCCCCCCCGTGAAATGCCTTCCCGACCGGGTCACAGGCAAGGCGTCAGTATAACAACCTTGGCTCTTCATCGAAGAATAGTCCGGCACACTTCAGTTCGCCAACGCGGATTCGGATACATAGCCCGGTAAATTGATCAGCCGATCCAGCCGCTCCAGTTCCAGCCCCTGCCCGCGCAGGCCGACGACCAGCGGCTCGATCGCGTCGACCGTCGGCCGAATGTCGCGACTGCGGTTATGGCCGTCCGTCCCATCATGCAACGTCAGGATGTCGCCGTTTCGGCTCGGCCCCACCAGGCGGTCGAGGATCTGCTGCGTCTTGCAAGGCCAACCATCGCGACCACGTCGGCTCCATGTCACCATCGAGTAACCAGCGCTCTGCACAGCGCATGAAATAAAAAGCTGCTTAAACCCCATCGGCGGGCGGAACAGCGTCGGCCGCTTGCCGATGGCATCTTCAATCACCCGCTCCGTCCGCCTCAGTTGATCCAGCCAGTAGTAGTAGCCGCGGCACATCCCATGGTAAGCATGGTCGTACGTATGGTTGCCGATCAAGTGCCCCGCCGCGTCGATCCGCCGCAGCACGTCCACGTGCCGCTTTGCATGAGCGCCGATGACGAAGAAGGCCGCCTTCGCATTCACCCGATCCAGCGCGTCGAGAATCGCCGGCGTCGCTTCCGCGTGCGGACCATCGTCAAACGTCAACGCCACGCGCGGCGGCCCGTCGCGAGGCCCACGGTAAATCACCGGCACGATCAGTCGGCTACTCGGGTAAAACGCCCCATACATCAGCGCACCAAACGCCGCAGCGCCAACGCCGGCCATCGCCCATGGCAGAACATCACTCATCCGGTCGGCTTCTCCTCGCGCCGATGCGTCACGATCAGCAACGGCATCAACAAAAACAGCGACGCAAACCAGCACGCCACCATGCCCGTCGCCAGCACCAGCCCCAGCGACTGGATCGCCGGCGTGCTGGTCAGCAGCAGTGAGCCGAACGCCAGCAGCGTCGTCACGCTCGTCATCGTAATGGCGTGGCAGCTTGCCGCGAACTGTTCGAGCATCGCCTTGCCTCGACCATGGTACCGCCGTGCGATGCTCATGAGGAATATGCCATCATCCACCCCGATGCCTGCCAGCAGCGGAATCGCCAGCAGGTTGATCGGGTTCAGCCGCGTGCCGGTCACTTGCATCATCACCGCCACCGTCACCAGGCAAAACACCGCCGGGATCATCGTCAACGCCACCCGCCCCGGCCGACGAAACACCACCAGCAGCCACACCACCACCACCGCCCCCGCGACCGACAGCAACACCGGCAGCTCCGCCTGAATCGTCGCCCGCACCTGCTCGCCCACCACGTCCATCCCCGTGACCGTCACACCCGCCATCCCCGCCAACGCCGTCTGCACTGCGAGGATCGCCTCCCGCCGTTCGACCGGGTCGGCGATCTCCCGCTCAAACCGCACGAGCGTCAACGCCCGCGGCCGACCCACCGGCTCATCACCACCCCCCGCGAACACGCCGCGCGGCAGCAGCAGCTCCGCCACCTCCGGTGACGCCGACAACAACGCCACGCCCGGCGACGCACCGCCTTCAAGCAGCCGCGCCAAAAACGTCTCGTAGTCGGCATAAACCGTCGGCTCAAAAATGCTCGCATCGACCGCCGCGCGAAAGTCGGCCAACACCCGCTCCGCGTCAATCGACGCCACACGCTCGCGCCGTGCCTCCGCCTCCGCCGGGTCCGGCAGCAACATCGCCACACTCATCGGCGGCGCGATGCCCGCCTCGCGCATCGCCGACGTCATCAACCGTCGATCCACCTCATGCGCCCGCGCCACCAGCGTCGGCCAACGCTCCGCCTCCAGGTAGACCGGCACCGACTCCATCGCCGACGGAAAATGCTCAGCGATCTCCGCCTGCGCTTCCAACGCCGGGTTCGGCCGCGGCTGCAATACCGTCAGGTCCGTCTCAAACGTCGGCAACCCCGCCAACGCGACCCACACCACACCACCAACCCCCAACGCCGACGCCACCGCCATACATCCCACCGCCCGCCGCGCGATCCATCGCACCATCGGCTGCAACCGCAAACGCATGCTCAGCCGATCGTCCTCCCGCCGACGATCGCAAACCTGCAACATCGCAGGCAACACCAGCATCGCCCCGAGAAACGCACCCCCAAGCCCCAGTGCGCCGATGATCGCGAAGTCCTGCAACGCCGGCACGCGCGAGCTGGCGATGGCGATGAACCCGATCATCGACGTCACGAACGCCGCGCCCAACGCCGGTGCCAGCGACAGGCTCATCTGCGCCGCCTCCCGCGGCCGATGCCCGTCGCCGCGATGCGTGTGGTAATGCGACAGATAATGAATGCAGTAGTCCACCCCCAGCCCGGCAAGGATCGCGCCCGACGAAGCCGTCACCGGCGTCAGCCTCGTCGACAACAGCGCATACACGCCAAAGCCCGTGAGGATGCCCCCGGCCACCGGCAGAAACGTCAACGGAAAATTCCACGGACTGCGATACGCCACCAGAAAAAGCAACTGCAACAGGATCACCGAGCACACGACGCTGAAAATCATGTCGCCGCGGATCACACGCTCGCTCAGCTCGGCGATCGGATACCCGCCGGCGAACTGCACCTCCAACCCGCTCGGCTCGGCCACCTCAACCGCATGCTGCACCCGCTGCATGAACTCGCGCGTAAACGCCAGATCCCCCGCCGGCTCGGTCGCACGCACTTCAATCAACAGCGTTCGCCCGTCGCGCCCAATGTACGGCCCGCCCGCATCATCTTCGCCCATCGCGAACCGCGCCTGCATCGGCCGCAACGCATCAGCGAGCAACTCAAACAACCGCAGCGGATCGCGCAACACCCGCTCGCTCACCGCGTCCGCCGCCGGGTCCGCCGCCGCGATCAACCCCTCGTTGCGACGAATCTGCGAGCGAATCCCCTCCCCCGTCAACCGCTGCTGCAATCGTGCGAACTGCTCATCATCGAGATAATGCAATCCCTCCGCCGCGATCGCCTCCTGCAACGCCTCGCCCACCGCGTCGCCAGGCTCATACGCCAGCGATACCACCATCCCCGCCAGCGCCGCATCCCCCGCCACCGCTGCACGAAACCGCTCGGCAAACGCAATCATCGCCTCGGCTGGCGACCCCACCTCATCCCCCGCCCGCACCAGCACCAGCAGCCGATCCGCCGCGCTGAAATCATCCAGCACACTCACCATCGCCTGCGACGCCGGATCGTCCGCCGCGAACAACGGCTTCAGCGACGGCTCCGCCTCCAGCCGCAACACCGACACCACCGCCAGCGCCGCGATCGCCGCAGCAACAAGCAGCGTCACCCACGGCCGACGCATCGGAATCGACAACACGCGTCGCATCGGCGGATCAGTCCAATCGGTTGGCTCGGGCAGGCGGTTCAAACACCCCGGTCGGCAGGTCGCCGTTCAACTCCACATCATGCGATCGCAGCGTCGCGTTCCACTGCCCCTCCGCGCCGATGCGCATCGGAAACACCAGCCCATCCATCACGCGATACTCACTGAACAGCACGCGCTGCACAAACGTGTCCGTCTCGTCATACACATCAATCCGCATCACGGTCAGCGTCGCCCCGTCAATCTCCGCTCGACCATGCCACCCGCCCGTTTCGCCATCGCCTCCCCCCAACGGCCAGCGCACCACCATCGGCTCACCTCCGCCGCCAGCCTCGATCAACTGCGACGTCTCCGGGTCGGGCGTCATGAAAAACGCCTGAAACCAGTCCACTTCATGCGCCTGCGGATGAGCGAACTGCTCGTCAATCTCGTCCACCTGCTCGGCTGTCCACAACCACGTCCCCTCCGGCGAGCGCACCAGGTCCATCACCTCGCGATGAAACCGCCACGCCTGCAACCGCATCCGGTCGGGCCGCTCCGCCACCATCGCCCCCTCCAGTGTGACCGTGCCGCCCTCCGGCCGACGGATCGTCAGATCAAACGCCGACGAAACATTCTCAATCGCCGCATTGCGCTGCTCGATCACACGCAACGCTTCGCGAAAATCATCCCACTCATGCGTCGGCAACGGTGCTCGCGGCTGGCAGCCCGCCCCCACGCATACCACCATCACCAGCACTGCCGACGCAACACGCTTCCAATCGTTCATGAACAAAGCAGCGCCTCCCGCAACACCTTACCCGTCGCCGATCGCGGCAGGCTCTCACGCACCTCGTACACCCGCGGCAGCTTGTGACCGCTCAGTCGGCCACGAGCAAACTGACGCAATTCGTTCGTATCAACCCGCATCCCCGCACGCGGCACGACCACCGCCTTCAGCCGATTCATCGTCTCGGTCATCCGCATCGGCAACACCACCGCCTCCGCCACCGCCTCATGCGCCGCCAGCACCGCCTCGACCTCGGCCGGGTTCACCTTCCGCCCATCAATATCAATCAACAGATTCAATCGACCGGCCAACGTCAACCGACCGCGATCGTCCAGCCATCCGACGTCGTTCGTCATGAAATACCCGTCGACAAGCTCATCGCTCGGCTGATCAACATAACACGACATCATCCCCCCCGACGCAACCGCCACGCGACCCTGCTCGCCCGCACCCAACGGCCGATTCAAACTCGGCGTCTCGCGATCGAGCACAACCAACGTCGCGCCCGGCAACGCCCGCCCCACGCTCGTCGGATCAAAGCCCGGCTCATCAGGGTCGTTGAACGAAACCGAGCCGATCTCCGTCGACCCATACAACTGCCCCAGCCGAACACCAAGCCGACCTTGCCATGCCTCATACACACCCGTCGGCAGCGGCCCGCCCGCCGAGTACGCCCGGCGAATCGCAAGCCCGCCCGCCCCCGCCCGCGCGTGCGCCTGCGCCAGCGCTTCGAAGATGAACGGCACCGACGGAAAGATCGTCGCTTCGCCCGCGAGCAACCGTGCAAGCAC
Organism: Phycisphaerales bacterium AB-hyl4; assembly: GCA_041821185.1. Lineage (NCBI taxonomy): Bacteria > Pseudomonadati > Planctomycetota > Phycisphaerae > Phycisphaerales > Phycisphaeraceae > Natronomicrosphaera > Natronomicrosphaera hydrolytica. Next base: position 115,795 of record JBGUBD010000003.1, on the reverse strand, counting down.
ACGCTCGGCATCAAAGCTGGCGACAAGCTCAACTCGCGTGCCCGCCACCAGCGGCGCGAGCAAACCATGCTCAAGCCCATACGAGTGATGCACCGGAATCGTCAGCAGCACCGTGTCATCCGCTTGAAACCCGATACCCCGGGCACAACTCTCGCCCACCGCGCCAAGCGACCCCGTACCGCGCTGCACGATCTTCGGCCGACCCGTCGTACCCGAACTCGACAGCAACACCGCCCCATCACCTTGATGCCGCGACCACACCGCTTGCGCATCCGCCGCCGTCGCATCGATCAGCTCATCGCGATCGACGCAGCGCAGCCCGTGCATCGCCGCGTGTTCAACAAACGCCTCCGTGCCGATCGCGGCCTCGGCGTTCGTTCGCGTCGCCGCCGCGGCGATCTCGCTGCCCGCGCAATCCGGCGCCATCGCCATCGCCCGCCGATCCGCCAGCAGTACGCCCATCAACGCCACATGAAACGCCGGGTGATTGCCAATCCCCACCAGCACCACCGCGTTCGCCGTCGTCTGCTCGTGCAACCGCGCCGCCAGCGCCGCCGCCGCCTCAGCCCACTGCCCCCACGTCAACACCGCCTCCGCCGCGCCTTCGCCGGCGAGGCGCACAGCCACCGCATCAGGCCGACTGCGGGCATGCGATTGAAGTTGCCGGGCTAAAATGCTGGACATGGCACCAATTTAGTGTAGCCCGGAAAGGGTGTCTATCGACCGCCACTGCTCACGCCGTCGCAAGCCGCTGCCCCGCCGCGCCGCGCTGATTCATGCTCGCCAGCAGGCCCGGCCCGGTGACGGCTTCAACCTCCACCAGCAAGCAAGGCCGACACAGGTCCGCGTGGATCACTTCCATCCGCTTAAGCCCGGTCATCCGCGCCGCAAGTGCATCGATAATCCCCGCGCGATCCTCCTGCCGAACGACATACACCCGCACCTCTTCGATATGTCGCAGCACACGATCCTCCGCCGCCGCACCGCAGCCGGCCGCGAGCAGGTGGGCCATGTTCCGCAACGTCTCTTCCATCTGGCCGTCGATGTTGCCGAGGTGTTGGGTCTTTTCGCCCACAATGCTCGCCGTGCCGCCGATCAGCAGCGTGCCGCGCATGGCATCATGTTCCGCATGCCCCAACCCGGTCGCTCGCGCGAAGCAGGGCGGCAGCGGGCCGTAGCTTTCAGAATAGTTGTAAGCGGGAATCTGCCGCGGGTTTTCCAACGGTTGGCCCGGCCGCGTCGAGCCAAGCACCTGAACGACAAAGTCATCACCATGCGAACCCACGCCGCTCGCGGTCGCAAGCTGCCTGCCGAACTCGTTCGCGCCGTACCGCCGCTGCATCGCGGCATGTCGACCCGCATTGAAAACCATGTACCAGTCCAGGCCGTCGCCCGCATCGCGATTGATACCCGGCACGAAGTTCCACCACCGCACGGCATGCGACGCTCGGCAAGCCGACAGCGTCTCCAACGCCAGCTCATACGCCCGCTGCACCTCGCCGCGAAACACGTCAGGCGACATCGCCCGAGCGTTCGGCAAGACGATCTCCGTCAGGCTGAACGCGCCCCGCTCGACGCTGCTGGCGCGCAGCCCCGACACCTGCCAACGTCGGCTCGCGTCAGGCCGATCCATCAGCCGACGAACCCACATCGGCGTCTCAGACCGTTGGAGCTCGCAAATCTCCATGAAACGACTCCTCACCATATAGCCAGCAACTAAATTCTGACCATCACACCAAACCACACACACACGCCCCCCAGCCCGTACCGAGCACGCCGACGATTGCCCCAAAGCCCTATGGCTCTGCCCGGAAATCCCCGGCCGCCACTTCAACGCGACCGCCCACTCCTGTCAACAGGGAGCCTCAAGCAAAGCCGACCGCAAAACTGTCAAATACCTGCCGAAATCATGCCTCCGCCGTGAATCGGCGACATTGATAATATCATAATCGACCAAGAGTAACCTGCACATTCATTTTTCAACCACCCACCCAAAGCCCAAGGCTGAGCGACTTAAAATCGCTCAGCTCCCCCAAGCCCCTGCTCCTCCCCCAAGCCCCAAGCCTCACCGCTCAAGCCCCCTCTGCCTCCCCCACTGCCCGCCGAATCTTCCCGCTCGCTGTCCGCTGCAGCGCGTCGACAAACTGAAACTGCATCGGCCGTTTGTACGCCGCCAGCAACTGCCTGCAATGCGTCGACAGCGACGCCGCCGTCGGCGGCGAATCGATATCCATCGGCACCACCTCCGCCACCGGCACCGTCCCCACATGCGCGTGCCCCCGACCATACACCCGCGACTCGCGCACCTGCGGATGCGCGTTCAACACCGCTTCCACCTCTTCCGGAAAGCACTTCAGCCCCGCCACGTTGATCACCGTCTTCCCGCGCCCGACGAGAAACACATCCCCCTCCGCGTCCCGCCGTGCCAAGTCCCCCGTACGAAACCACCCCTCCGACAACGCCGCCCCCCCCGGCCGCCACGGCACAAGGTACGCATCCAGCATCCCCGGCCCCCGCACATACAACTCCCCCACCTCACCCGCTTCCACCGACGCCCCCGCCTCATCCCGCAACGCCAGCTCAAAGTCAGGCAGCACCTGCCCCACCGACTCAGGCTTCTCTCTCGCCCGTGCCACGTTCACCATCGGCAGCCCCACCTCAATCACCCCAAGCGCCTGCGACAGCGGCACACCAAACCGCCGATCAAACGCCGCCGCCGTCGCCGTCGGCAGCCCCGCCGCCGTCGACACCGCCAGCCGCAGCCCCGGCCACCCACGCCCCGACCCCTCCCCCGCCAACATCGCATGATGAAACGGCGCTGCATACAACACCGTCCCCCCATGCGCGTGCACCGCGTCGAGCACCTTCCCCGCCATCGGCTCACGCACAAGCACCGTCGTCGCCCCCTTCATCAAGTACAGCATCATCGACACCGCAAAATGGTGCGCCATCGGCAGCATCCACACCACCGAATCGCTCGCCCCGATCGCAAGCGCCTTGTTCGCCGCCTCGATCCGCTCATGCAATCGCTTATGCGAAAGCACAATCCCCTTACTCCCGCCCGTCGTCCCCGAGCTGAACCGAATAAACGCAGGCCGCATCGCCGCCAGCGCTTCCTCATCAAACGCTGCCCCCACCTCCTCCCCGCACACACCCACCCGACCTTCGCACGACACTTCCCCCGCTTCAATCGCCACCGCTTCGCCCGGCACGTCTGCCCACTTCGCACCGCGCCCGAGCACCAACCGATCCAACGCTGTCATCTCCACCAACTGCTTCCGCTCCACGCTCGACAGTTCCCCCGCGATCGGCACCACGCACGCCCCCGCCCGCAACAGCGCCAGGCACAGCAGCACATAGTCCGCCCCATCCGGACAAAGCAGCCCCACGCGCGTCGCCGGCGCATCGACCACACCCGCCCGCCGCAACGCCGCCGCCAGCCGATCGACGCAAGGCCCAAGCGCCCCATACGTCACCGTCCGCGGCGCATCACCCGCCTCAATCAACGCCGCCCGCCCCGGCGCGCGATCAACATGCTCAAAGATCAAATCAACACAGTTCATCCACCAACCTCACAAATGCCCCATACGCCTACCCTAATAAAGCCCACGGACATAGCGCAGCGATCCGTGGGACACCCCCCAACCAGAAACTAGAAACCAGAACCCCCCTCCCCCCACCGCTCACTCACAGGCAGCACCCACTGCTCCCGCGCCCGCCGCACCGCCGCTGCATCCACCGCCCCCACATCCGCCCACGTCGCCGACGCCAGGCCCGCCGCCTCGCCCGTCGCCAGGCAGGTGCCGATCACCCGCACCGACGCCTGCGCTTCGTGATCGCATGACATGCATCGCCCCGCCATGAACAGATTCGCCGCCCCTGCCGCATGCAGCGCCCGCAACGGCACATCGCAAGCTCGGCCGTTGCGCGGAAACCGCAGCCGTGCCCCCCGCGCCGTCTCCCGCAACTCACGAGGCCACGTCGCCACTGCCACACCATCGTCAAACGCCGCACCACATTCAAGATCCTCCGCCGTCAGGCAATACCGCCCCACCACCCGCCGACTCTCACGCACGCCCACGCGCGTCGGAAACGCGCTGATCGTGCTCCGCTCAAACCCCGCCGCCTCTGCCCGCAGGTAACCCGCCACCGCCGCCGCAAGCGACCTACCCACCACCTCCAACGCTGACAGACAACTCGGCTGCGTCGGGTCATATGCCCCATCAACATCGCCCGCCAGGTCGATCGTCACATACGCCTCCCCCCCGCGCCCCGTCCCCCGCACCGCCATGCCCAGCGCCCCCGTCGGCAGCCGTCCATCACGCACCGCCGCCGCCACCTGCCCCGCCAGCCGCAGCCTCGCCTCGCCCGTCACCCCTTCCGCCGCCACATCCTGCATCGCAAAGATAAACGCAGGCCGCTGCAACCGCTCGCCCCCCGCCTGCTCGAACGCCAACCCGCCCATCGCCGCCACCACCCCATCCCCGCTCGCATCCACCACCGCCTCCGCCTCGATCCGCCACCGTCGCCCGCGACAGCTCACCTCCACCGCCGCCACACGCTCACCCGCCCGCTCCACCGAGATCACTTCGCTATGCAGGCATACCGTCACCCCCGCCTCACCCACCATCGCATCCGCCACGCACGCCAGCGCCGGCGGATGCTGCATCAACACATCCACCCGCCCCATCCGCGTCGGCCCCCACGCGCCGCCCACCGCGATCAACCGCCCCGCCAACTCCGTCGCCAGCCCCACATTCGCATACGTCGGCCGCCCCGCCGTGCCCGACTCATCACGCAACAGATACAGCCCACAGATCGAATGCACCAGCGCCGCCGACGCCATCCCCCCCAGCGCGCCATGCCGTTCCACCAGCACCACTTTCGCCCCCGCGCGCGCCGCCGCCACCGCCGCCGCCAGCCCTGCGCTCCCCCCGCCGATCACCAGCACGTCACATCGCATCCCCCCAGCTTACCGCCACGTAACACAACCGTCAGCGGCCAGGGGAATGTGAGAGGTGGAATGTGAAATGTGTGCTCATCATCCAAGCCGAGGGATGAGGAACAAAGTGACGAATCCCCGGATCACCCACTCCCTCGAAGCCCACACCGTCACGGCGTGGGTTTCTTCCCTCCTCAAACCACAAAAGTCAAAACCAGTAACCAGAAACCAGAAACTAGAAACTAGAAACTAGAAACTAGAAACTAGAAACTAGAAACTAGAAACTAGAAACCGATTCAATCACCACCCGCCGTTCCACCTCAACCGCCTCCCCCACCAAATCCGCCACGAACTGTTCCACCATTGCCCCCCGCTCCGCCGCGTCGATCACATCACCTCGCCACGAAAGCGTCACATCCATCTCATCCCCCCACTCGCTGACAAACAGCCCCGTGCCCGGCGGCGTGCACACCGTCGGCAGGTGATAGCCATGCAACACCTTCGCACCCGCAAGCTCAACCAGCTGCGGCGCAAACGCCCCCGTATGCGAATGAAAAAACGACGCCACCTCGCCCCGCGCCTGCCAACGCAAAAACGCCATGTACAACCGCGGCGGCAGCCGACGCATCGCGTTCTGCACCGTCGAAAACGCCTGGTCCAACCGATGCCGCATCATCTCGCCAAACTGCGCCTGCACCGCCCGCGTCGCAACCGCCACCGTCTCCAGATCGCTCTGCTCCAACCGCACGAAAAACATCGACAAATGATTCTGAAACATCGGCCCCCTCCCACCCTTCGGCCGAGTCTGCACCGGCATCGTCACCACCTGCGGCTGCTCCAACCCACGCCCCCGAAACACCCGATCATGAGCCCGCGCCGCGCACGCCAGATAAAACGGCGCAGGCATCAACGGACTCGCAAGCTCACCCGCCCGCTCGCGCACGCGACCCGACGCCGCCGCCCCCAACGTCACCACCTCAAAGTTCGCCGCACCCGCTCGCGCCTCGCCGCGCCCCAAGCTCGTGAACGGCGTGCTCATCAACCCACGAAAATGCCGCAAAAACGCAATCCGCCGTTCCCGCCGCTGCACCACGCTCAACTTCACCGGCGATGCACTCGCCAGCGTCGCCGGCATCGGATCATCCACTTGCCCCGTCGCGAACCGCGCAAGCTCCGTCAGCAACAACTCCACACCCTTCCCATCCAACAGCAGATGCGACCACGTCACCACCACCGTCGCCCCGCCCCCCGCACACTGCACCACATCCAGCCGAACGTTCGGCAGCGCATCCTCACGCCCACCCGCCTCCGATCGCAAGTTCAACCGACGCACGCACAACGCCGCCACCGACGCCACCTCCCGCGCCCCATCCAGCCCCAACACGCCCGGCTCATGCCACAACTCCACCACCGGCACCGCCTCGGCATACACCTCATCCGGCACTTCCCATCGCGGCACCCGCCCCGGCAACCCCCGCCTCAACCGCCCCAGCACCAGCGGATACGCGCGCACGAATCGCTGCCACGCCACGCGCAACGCCGGCATCTCCGGCACACGATCCAACTCAATCAAAGTCCCCCCGTAATGCCCGCCCTGACCTGAGCGGCGCATCATCGCATCCATCGCGAGCATGAACCCATCACACGCAAGAATCGGCAACCGACGCGGCGATCCACCCTCACTCGCCATCGCCAACCGACCCCTCCCCCGCCGCCTGCTCGCCCAATCGCACCCGCAACAGCTTCGCGATATCGGTGGGCCGACCGAAGTGCTCCGTCGTCAAATCCGACGCAGGCAACATCACCCCATACCGCTGCTCAATCAACAGCAACAATTGCATCATCGCCATCGAATCCAGCCCCGCGGCAAACAGGTCCGACTCCGCATGCAACGGCTCGCTCGTCTCCAGCACCTGCGACTGGATCAACTCCGTCAACTCGCCCGCAAGCATTTCCTGGTCCGGTATCGTCATCCGCGCGATTGTAGCAACTCCGTCGGTCCGTCCCATCACCCCTGTCACCCTCACCATCGCCACCACCCCACCAAATTTAACCACCTTCCGCTCCCCCTCCGCTTTTGCCCTATCCTTCTTCTCGCTACACTGCCCCTCTTAACGCTTCACCGAGGGGCTCCGGGGGGCCACACGACCCCTACCCTACTTTCCATTAACGAGGTTGAACGGATGCAACGTATCGCTCTTCACGCATGGATCGCCATCGCCGCGCTCGCCATCGCCACATTCTCGCAGTCGGCCGACGCCTGCGAGTCCTGCAACAACTACCAGCTCTCACTCGCCGTCCAGCACGACGACCTCGACCACGCCGCCCGCGAGGCTCGGCACGAACAACGCCCCGCCCCCTTCACCGAAGGCTCGTGGACCCTCGACGCCGTCGGCTTCGCCACCTCCGACGTCAGCCCCGGCGCCAACGCAGACATCTACGGCACCGCCATCGGCGGCAGCTACTACTTCGCCGACGCACTCGCCATACGGCTCGAAACCATCGGACTCGCTTCATACCAGTCCGGCGACGACGCCTACGGCGGCGGGCTCGGCCTACACGGCCGATGGCACTTCCTCCAACGACAAAACTTCACGCTCTTCTTTGAAGGCGGCGGCGGCATGATCTACACCAACGTCAGCCTCCCCGACGGCGACCGCGCCCGTAACCGCGACGGCACACACTTCAACTTCACCGCAACCATGATCCTCGGACTCACCTACCAGCTCACCGAAAACCTCCACCTCAACACCGGCCTCCGATACATCCACATCTCCAACGCGCGACGCAACGGCAAAAAACGAAACCCCGCCACCGAAGCCGTAGGCGGACAACTCGGCCTCACCTGGTCCTTTTAAAACGAATCGCACATAAATCGCGCCCACCCTGAGAAGCCCACGGCTTAAAGCCGTGGGTCCCCCCTCACACCCCCACCACCCCAAACACCCTATACCGCCCCCCGCGCCACCACGCGGGGGGCTTATACTATCCCTCGTAACACGCCCCCACTAACGCACCCCATCACCACCGCCCATGCCCACCCGCGAAGTCAACTACGACGGCATCGTCGGACCGACCCACCACTATGGCGGACTCGCGCCCGGCAACCTCGCCTCACAACGACACGCACATCAAACCTCCAACCCACGCGACGCCGCACTCGAAGGCCTCGCCAAAATGAAACGCGTCCACGACCTCGGCATCCCCCAGGCCGTCCTCCCCCCACACGACCGCCCCGCCATCCACATCCTCCGCTCACTCGGCTTCCTCGGCGACGACGCCGCCGTCCTCGCCAAAGCCCGCCGCGAAGACCCCACCCTCCTCGCCGCCACCGCCAGCGCCTCGCCCATGTGGGCCGCCAACGCCGCCACCATCTCCCCCAGCGCCGACACCGCCGACCGCCGCATCCACATCACCCCCGCCAACCTCCTCCACGCCTTCCACCGCTCACTCGAACCCGACACCACCGCCACTCTGCTGCGAAAGCTCCTCCCCGACGAATCGCACTTCGCGCACCACCCTCCGCTGCCCCCTCACGCCCGCTATGCCGACGAAGGGGCCGCCAACCACATGCGCCTCGCCCCCGCCCACGATCAGCCCGGCCTCGAACTGTTCGTCTTCGGCCGAGCCTGCGACGACCCCATCGAACGCCAGCCCCGCCGACACCCCGCACGCCAATCGCAGCAGGCATCCCAGGCCATCGCCCGACGCCATCAACTCGCCCCCAACCGCGCCCTGCTGCTGCGCCAAAACCCCGACGCCATCGACGCCGGCGCGTTTCACAACGACGTCGTCGCCGTCAGCCACGAAAATGTATTGCTACATCACGAACGCGCCTTCGCTGAGACTGCCCTCGTCAGCGAACGCATCCGCGATGCCTACCGCGATCTCACAGGCAACGCCCCCGTCCGCATTGAGATCCTCCAGGACGAACTGCCCCTCGCCGCCGCCGTCGACAGCTACCTGTTCAACAGCCAGTTGCTCACCCGTCCCGACGGCAGCATCGTGCTCCTCGCGCCGATCGAATGTCACGAAGGCAACCGCGTGCGAGCGTGCATCGATCGCATCATCGCCGACGCAGCCAACCCAATCGCGGCCGTGCAATATGCAAACGTGCGTCAAAGCATGCACAACGGCGGCGGCCCCGCCTGCCTCCGCCTCCGCATTGTGATGACCGAAGCCGAGTACGCCGCCGCCCACCCTCACGTCATGTTCACCGCTTCGCTTTACGAACAGCTCACCACCTGGGTCGAGCACCACTACCGCGATCACCTCACCGCCGACGACCTCGCCGACCCCGCCCTCCTGCGCGAATCACGCGACGCCCTCGACGCCCTCACCCGCCTGCTCCATCTGGGCAACATCTACCCCTTCCAGCAATAAGCAAAACCCCGTCTCTTCCCCTCCCAACCAGAAACGAGAAACCCCAAACCAGAAACCCCGATTCCCCTCAACTCACTGCCGATCCGTACTCTGAAAAATCTTATCCGCCGACTTCGCCACAAACCCGTTGAACAGTTGCCCGTCCGCCTTCGCATACCGCCGCGCGAACTCGTAGTAGCAGCCTGGCACTTTCTGTTCCCCGTCGCTGAACGTCACCGTCACCGGCTCCGCCCGCGTTGACGACTGCTCCAGCAGCACCTCCGCCGAGCCCTTGATCTCACCACCCGCATCGTTGAGCTTGAACCCCTGCGTCTTGAGAAATTCGTTCAACTGTTCCAGGCTTTCAAACGTGTCCAGCGCGTTGACGAAAACCGTAAAGTGATTCGCACGAAACCCCATCGCCGCCAGCCAGCCCGCATACTCACTCTCCTCCGCCAGCGACTGGTACTGCTCGTAACTCAAATCCCATAGCCGACCCGCGACCGGAAAGTCCCACGCCTCCGTTCGGTCCACCGGCACCTGATCCACCAACTGCTTCACAGATCGGCGGAGCTCTTCGCTGAACCCCTCGGTCTTCAGCTCACTGATAAACACCCGCGGCCGATTCGCGTCCGGGTGCTCATAATGACGAGCGAACAGTTTTTTCTCGGGAAAGGTATAGCTGTCCGCCGGCGTATAGCCGTGCGCTTCAAACGCCGTCGCGAGCACGTTGATGCCAATCCGCGGATCGTCAAACGTGCGGAAAGCGATGTGGTCGTTCACCACTGTCTCCCCGCGCTCGCGCAGCAGGTTGCGTACACGCTGGGCGTGCGGGTTCAAATGCGTATAGTCGTCCCACAGTCGGCTAAGCAGATCATCGAGTGTCGGCATGGCTTTCTCCTTTTCGCGATTGTAGCGCGGCACAATCGCCAAAGCCGCTGCCGCCGCCTCACCCGCGAACTTTCTGCCACTGCTTCTCCAGTCGCTGCGGCGAGACCGAGATCGCCGTGCCAAGCTCCTGCGCATACAGCGACACGCGAAACTCCTCCAGCATCCACCGATACGCCGCCAGCTCCGGATCGAACACCCCCCGCTCGGCATGCTCCGCCGACTTCTGCCGATACCGCTGCCAGTACGGCCCGAACCCGGCCTGCAATCGCTGATCACGCTCCACGCCGCCGTTGCTCAGCTTCTGCAACCGCGACGTGATCGCCGCCAGGTATCGCGGATAGCTCGCCAACCACTCCCAAGGCGTACGCGTCAAAAACCCCTCGCCCGTCAGCAACCCCAATTGCGACCGCACGTCCGCCACCGCATACTGCCACGACGCATTCGCCGCCCGCTCCAGCAGCAGCGTCACATGGTGATAGTGCGCGAACAACTGCCCGACCTGTCGGCCCACCTGCTGCGTCACGTTCCCCATCTGATTCCACCCCACCTCAAGCTGCGCATCAAACGCGGCCCGCGTGCGGATGCGCGGGTTGTCACCGAGAAACGCCCGGTCGACAATCAACTCCGCCAACTGCCGCTTAAGTGTTTTGATATCCATCAACGTCGCCGCATGCAGCTGCATCTTGGCCAGCTCCGGCAAATGCTCCACCCGATACGCCACCTCCGGCTTCACCTGCAGGTAAAACAGCCGACGCAGGCCAAGGCGCGTTTCATGCCTCGCACGCTCCGCCGTGTCGAGCACGCGCACCGCCACGCTCTCACCTTCGTCCACCACCGCCGGGTGGCCTGTCATCGTCATGCCCCCCGCCCGCGCGACATCAACCTGCTTCGGCAGCTCATCAAAGTCCCAGTTCGTAAGCCCCGTGCGCGTCAGGCCGTCATCGCCCATCCCCGCGAACCGCTCCGTCGCCGCCGCGCCAAGCTCATGCCGCAACGCCTGCAAATCGCGCCCCTCCGCCAACGTCTTTCCCGCCTCGTCCAGCGCTCGCACGTTCACCCGCAGATGCGTCGGCAGCGTCTCCGGCTTGAACTCACGCACCGGCACCGTCACCCCCGTCAACCGCCCCAACGCGTCCGCTACCGCTTCCATCAACGAACCTTCACCGAAGCGGATCACCTTCAACACCTCGGCCGTGTAGTCCGGCGCGGGCACGAAGTTCCGCCGCAGCGACTTCGGCAGCGAGCGAATCAGCGCTAGCACCTTCTCGCGCAACAGCCCTGGCACCGCCCAATCGAGCTGCCGTTCATCCAACTGATTGAGCACCTCCAGCGGCGCCGCCAGTGTCACCCCGTCATCTTCCTCGCCCGGCTTCAGCTGATACGCCAACGGCAACGCCGCCCCGCCAACCTCCAACCGATCCGGGTACGCATCGGCCGTCACATCCTGCGCGTCGCCCGCGAGCAGATCGCGCTCCGACATGTAAAGCAACTTGGGGTCATCCCGCTCCGCCTGTTTCCGCCACTTCTCAAACTGCGGCAGGTTCGTCACATTCGTCGGCAGCCGCGCATCGTAAAACGCGAACCTCGCCTGCTCGTCCACCAGCAGATCCCGCCGCCGCGCCTTGGCTTCAAGCTGTTCCACCTCGGCTGCCAATTGCTGATTATGCCGAAAAAACGGGGCTTCCAGATGACAATCGCCCTCCACCAACGCGTGATGAATAAACAGTTCGCGCGACTTCACCGTGTCGATCGGCCCGTAGTGCACCTTCCGCCGGGGCACGATCGTCAGCCCCATCAACGACACTTTCTCATACGCCCCGACATGTCCCTGCTTCGGCTGCCAGTGCGGTTCGCTGTAAGACCGACTCAACAACTCCCCCGCGATCGGCTCGATCCAGTCCGGGTTGATCCGCGCCGCCGTCCGCGCGAAGAGTTGGCTGGTCTCGATGAGCTCCGCCGCCATCACCCACTTGGGCTTCTTCTTGAACAGCCCCGAGCCCGGCCAGAGGTACAACTTCTTCCCACCCGTCCCCGCATATTCAAAGCCCTTGCTCAACACCGCCACATGCGACAGCAGCCCGCTCAACAACGCCCGGTGCAGCGCGTCGTAATCGTCCCGCCGATCGCGCACCTTCAAGCCCGCCTCACGCGCCAGGTCGCGCAACTGCCGATGCACATCCACCCATTCACGCATGCGGTTATGCGAAAGGTAATTCTCCTGACATGCCAACCGCAGCCTGTTATGCGAAAGCTTGCGCTTGAGCTCATGATAAAAATCCCACACCTTGAGATAGCTCATGAAGTCCGAATGCTCGTCGGCGAATCGCGCGTGTGCCTCGTCCGCACGCTGCTGCTGGTCCGGCGGACGCAGCCTCGGCTCCTGCACCTCCAGCGCCGCCGCGATCACCAGCACCTCCGCCAGACAGTTCTCCTTCTCACCCGCCATCACCATCCGCCCGATGCGCGGGTCCACCGGCAGCTTCGCCAGCGTTCGGCCGACCGGCGTCAGCTTCTCCTGCTCATCAATCGCACCCAGTTCATGCAGCGTGCGATACCCCGCCCGGATCATCGCCGACTTCGGCGGATCAATAAACGCAAACGACTCGATCCGCCCCATCCCCATCGCCATCATCTGCAAAATCACCGCTGCCAGATTCGTCCGCAGAATCTCAGGCGGCGTAAACGCCTCCCTCGCCTCATAGTCATCCTCCCCATAAAGCCGAATGCAGATGCCCGGCGACGTCCGGCCACAACGCCCCTTCCGCTGGTCCGCCGACGCCTGTGACACCGGCTCGATCGGCAGCCGCTGCACCCCCGCCCGCGCGGAAAACCGGCTGATTCGCGCCACGCCCGTGTCAATCACATGTCGAATGCCCGGCACGGTCAGCGACGTCTCCGCCACGTTCGTCGCAAGGATCACCCGCCGACCACCATGCGGCTTGAAGATGCGGTTCTGCTCCGCCGGCGACAGCCGGGCGTACAACGGCAACACCTCCAACCCACCCTGCCCGCCGGCACCCCCGCTCGGCAACCGCTTACGCAGCGACTTGGCCGTCTCCCGAATGTCGCGCTCCGTCGGCAGAAACACAAGCACATCACCCGGGTCAGCTCGCATCAACTCATCCAGCGCGTCGGCAATGCCGTCGACCGTGTCGCGGTCTTCGACTTCAACGTCCTCCGTCGCCAACGGCCGATAGCGCACCTCCACCGGATACGTCCGCCCCGACACTTCAATCACCGGCGGCCGAACCCCCGCCTCGCCGCCACGCCCCGCCGACGCGAAATGCTCCGCAAAACGCTGCGGGTCGATCGTCGCCGACGTGATAATGATCTTCAGGTCCGGCCGACGCGGTTGCAGCTCGCGCAGATAACCCAGCAGAAAGTCGATGTTCAACGACCGCTCGTGCGCCTCATCAATGATCAACGTGTCATACGCATCGAGATATCGATCACCCTGCGTCTCGGCGAGCAAGATGCCATCGGTCATCAGCTTGATGTAGCCGTTGGGCGAAGTGGTGTCGTTAAACCGCACCTTGTAGCCGACATGCTCGCCCATCGGCGAGTTCAACTCGTCCGCCACGCGCGACGCCAGCGACCGCGCCGCGAGTCGCCGCGGCTGCGTATGCCCGATCAACCCGTGCACCCCGCGCCCGATGTCGAGGCAGAGCTTAGGCAACTGCGTGCTCTTGCCCGAGCCGGTCGCGCCGCAGACGATGACCACCTGGTGCTCGCGAATCGCAGCGGCAATCTCCTCCCGCGCCGCCACGATCGGCAGCGTTTCGTCGTAACTGACGCTCGGCCGACCTTCGCGACGCGCCCGCGCCATCTGCACCGACTGCTCCACCGCCTCGCGTACGCGAGCGAGGCCGTCGTCGGCCGAGTCACCGGCGCGCCCCGCGCGCAGCCGATCGCTCGCCCGGCGCAGCTGCTGCCGCAAGCGATGGCGGTCACGCACCATCGCCTCGTTCAACCGGGCCTGTAACTCGTCGATGGTCGGGTGCAAGACAGCAAGTTTACCCACGACGATCGTGCATGGCGAGATGGCCCCGCGCCACCAAAGTAAAAGCCCACACCCTCAGGGTGTGGGCTTCGATAAGGCATCACATGATCACTCAATCACCCCAACATCAAACGCTCGCCGACGCCGTGCCCGCGGCTGCGGCCTTGGCGGGCTCGTCCGTCGGATGCCAGCGGACGAAGCCTTCGATCGCTTCGTACTCAGCCAGGCCGAGCTGGTCGTACAACTTCGCGGTCGCCATGTTCCGGTCCTCCGCTCGCTGCCAGAACTCGCGCGGATCGATGCCGGGGAACAGCGCCTTGTCCTTCTGCGACTCGTGCTTGAAGATCGCCGTCCGCTTGCGCAGCATCTCCTGCGGGCTCAGCGGCACTGCCATCTCGATCTTCTCCGGCTCCCACTCCTGCCACGCCCCGCGATACAGCCAGACCTCGCACTGCTTCGCCCACGACTCACTGCTCGCCCGACGGACGGCTTCCATCACGGCGTTCAGGCAAGTGCGGTGCGTACCATGCGGGTCCGACAGATCGCCTGCCGCGTAAACCTGATGCGGCTTGATCCGGTTCAGCAGATCGAGCGTCAGCTTGATGTCATCTTCGCCCAACGGCTTCTTGCGAACCTTACCCGTTTCGTAGAACGGCAGGTCCATGAAGTGCAGGTTCTCAATCGGAACCCCACACGATCGGCCGGCGGCACGCGCCTCGCCGCGACGGATCAGCCCCTTCAGCCGCTGCACTTCGTTCGAGTCTACGTGGCCGGGCTTCTTGTTCTTCAGCGCCGTTTCGACGTGCTGCTCCAGTTCCGTGGAGCGCTTGTGGTCGATGCCGAACATCTCATTGAACTCGGCGGCAAAGTCAGCGAAGCGGATCGCGTCATCATCGAACACTGCAATGTTGCCCGACGTCTGATACGCCACGTGCACCTCATGCCCCTGATCGACAAGGCGGATGAGCGTGCCGCCCATCGAGATCACATCGTCGTCCGGATGTGGCGAGAAGATGAGCACGCGCTTGGGGTAGACGTCGTCCGCCGGTCGAAGCACGTCGCCAGGCTCGCGCGCGTCGCGCGGCTTGCCGCCGGGCCAGCCGGTAATGGTCTGCTGGAGTGTGCGGAAGACCTGGCGGTTAATGTCGTACGCCGGGCCGTGCTCAGCGATGAGCTCCTGCAAGCCGTGTTCGTTGTAGTCCTCGTCCGTGAGTTTGAGCACGGGCTTGTCGATGTCGCGTGCCAGCCAGATGACCGCCTGGCGAATGCGGGCGTCCGTCCAGTGCACCGGGCCAAGCAGCCACGGCCGCTTGAAGCGCGTCAGCTCCGCGGCGGCGGCTTCGTCAAGCCAGAACTCGGCCTGCGGATGTTCCTGCAGATAACTGGCAGGCAGGTTGGCCGAAATTTCACCTTCCACCGCGCGGGCGATGACCGGGGCCTTGCCTTCGCCGAACGCCATGAGGATGACGCGCTTGGCGGTGAAGATCGAGCCCACGCCCATCGTGATCGCCCGGCTGGGCACGTGTTCATAGCCGAAGAAATCACTCGCCGCGTCGAGGCGGGTCAGCTTGTCCAGCCAGATGAGGCGGGTCGGGCTGTCCTTAGGCGAGCCCGGCTCGTTGAAGCCGATGTGCCCCGTTCGCCCGATGCCGAGCAGTTGCAGATCCAGCCCGCCGGCCTCCTCGATCTTCCGCTCGTAGTCGGCGCAATACTGGGCAACCTCGTCCGCCGGCAGCGTGCCGTCGGGAATGTGCACGTTGGCCGGGTCGATGTCGACGTGGTCAAACAGGTGCTCCTGCATGAACCGCCGATAGCTCTGCAACGCTTCGGGCTGCATGGGAAAATATTCGTCAAGGTTGAACGTGACGACGTTCTTGAACGAAAGCCCCTCTTCGCGATGCAGGCGGATCAGTTCGTCATATACGCCCACCGGCGTCGAGCCGGTCGCCAGCCCGAGCACACAGGGCTTGCCCGTCTCGGCCCGCTCGCGAATCAGCTTGGCGATCGTGCCCGCCACGGCCCGGTTGACCTCCGCAGGTTGAGCATAAACATGCGCCGTCACGCGTTCACGTTGGCGGGTCGGGTCATAAGTCGACAGGGATCTGGGCATCACGGCCTCCACAAAAGCAAGAGGAGCAGCGGCGGGTGGGTTGGTCGAATCAACGACATAATAACGCGCCGGTTAATAATGAGCAAGCAGCAACCCCAACTCAAAGCGCAACCGCGAACCCACCCCAATACTGGATGTACGCCTCCCCCTTAAAGCCCACGGATATAGCGCAGCGAATCCGTGGGTTTCCCACCAGAAACCACAAACCCAAAACCAGAAACCAGCCTCCCCCCCAACCCCATCTACCGACAATCACCCCGGAACGGCAGCGGGCTTGGGAGCGTCCTCGGTCAGTGTGGGGAAGTAGTCCTGCAATGCGCGGACCTGCCACTGGCCGCTGCGCAGGGCGTCGATCGCCTGCACCGCCGCGGCCGCGCCGGTGACGGTCGTGATCATCGGTACGTTGAAACGCACCGCCGTCGCGCGAAGCTTGCCTTCGTCGGTCTTCAGCCCCTTGCGTGTGGGCGTGTTGATGATCAACGCCAGTTCGCCGTTCTTGATCAGGTCCACCGCGTTGGGCCGACCTTCGCTGATCTTCTGCAGGCGGGTGGTGACGATGCCGTGCTCGTTGAGCAGGCGATGCGTACCGCCGGTGGTGAGCACGTCGAAGCCCATCGCGACAAGCTTCTTCGCGATCGGCAGCACCGCCGGCTTATCACTCTCTCGCACGGACAGAAAGACCTTGCCTTCCTGCGGCAGCTTCACGCCGGCGGACATCTGGCTCTTGGCGAACGCGATGGGGAACGTCGGGTCGGCGCCCATGCACTCGCCCGTTGATCGCATCTCCGGGCCGAGGATCACGTCCACGCCGGGGAACTTCGCGAACGGGAAGACCGACTCTTTCACCGACGTATGCTTCGGCGTAACCTCTTCCGTCACGCCCAACTCGGTGAGCTGCTTTTCGATCATCACCTTCGCCGCGAGGCGGGCCCACGGCATGCCGGTCGCCTTGCTGACAAACGGCACGGTCCGCGACGCGCGCGGGTTGACTTCGAGCACGAACACTTCGTGTTTGCCGTTGGTCTTGCGGATGGCCCATTGCACGTTCATCAGGCCGTGCACCTTGAGGGCCGCAGCAAGCTTGCGTGACTGCTCCTTAAGCTGCTCAACCATCGCCGGCGGCAGCGAGTGTGGCGGAATCGCGCAGGCGGAGTCGCCCGAGTGAATGCCAGCCTCCTCGATATGTTCCATCACGCCGCAGACCAGCGCGGTGTTGCCGTCAGCAGAACCCGCGCGCCCATAGTCCGCCACCACGTCGACGTCGCATTCAATCGCGTCCGCGAGAAAATCGTCCACCAGGATCGGCTGATTCTCCAGATCACTCGCGCCCAGCGCGATCTGCATGTAGTGGCGAAGCTGGTCTTCGTCGAACACCGTCTCCATCGCCCGGCCGCCAAGCACGAAGCTCGGCCGAACGAGCACGGGGTACGCGATCTGCTCGGCCACCTTGACCGCTTCGTCCGCATTGAAGGCGATGCCGTGCTCCGGCTGCTCGATACCGAGCTTGCCGATGAGCTTGCCGAAGCGTTCGCGGTCTTCGGCAAGGTCGATCGAGTCGACACTCGTGCCGATGATCGGCACGCCCGCCTGCTCCAGCCCATGCGCGAGGTTCAACGGCGTCTGTCCGCCGAACTGCACGATCACGCCATGCAGGTTGCCCGGCTCGCCAAGCGGCGCACCGTTGAGCCGTTCGCAGATGTTCAGCACATCTTCAAGCGTCAACGGCTCGAAGAACAGCAGGTCGCTGGTGTCATAATCCGTCGACACGGTCTCCGGGTTGGAGTTGACCATGACCGACTCGTAGCCGAGTTCGTTCGCAGCGAAGGCGGCCTGCACACAGCAGTAATCAAACTCAATGCCCTGCCCGATCCGGTTGGGCCCGCCGCCGAGGATGATGACCTTCTTCTTGTCAGTGACCCGAATCTCATCATCAGCACTTAAAGCCCAGCCATGGCCATGGCTGGGCTTTGCCCCACCCGACTTTGCCTGCCCCGACTCCCCCCCACCATTCATCGTCCGAATCGGCCGTTCATACGTCGAATAATAGTAAGGCGTCGCCGCCTCAAACTCCGCCGCACACGTATCCACCAGCTTGTAAACCGGCTTCACGTCCAGTTCCAGTCGGCGGGCACGGACCTTGAGTATGTTGTTCGTCGTGATCGCGCCGAAGTAAAGGTTCGCAAGCTGCATGTCCGAGTAGCCATACTGCTTGGCCTTGAACAGTACATCCTGCGGCACGTCTTCGAGCTTTTCATATCGCGTGAGCACGTCTTCAAAGTCGACCAACTGCTTGATCTGATCGAGGAACCACGGGTCGATGTGCGTGTGGTCGTGTACGTGCTCGATGCTCCAGCCCATCTTGAACGCGTAGCGGACGTAATACATTCGACCCTGCGATGGCTGAATCAGCTTACGACGGAGCTTGCCGTGATCGATCGGCCACTCCACCCGCGAACCGTCCGCATTCTTCTTGTCCCGCTTGGCATTCAGCCACTTGTCATTCGCATCCAGGCCAAGCCCGAACCGCTTGACCTCCATCGAACGGATGCCCTTTTGCAATGACTCTTTGAACGTGCGCCCGATGCTCATCGCTTCGCCAACCGACTTCATCTGCGTCGTCAGCGTTTCGTCCGCTTCGGGGAATTTTTCAAACGTCCATCGCGGAATCTTCGTCACCACATAGTCGATCGTCGGCTCAAAGCACGCGACCGTCTTGCCCGTGATGTCGTTCGGCAGCTCCCACAGCGTATAGCCCACCGCCAGCTTCGCCGCGATCTTCGCGATCGCAAAGCCGGTCGCTTTCGACGCCAGCGCCGACGAACGCGACACGCGCGGGTTCATTTCGACCACGACCATCTCCCCGTCAGCCGGGTTGATCGCGAACTGAATATTGCACCCGCCGGTCTCGACGCCCACGGCGCGGATGATCGCCTGCGAAGCATCGCGCATCCGCTGATACTCTTTATCCGTCAGCGTCTGGGCCGGCGCGACCGTGATCGAATCGCCGGTGTGCACGCCCATCGCGTCGATGTTTTCAATCGAGCAGATGATGACGACGTTGTCGTCGTGGTCGCGCATGACTTCAAGTTCGTATTCCTTCCAGCCGATGAGCGACCGGTCGATGAGCACCTGCTTGGTCATCGACGCGTCGAGGCCGCGTCGGACGATGTCTTCGAACTCTTCGCGGTTGTAGGCAATGCCGCCGCCCGTGCCGCCGAGAGTGAAAGCCGGCCGAATGATCGCGGGCAGGCCCGTACGTTCGAGGACATCGTTGGCCTCAGCCATGGTGTTGGCCGTGCCCGCCGCGGGCATGGCGAGGCCGATGCCTTCGACGATATCCTTGAAAGCCTTGCGGTCTTCCGCGCGATAGATGACCTCGCGGGTCGCGCCGATCATTTCAATGCCGAACTTTTCAAGCGTCCCGTCGTCGTACATCTGGCAGGCGCAGTTCAGCGCGGTCTGTCCGCCGAGCGTGGGCAGCAGCGCGTCAATGTGGTACTGGCCGTTCTGCTCTTTTTCGATGATCTTCGTGACCGCCTCGGGCGTGATCGGCTCGATGTACGTGCGGTCGGAAAACTCCGGATCGGTCATGATCGTGGCCGGGTTGGAGTTGACGAGCACGACCTGGTAGCCCTCCTCGCGGAGTGCTTTGCAGGCCTGCGTGCCGGAGTAGTCGAACTCACAACCCTGGCCGATGACGATCGGGCCCGAGCCGATAATGAGGATGGTCTTGATGTCGTGACGTTTAGGCATGGTGTTATCGCGCTGGAAAGCGGTGAATGCGGCGGTTCTGGCTTCGCTGGGGCGATGGCCTTGGGTTGAAATTGTAACGTGGCCGAGCGGCGGTGAGGCCCGGCGCGGCGCAAAGTTGGGACAGTTTACTGCAATGGAGCGGGTTACGCGATTCGGCCAGACCGCGGCTCAAGTCGGCAATTCCCCCGTCTCCAAAGAAGCCGAGCGAACAATACGGTAGCCACATTCCGGACAATCCACCCGACTGCCAATTTCCATCAGGCTGTACCCGCATCGCAGACATCGCCCCGCCTGCACTCGCTTGCGATACCACCTTTCCATCCACAGCCACCACAACCAGCCGACCAGCAAGCCAACGGGCATAAAAATGACCAGATTGATGAAAAACCAGCGAAAGCCATAGGCGACAAGCTGGGCACCTTCCAACTGCTCGGCGTGCCCCTGACTGACCACTCTAATCTGAGATGCCGTCATGGCGAACGCCACGAGCAGCCCCCAGCACAAAGCCCATACAATCAGGACAAATCGCTGACCTCGCCTGCGCGTTCGATCCCAACGTGAAAGATCTCGCACAGGTTCCCCCTCTGCCTACTCGTGGATTTCCACAATCTCGGCCTGCATCGTCGCGAGGTCCAGCAGGGCGACGGTGCAGCGGTCGTTGACCCAGCCGCAGCATTCGCCGGGGTTCAGGTACAGCTTGCCGTCCTTGGTTTCGTTGACCACTTCGTGCGTGTGGCCGGTGATGATCACGTCCGCCCCGGCGATGTCGGCGGGCTTCAGCCAGTCGATGAAATGCTCCATCACGATCCGCCGACCGGCGAGCTCGACCTTCAGCGGGCCGTCCTGCAACTGCGGGAGCACACCCTTGAGCCCCTTGCGTTCGCCATCGTTATTGCCGTAGACCACATGGACCGGCACCTTCACCGCAGCGGGGGCGATGAGCTTGGCTGCGAAAGGGGCGATGAAGTCCCCTGCGTGAAAGATCGCCTCCACCTGCATCCGCTGGAACAGGCTCATCGCCCTGCGGAACGTGGTCAGACGGTCGTGCGTGTCGCTGATGACGCCGATTTTCATGTCGGCCAGTATCGCCCACCCGCCCGGCCGACACAACCGCCAAGGCGCGTTAACATGGGGGCATGATGCGATCAGGCCTAGCGGAATCGGTCTCCAGGCGGGCGTACTGGATCGGCGTGGGCACGCTGATGGTGCTCATGATCATCCTCTCCGCATGGACAGGCATGTACAGCTTCGAACGGCAGGAAGGCCGCGACGGCCCCGCCATCGAGAACGTCGACCCCGTGCTCCAGATGATGTACACACCGCTGGGCATGGCGATCGTGCTGCTGATTCTCCAGTTCCTTTTCGCCAACGTGCTGTTCTGGCTCGGCGCGTGGCTTTGGTACCTCGCAACGCGGCGCAGCGGCGAAGACACCGCCCCAAGGTAAGTCGCGGCCCGCTGAGGGGGTCGGGAGATTCTGCATTTCATTATTGCGTCCAAGGATGGCGGTGCACTACACTTGTATTCGCCTGGCGGTGACGCGGACCGCGAGGCACTGTATTGGGGGCGACGCAGGACAAGCCTGCTGACTTTCTCCCTCGTTTCAATTATCGCGTTCGGAAGGAATGTAGAGCATGTTTGGAAAGCAACTCTGGAGCATCGTTTTCGCATTGGGCCTGGCATTCGGCGGCGTGAGCCTCGTCGGTTGCGAGCAGGACGCTGGCGACCATCTGGACGACGCCGGCGACAACATCCAGGACGCCGGTGACGACGTCGGCGACGCCTTCGAGCAAGGTGCCGACGATGCCGGCGACGCGTTCGACTAATTCGAGCGCAGCCGGGCGTGATGCCCGGTGAACAATCAGATCAAGCTGTCGCGTCGACCCCGTCGGCCGACCTTTGGCTGTACAACCCCGCAAGCGGTCCCAATCCGCTTGCGGGGTTGTTGCGCGCCTGCATCGCAGCGCGGCACATTCCAAATCGAGGCGACCCAACCCAGCTGAAGGAAATTTTTCAGTTCGTGTAAAACCACCGCTCGCTCGCCGTGCCTTCTTCTTAGGGCGCGCTACTATGAGCCGTCATGCTATGCCCGGCGACGCCACCAAGGCGTCGGCGGTGCCGACCACGGATTGGTCGGCCGCACGAATCTCACAACCCACCCCGCCGCCAAGGGGCACGCAGGGCGCGTCGCGCACCAACGTGCACCCGTCACGGCAAGCGGGCCGCAAAGGACTGCAACGACCATGGGTATTCGAAGCGCACAACCCAGGACGGCCGAGCGATGTCGCGTATTGATCGTTGATGACCATCCAATCGTCCGCCGCGGGCTGGGCCAGTTGATCGACCGGGAATCCGACATGGAACTGATCGGCGAAGCCGACTCGCCCTCCTCCGCGCTCGATGCGGTGGAAGCGCTTTCGCCGCACGTCGTCGTCGCCGACCTCTCGTTCGAGGGGCTCGACGGCATTGAACTGATCAAAGACCTGCGCGCCCGCCACCCCGGCCTGCCCGTGCTCGTGCTCTCGATGCACGACGAATCGTTCTACGCCCAGCGCGTGCTCAAAGCCGGTGCGATGGGCTACCTCATGAAACAGGAAGGCGTCGAACAAGTGGTCGACGGCATCCGCTCCGTGCGCGAAGGGCGCGTGTTCCTGAGCAACCGCATGTCCCAGGCGCTGCTCTCACGCATGACCGGCGGCTCGAACCGCCCGCCAACCTACGGCGTTGAGTCGCTCACCGACCGCGAGTTGGAAGTGCTCCGACTCATCGGCCAGGGTCGCTCCACCCGCCAGATCGCCGAGCAACTGCACCTGAGCATCAAGACGATCGAAACACATCGCGAAAACATCAAGCAGAAGCTTCGCCTGGAGAACGCATCCCAGTTGATGCAGTATGCCGTCCGCTTTGCCATCGAACCCACATGAGGAAGTAGACGACCACGCAGTCCAAACCCCGAAGCCCACGGCGCGACGCCGTGGGCTTCCGTCCGTATAGACAGCGGCCCCCGGCAGTGTGCCGTCTCTTCCCCATCACCCTGCGCTCGTCGTCGGCTGAATCATCACTCCCCGCCCTCGCCGCGCCCAGTCCCATACGCGTTCGACCGGCAGGAACGCCATGTAGAGCACCATGAACTGCCAGAACGGCGCCGCCTGCAGCGCGAAGATGCCGATGTGCATGCCCAGCCCCATCACGAGAAACCACGGCACGAGTCGACGCCAGAAAAGCACCAGCGGAAACGCCACTTCAAACCCCACCGCGAAAAACGAGATCACCAACGCAAGCCACCACTGCTGCGCAACCCACAACCCCATCGGCCGATCCCAGCGGATCGCGTCCTGAAGCAGATGCATCTGCATCGTGTAGCCGTCAAACCACTGCAGGCCACCCATGTAGATCTTGCACACGCCCGCATTGAGATACGCCAGCGCCAGTAGACATTGAATGCACAGCAGCGGCCACAACGCGTTGCTCGACATTTGTCGTCGCTGCTGTGCGCCGAGATCTGCGGGCACGCCGTCCGCTCGCCTCCGCGCCGCTCGCCATGCATCGACCGACAGTACCGCTCCGCAAGGCGAAAACGCCATGACAAACAGCGCGATCGTGAACAATGCTTCGGGGTGATGCTGGACGCCGTAGGAAAACCCATGGGCCACCAAGGTCGCCGTACCCGCCGCGAGCACGAACAGGCTCGCTCGCGTGAACAGCCCCACCAGCGCCGCCACGCCTGCCAATAGTGTGATGATCCATATGAAAGTAATCATTTCGACCGTGCGGAACATCGACTCGGGCACGATTGCCACGATCATCGCGATCAACACCTGCGGGTCGATGAAACTTTCGTTGTGGCTGACCAGCCGCTGCTGCCTTGCCAGCGATGGGAAGAAAAAGATCAGGTGACAAGCCACGAAGACGATCCGCACCAGCGCCAACCGCATCAACGGTACGGGCTGAAACCACCACTCCCGCCACTCGGCCAGCGGCTGCGTCAGCCACAGCTTCCACGTCAACGGCTTGCTCGGCGGACGATCATTCATCAAGCCCCCCCTCTCCCGCCGCGCTGCTCAGATCGAAGGCGACCCCCTCCAACGTCTCGACCAGCCCCTCGTCGGGCAGGATGTTGTAGCGTGTGACATCGACGCGCATCGACCGCACGGTCACACCGTGCAGCGACGCGATCCGCTCCGCCGCCTCGCGAGCGACCTGCTCGTCGCCCGCCATCATCGGCCGTTCAAAGTTGCGATACCAGCCATGCCACGTCAGCCCCGCCGCCTCGCTGTCGATGCGCATCTCGCTGCCATCGTCCAGCATAGCCGTGACGCTGATCACCACCGTCGAAGGCGTGCCGTAGCTCACCTGCGTGTACATGCAGTAAGCCATGAATGGCCACACCCGCGTGCCCGTCACGAACGTGCTCGCCTGCATCGCCAGCACGCCAACCACGAACATCGAAATGCACCACTGCTTGCCCGTCACGATACGGTTTCCACCACACAGCCCGCCGCAACTTTACCCGCCACCACCCCCCAGGCAAGCAACAGACGATGATCCTTTTCACTCACGAAGCCCACGGCGTGACGCCGTGGGCTTCAACCGCACCTTTTCAAATGAAAAACACCCGCGCACAAACGTGCGCGGGCGCTGGTTGGATTCGATTGCGTCTATTCACTCGCTCAGCCGGTGAGTCCTTCGAACAGCGGCGTCGAGAGATAGCGCTCGCCGAAGCTTGGCGCGATGGTGACGATGGTCTTGCCCTTGTTTTCCGGTCGGGCGGCGACCTGGCAGGCGGCGCAGATGTTGGCACCCGTGCTGATGCCGCCGAAGATCGCCTCCTGGCTGGCAACCTTGCGCGCCCACTCAAACGCCTCGTCGTTCGAGACGACCACCGAGTCGGACACGACCGAGATATCGAGGTTCTTCGGCACAAAGCCCGCGCCGATGCCCTGGATCTTATGCGGGCCCGGCTTGACTTCCTGCTTCTCAAGCGTCTGCTTGATCACCGGCGAATCAGTCGGCTCAACGGTGATCGCGGTGAAGTCGCTCTTGCCCTTATCGCGGAAGTAGCGGGTCACGCCAGTGACCGTGCCGCCCGTACCGACGCCGGCGACGATCATGTCGGCCTTGCCGTTCGTGTCGTTCCAGATCTCCGCGCCCGTCGTCCGGTAGTGCACTTCCGGGTTGGCGGGGTTTTCAAACTGCTGAGGCATCCACGCGTTGTCCGTCGTGGTCACCATCTCGGCGGCCTTGGCAATCGCGCCCTTCATGCCATTGGCGGCCGGCGTGAGCACAAGCTCGGCCCCCAGCGCCCGCAGCAGCGCGCGCCGTTCCAGGCTCATCGACTCCGGCATCGTCAGCGTCAGCTTGTAACCCTTGGCCGCACACACAAACGCCAGTGCGATCCCCGTGTTGCCCGACGTCGGCTCGATGATGTGCGTATTCTTGTCGATCGTGCCCGCTTCCTCCGCGGCCTCGATCATCGCCCGCCCGATGCGGTCTTTCACGCTCGACATCGGGTTGAAGAACTCCAGCTTCACCAGCACCGTCGCGCCCTCCGGCGCCACCCGGTTCAGCTTGACCAACGGGGTGTTGTAGGTCGTTTCAATGGCATTGCTATACGTACGCCCGTGCAACAGACGGGTGTCCTGATCGGCGCTGGTGGTCATGGCTGAAGTCTCCTGAAGTAGCCGGAACGCTCGGCGTGTGGCGCGTTGAGCAACATGCACACAGCCGGGGAATGTCAAAAGGTATGGTAGGCAAGTGCACATGCAGCGCCAAGCCTGCGCAGGCCGAGCGGACGCGGAACGCCAACTTCACGCACCCGCTCGGCCGAGCACGGCCGCGAACGCCGACGGCACCTCCGCCTGCGCCCGCACCTGATCATCCACCGCCAGCCGACAGGCATGCAACATCAACCGCGGCGCAGCCGCCCCCACCTCGGCGTAAACCGCATCGCCCACCACCGCATGCCCCAGGTGCGCGAGCATCACCCGAATCTGGTGCAGAAACCCCGTATGCAGTTCAACTTCAAGCAGCGTCGCGTCAGCGAACCGCTCACGCACCTGCCACGCCAGCGAACAACGGCGGCTGTCGGCGTGCCCCCGCTCGACCACGCGCACGCGGGCCGGCCGGTGCTGGGTAATGGCCAGGTCCATCACCGCCTCGCCGTCGTCACCAACGCGGCCGTGCACGAGCGCGAGGTAGCGCTTCTCGATGCGATGCTCCGCAAACGCCTTGCGAAACTGCTGCCAACGTCCCTCCGTCAACGCCAGCAGCACCAGCCCCGACGTATCCACATCCAGCCGATGGGCCACCCCGCTCCGCAGCCCGCCCTCACCCACGCCATGCAGCCTCGGCCATCGCGCGATCACCGCATTGAGCAGCGTCCGCGTCTCGCTCGGCTCAAGCGGGTGCACCGGCATGCCGCTGGGCTTGTCCGCGATCACCCAGTCCCGCCCCGCCGCCGCCACCTTCAACGCCAACTGCGGATTCGCAATCGCCCGACGCGCCCCCGGCGGCACGGCCGACCCCACCATCACCCGCTGCCCGCCGCTGACCGCCCGCCCCTTGTCGCGCAGGCTCATCACCTGCCCATCGCATTGCACGCCCCCCTCGCGCAGCAGCCCCCACACCGCTCGGCGTGACAGGCCCAGCCGCCGCGCCAACACCCGGTCCAGCCGACCGCCCGCATCCGACGATTCCAGTTGAAGCTGTTGCCTTGCCATTGCTCACCGCATCATAAGGCCACATCAATTCTTGCGATCCACACCCCGCCAGCGATGCGCCATGCCCGCTGGGGATTGTTTCAGTGGATCCCCCACTACCCTTTCCCGCCGGGCACTGATTTCGCATCTTCCCTAAACGACCTACGCTGCTCGCAACCATGCCACGGACGGCTGGTTCATCACGCATGCCTCCCCATGCTCAACGTCGTATAAGGGATTTTATCTGTGAAACTCGTACGCCCCCATCGCGGGCAACGCTGCACCTTTCGGATCGACTGCAACGAAGCTCGCCAAGCCAGCCTGGTGATCGACATCTTCCCCGGCATGCCGCAGATTTTTCCGCTTCAGAACGTGGCCGAGGGTGTGTGGGAAACCGAGTTGCGCCTGCCGCCGGGGGATTACCGGTTCTGCTACCACCTCTACGACGGCCGGGCGTTGCAATACATCACGCCGACCGGCCTGGCAATGGACGGCCTTAAAGCCGTGCTCCACGTCGGCCCGTACACCGAAACCGACAATGACGACGATCCGTTGGCCCAACCGAACGACCCGCTGCGTCGGCGTC
This sequence comes from Phycisphaerales bacterium AB-hyl4, assembly GCA_041821185.1. NCBI lineage: Bacteria > Pseudomonadati > Planctomycetota > Phycisphaerae > Phycisphaerales > Phycisphaeraceae > Natronomicrosphaera > Natronomicrosphaera hydrolytica. The sequence continues at coordinate 88,455 of JBGUBD010000003.1, read as the reverse complement.
GGCTGACCAGCCCGCTGCCCACGCCCGCCGGCCGCGACCCGCTCACCGCCAACCTGTTCCGTCGCGCCGCCGGCTGAGCCGACTGATCCCACCACGCGGTTGACACATGCCCCCCATTTAGCCGCGGTGCTCGCACCCTGCTTTTCGCCTGACGGACCGGCACGCGCGGGCCGGGGCCCGCGGCTAAATGAGTGCACAGATCTCCCATTCCCGGCAAATTTGCGTACAATGGCGGTTTCGATTTTGCCTGGAGATATGCATCCATGACCGCTGTTGATACGCAACTGTCCGCTGAAGAAATCAAGCGATATAGCCGACACCTCATCCTCCCCGAGGTGACGCTCGAAGGCCAGAAGAAGCTCAAAGCCGCCAGCGTGCTGGTCATCGGCTCCGGCGGCCTCGGCGCACCCGTGTCGATGTACCTTGCCGCCGCCGGCATCGGCCGTATCGGCATGGTCGACTTCGACGTTGTCGACGAATCCAACCTCCAACGCCAGATCCTCTTCGACACGAAAGACGTCGGCACGCACAAGCTCACCGCCGCCCGCGATCGCCTGACCGCCATCAACCCCAACGTCCAGATCGACACGTACGAGGCCCGCTTCTCCAGCGACAACGCGCTGGACATCATCAAGCCCTACGACGTCGTCATCGACGGCACGGACAACTTCCCCACACGCTACTGCACCAACGACGCCTGCGTCATGCTCGGCAAGCCCAACGTGTATGGCTCGATCTTCCGCTTCGAAGGCCAAGCCACCGTCTTCGACCCCCGCGAAGGCGCCGACGGCAAACCCAAGGGCCCCTGCTATCGCTGCCTCTACCCCGAGCCCCCGCCGCCGGGCATGGCTCCCTCCTGTGCCGAAGGCGGCGTGCTGGGCATCCTCCCCGGCGTCGTCGGCTGCATCCAGGCGACCGAAGCCCTCAAGCTCATCCTCGGCATCGGCAAGCCGTTGACCAACCGTCTCGTCCGCTACAACGCGCTCGATATGCAGTTCCGCGAGTTCAAGCTCCGCCGCGACCCCGACTGCCCCATGTGCGGCGACAACCCGAGCATCACCGAGCTGATCGATTACGAACAGTTCTGTGGCATCCGCGGCGAAGAAAGCGACACCGTCATCCGCGACACGGAGATCCCCGAGATCGACGTCAACCAGCTCAAAGCCTTGATCGACGGCGATGAGGCGTTCGAACTGATCGACGTCCGCGAACCACACGAGTACGACATCGCCAGCATTCCAAAGGCCAAGCTCGTCCCGCTGAGGCAGATCCCCGCGAAACTGTCGCAGTTCGACAGCACGAAAAAGTACATCGTGCACTGCAAGATGGGCGGCCGATCCGCTCAAGCCGTCGAGCTCATGCGCGAAGCCGGCCTCGACGCCACCAACGTCGCTGGCGGCATCCTCGCCTGGTCCGCCAAAATCGACCCAAGCGTCCCGTCGTACTAAAAGCGGGCTGAATCCAGGTATCGCGTCGAGCCCCGCAAAGTATCGCGTTTAGACCCGCCGCCCACGGCGGGGCATCCGCGCGCTCACAACCAGAAACCAGAAACGATAAACCAGAAACCAGCCCCCCTACGCCGCGTCAGCCTCAACGTCGGTCGGCTCGGCGTCAACTTCCGTCGGCTCCACGCGCCCCTCATCGCCATCGCCACGCAGTTGCGACAGCCGGGCCTCCAACTGCTCGATCCGCTGCGAGATGCCCGAGTTCGGCGAAGCGCCGGTCAACCTGCGAATGCCCTCAACCAGTTGCTTGAGCGCATCAACATCGTCCGCCGCCGCCCGCTCGTCCGCCGCTGCGAACAGCAGATCCATCGGCGAGTCATTTTCACGCAACCCGCTCGCCGGGCCTTCCCCTCCGTCGGCCGCCTCATCATCCGTCTCATGATCCGCAGCGAGTCGCCCGTTGAGCATCGCCTCCGCCGTCTCGATCGCCCGATCAATCTGATGCAGATCGATGCGCGCTCGAATGATCCCGCGCTGCCGCTGCTCGTGCTGCGCGTCGGTCAGCTCCACCTCCAGCCGAGCGAGTCGATCGAAATCCGCAAGCGCCCCTTCCGGTTCGCCGGCCGCGATTCGCAGTCGGCCGCGTGCCAGCAACAGATCCACCCGCTGCCCGCTCGCATTCGACCGCGACGACGCTTCTACCTGCTCCAGCGCTGCCGCGAGCATCCGCCGACACAGTGACGACGACGCCCCCCGCCGTTCCAGATCACGCACCGCCCCGAGCACAACATCGCCCGACACTCGGCCGGCCATCGCCTCTAACGCCCGATGCCAACGCTCCGTCACCTGCTCGCCTTCAGGCTCGAACTGCACCAGCGCCTGAAACGTCACCGTACTTTGACCCCGCCGCGCCGCGGTGAGCAGCGCAATCGACTCAATCCGCGCATCATACGCCCGCTCGACCAGGGGCAGCAGCGGCCGATCCGAGTCAGCCCACGCCCGCGCCGCCGCCTGCTTCACCGCGTCATCTTCCGAATCCAGCCAGCTCTCGATCCGCCGCCAGTCCTGCTCGTCGCCCAACCGACCCAGCAGCAGCACGATCGAAGGCAGCGGCGGTTGGCCCGCGTCAAGCTGCCCGCGCACATGTCGCAACGCCCGCACACCCTGCTGATACGTAAGTCGATCCGCATCCACCGCCGCATTGATCGCCCCCGCTGCCTCATCGCGCAACGCCGGGCTGTTCAGCAACGCAAGCGACCGCTCCACCGCCTCGATCCGCGGCAAGCGTGACATCATCAACAGCTCCGCCCGCAGCACCGCCTCCACATCCTCCACCGCGTCCGCCAACCGACGCGCCACCCGGTCCGCCGCCGGCCCGTCCGCCAGATCGCGCAGCAGCAGCGTCGCCCGCTGCCGAATCGCAGGCGACGGGTCGTCCAGCCGTTTGCGAAGCGTCTCACGCAGCGGCTCGTCAAAGCCGCGATCGTCCACCAGCCGCTGCACCGCCAGGTCCATGCCGAGCTGCCGTACGACGTCCAGCGGATCTTCCAGCAGTCGGATCAACTGCCCCGGCCGATCCTCCGCCGACACCGCCCGGAACAGCGACCGATGGGCCTCCACCAGCCGCGACTCCAGCGTCTGCTGATACTGCCTCGTCTCCCGCCGCTGCTGGGCCAGCGACTCGAACAGATGCTGCCGCCACTGACTTTCCGACAACGGCTCGACCGCCGCCCACCACGCTTGCCACGCCTTCACGTCCCGGCCCATATCATCCCGACCCGTCAGCGTCGCCAGCGCCGCAAACGCCGACGCCCGCAACACCGGATCGTCACTCGTCACCGCCAGCTTCACCAGCGCCCCCGCCGCCTGCTGCTCCCGATGCCGGCCCAGCGCCGCCACCGCCCCCTGCCGCGTCGGCCGTGATGCCTCGCGGTCGTGAGCGATCTCGATCAGCGTTTGCACCAGTTCATCGCTGCCGCGCCGCGCCAGCCGTTCGCCCAGTTCCCGTCGGCCGGCCGAGTCCACCACGTCAAACAGCGGCAGCACCGCGGCGAGCACTTCCTGTGCGTCGGCCTCTTCATGATCCAGCAGCGTCACCGCCGCCGCCTTCCGCTCGGCCGTCGGCAGTTCATCATCGCCCACCATCGCAAGCAACTGCGCCGACTGCCCCGCCTCAGTCGCCTCACCCCCACCGTCCGCCCGCACACCCACCGCAAACAGCAGGCACAGCAACACCCCCGCCAGCCCCGCGCTCCTTAAAGCGATCGGCCAACCACACCACATCAGATTAAGGCGATTCCCGTACACAGGCGATGCCCCAGTATCTTCCCGCAAGCCTAGTATAACGCGACGGCGTAAACAGAGCCCGGCCAATACACTCTATCGGCACATCGGGCGCGAACCACAAGATAAACCGTCGTCGCCGCGCACCACGCCCGGCACGGGTGATATACATGCATACAACCACCGCAACCAGCCCCACGGGACCGACGCCATGAGCGAATGGTCGGACGCCGAGCGACACGCACAACGTGCTCAGCAATTCTACGAAACAGGCCAATGGAGCAAGGCGCTCGAAGAGCTCCGCCAGGCGCTCACCTACAACCCCTTCCAGAGCGAATGGCATTTCGGCCTCGGCCTCACCCTCGAAGCCCTCCAACGCTACGACGAAGCCGTCCGCGCCTACCAGCAAACACTCGACCTCCGCGGCGATGACATGGACGCCCTGCTCCACCTCGGCATCGTCCTCGTCCGCTGCGGCCATCCCCGACAAGCCATCCAGACCTTCGAACGCGCCCAACGCCTCGACCGCGAAATCGAAGCCTGCTACTGCCATCGCATCCACGCCTACAGCCAGCTCGGCGAACACGACAACGCCGAGACCATGTTCTACCTAGCCCGACAGCTCACCGACGAATGCCCCACCTGCTACGACGGCCTGGCCCACAGCCTCGCCGCCCGACGCGAAAACGAACGCGCAATCTGGTGCTGGCAGCAGGCCCTTCGCCTCGACCCGGCCTACCCCGATGTCCACGCCAACCTCGCCACCGCCCACTGGCGCCTCGGCCGACTCGAACGCGCCCGGCAGGACTTCATCCGCCAGCTCCGCCAACGGCCGCGCGACACCCGCGCCATGCTCGACCTCGGCCGACTGCTCATGGAACTCGACCGCGACGCCGAGGCGGGCGAAAAATTCCGACGTGTGCTCGAAATCGACCCCGCCGCCGCCGACGCCTACTACCACCTCGGCGAGCTCGCCCTCCTCGCCGGCCACCTCGACGCAGCCGAGGCACGCTTCATCCAGACCCGACGCCTTGACCCCACGCGGCCGGGCGTACAGCTCGGCCTCGCCCGCGTCGCCCGCGAGCGCGGCCAGCTCGAACGCGCACGCGTCTTCGCACGCGTTGAAACCCAACGCGCCGGCCAGTCACCTCAACAAGTCCTCGAACTCGCTCGACAGCTCATCGACCTGGGCATGCCCGACACTGCCGTCGAGCTGCTGCACACCACCATCCAGGGCCGATCCACCACGCAACTCGACACCGCCGCCCTGCTCGGCGCTGCTTGGGCTCTCCGTGGCACCGCCGAGTTCGCCCGCGGCCGACCCCGCGCGGGCATGTTCGCCTGCCGACGCGGACTCCGCTTCGCCCCCGCCAACATCGCCGCCATGCATCGCCTGATCGAAGCGCACCTCGCCGCGCGCGAGCTTCGCCGGGCCCGCGTCTGGCTCCGACGCGCCCGACACTACGCCCCCGGCAACCCTGTCACCCGCCGACTCACCTTCCGCCTCTGGTGGCGACGCCTGACCGGTGCATGACCAACGTCCCCTCGCCACCAAAACACCCGGCAACTCAATCGACGCCCCCCGCCGCATCATCACCGTCGCCGTTTCTTCCGCTGCTTGAACTTGGGCTTCTGCGCCTTCGTCGACCCCTTCGCACGCGGCATGCCGCCCCGCGCGCCCATGCCCGCGAGGTCCGATCCGCCCATCCCCGCCAGCGCCTTCATTCGCGAAACCCCGCCCATGCCCGACAACTGCTTGCTCATCGTGCCCACCATCTCGAAGCCCTTGACCAGTTGCGACACGTCGCGCTGGTCTGTCCCCGAGCCGCGAGCAATCCGCCGACGACGCGAGTTGGTCAGCTCATCCTCATTGCCCCGCTCTTCTTTCGTCATCGACTGGATGATCGCCTCCGTCCGGTCGATCTGCTTGTCGTCGATCGGCAGATCCTTCAGCTGATTGCCAATGCCCGGCAGCAACCCCAGCAACGACTTCATCGACCCCATCTTGCGGATGCGCTTGAGCTGGACGAGGAAGTCGTCCATCGTCATCTTGCCCTTGGCCATCTTCTCCTGAAGGGCCATCGCCTCCTCTTCACTCACCTGCTCCTGCGCCTTTTCCACCAGCGACACGACGTCGCCCATGCCCAGGATGCGCCCCGCGATTCGGCGGGCATGAAACTCTTCCAGCGCATCAATCCGCTCACCCGTGCCGATGAACTTGATCGGCTTGCCCGTGATCTGCTTCACGCTCAACGCCGCGCCGCCGCGCGTGTCCGAGTCGAACTTCGTGATGATCACGCCGTCCAACTCCAACTGCTCGTTAAACGCCTTGGCCGAGTTGACCGCGTCCTGCCCCGTCATCGCGTCGATCACCAGCATGATCTGATGCGGGTTCACCGCCGACGCAACCTGTCGCAGTTCGCCCATCAGCGAGTCGTTCACATGCAGTCGGCCGGCCGTGTCGAGAATCACCACATCCACCGCCGCCTTCCGACCGGCTTCCACCGCGTTCCGGCAGACCTTCACCGCCGCGCCCACCGCCTTGCCATACTCCGCCACCTTGTCCGGCTCGGAGTAGAACGACACGCGCCCGTTGCCCTCGACCTCATCCTCCACCTGCTTGCTGAGCACCTCAAGCTGATGCACCGCCGCCGGCCGCTGAAGGTCCGCCGCGACCAGCATCACCTTCTTGCCGCGCTTCTTCAGATACCCCGCCAGCTTGCCGCACGTCGTCGTCTTCCCCGACCCTTGCAGCCCCGACATCATGATCACCGTCGGCCCAGGATCGACGTACATCAGCGGCGGCTCCTCCGGCCGAACCGCGTCTTCCTTATCCACAATCGGCTGACCGCCGAACAGCGTCACCAACTCATCGTGCACAATCTTGATCATCTGCTCGCCCGGCTTCACCGCCGCGAGCACCTCCTGCCCCAACGCCTTCTGCTGCACGCTCTCAATGAACTGCTCAGCGACTTCATAATGCACGTCCGCCTCCAGCAAGGCCGTGCGGACGTCCTCCATCGCCTCGCGGACGTTGGATTCGCTGATCTTGCCCTGTCCGGAAAGCTTGCGCAGGGCCGACTCGAACTTGTCAGATAAATTGCCGAACATGGTGGTTCCGTCTTCGGGGTTCCGGGGCTTGTCGTGAAGCTTAAGCTACTATTGTAGGGTCTATGTCCTTCCCCGGCAGTACAGCTTAAGCTGTACTGCCGGAGTGTGGGTCAGTTGGAGAAAAGGAAGAGAACCGAATGACGTTTTCCATTGTTGCCCGCTGTCCGCGTACGAAGCAGGTCGGCATCGCCGCCGTCACCGCCGTGCCCGCCGTGGGCAAGCTGCTCACCTGGGCCTACCCGCGCACCGGCGCGATCGCGACCCAGGCCTGGATCAACCCATACCTCGGCCACGACGGCATCACCAAGCTACGCGAAGGCCTCGACGCCAAACAGGCCCTCGACGCCGTCGTCCTTCAGGACCCCGACCGCGACATCCGCCAGGTCGGCATCGTCGACGGCCAGGGCAACGTCGCCGGATGGACCGGCTCGAAGACCAGCAAATGGGCCGGCCACATCACCGGCCCCGGCTACTGCGTCCAGGGCAACCTCCTCGTCGGCCACGAACCGCTGCACGCCATGCGCGACGCCTTCGAAGCCGACGACGGCGCCCCCCTTGCCGAGCGACTGCTCACCGCCATCGAAGCCGGCGAAGCCACAGGCGGCGACCGCCGCGGCGCAAACTCCGCCACCGTCTACGTCATCGACACCGAAGTCTATCCCCTCTGGGACCTCCGCGTCGACGACCACAAACACCCACTCAAAGAGGTCCGCCGTCTCTATCACGTTTTCGAAGAACTGGTCGTCCCCCACATCGTCCGCCTCCCCAAACGCGACGACCCCCACGGCCAGCCCGAGCCCCAAGCCCTCGCCTGACCCCAAACTCCATTACCAGCCCCCCCGAAGCCCACGGATTCAATCCGTCGGCGTCCCCCCCCACAACCAGAAACTAGAAACTAGAAACTTCCCCTCCCCCTTCCCCACCAGCACGCTCATAAAATGTCACCTTCATCCCCCCATACTTATGCGACGTCGGCCCGACCCAGCCCTTGATCTCCGGCGATTCAACCGGCGTCGGCGTACGCACCACCATCACACCCCCCGCCTCCGCCGTCTCCGCCAACGCCTCAAGCAGCGGCATGAACCGCTCCCAACCGTCCGCCTCCGACATCATCGCGTAAGGCGGGTCCACAAACGCAATCCGCACCGGCTTACGCACCGCGTGCACAAGCCAGCCCGGCGACAGCGCATTCACCTTCAATACGTTCGCCCGATCGCTCAGCCGAAGGGCCGACAGGTTCTGCTCCAGCCCGTGCAGCGCATCACGGTCCATCTCCACAAACACGCACTTGCCCGCCCCCCGCGACAGCGACTCCAGCCCCAGGCTCCCCGTGCCCGCGAACAGGTCGAGCACCAGCCCCCGCTCGTCCGCAGGCTGCTCGTCCGCCTCCAGCGGGTCCTCCGGCAACACCCCCATCGCCCACAGCCGATCGAACAAGCTCTGTTTCACACGATCCGTGATCGGCCGCGTCGTCGTCGCATCCTTCGGCCCGACCAGCCGCCGCCCTCGATGTACACCTGCAATGATTCTCATCCACCCAGCATACCCCAACCAGAAACTCGAAACTCGAAACTAGAAACTAACCATTAACAATTTCTCCGCCGTTGACGTGCAGCACCTGCCCGGTGACGTATGAGCTGTCATCGCTGGCGAGGTACACATACGCCGGGGCGCACTCGCTGGGGTGGCCCGCTCGGCCCATCGGCGTGTCGCTGCCGAACTTCTCAACCTTCTCCTCCGGAAACGTCGACGGAATTAACGGCGTCCAGATCGGCCCCGGCGCGACCGCGTTCACCCGTACGCCTTCCTTCGCCAGGTTCGTCGCCAGCGAGCGCGTAAACGACACGATCGCGCCCTTCGTTGCGGAGTAGTCCACCAGCGAACCGCTGCCACGGTAAGCCGTCACGGAAGTCGTGTTGATGATCGCGCTGCCTTCCCGCCGCTTCAGCGCGCCCAGCGCAGCCCGCGTCGTGTAAAACATCGCGAAGATGTTCGTGCGAAACGTCGTCTCCAACTGCTTCGCGTCGATGTCTTCAAAGTTCGGCGTGGGAAACTGCATCGCCGCGTTGTTCACCAGCACATCCAGCCGACCCAGTTCGCTGACCGCTTCGTCCACGGCCCGCCGACAGAACGCTTCCTTCTGCACATCCCCGCGGATGACATAACACTCCTGCCCCTCGGCCTCGACCAGCCGTTCGGTCTGCATCGCGTCCTTGTCTTCTTCCAGGTACACGATGGCAACGTCCGCCCCTTCGCGCGCAAACGCCACCGCGACCGCTCGGCCGATGCCGCTGTCGCCGCCGGTGATCAGCGCCGTCCGCCCCTCCAGCTTGCCGCTGCCGCGATAGTCCGCCCGAATCACCTCCGGCTCAGGCGTCATCGCCGACTCACGCCCCGGCTGACGCTGCTGCTTCTGCTTCGGCTGTTTCTTCTCGCTCGTTTTCTTCTTGGACTTGTTCGCCATGGATCTGCCTTTCTCCCGTCTCCCGCTTTACTCCCCACCTGACTCTAGGCCCGGAATCGGCCAGGAACAACGCATGCCCGCACAGCGACTGCCCCTCACGCCAAACAAATAAAAAACCCGCGGATGCACATGGCACATCCGCGGGTCTAGTTGTGTCTCTGTTACTCGATGCCTGACGGATCAGTACGTGCCCGCCAGGTCTGCCGCGCCGGTGTTCTTCACCTCGCGCTTCTTGAACGTCGAGTTCTTGATCAGGTCCTGCAACACGCCTTCAAACGCGTTGCGATCGGTCGGCAGGTCCACCGGCTGATGCTTCAGACCCGACATCAACATCGCGTTGCCCAACTCCAACCCGAGGATGCCCTCGGCCGCCGGAGCGATCAGCTTCTCGCCATGCAGAATCGCGTTGATGAAGTTCTCCGTGATCCCACGATGGCCAGGGTCTTTTTCACCGGGCTCGATCGAGATCGTGTCCCTGCTCGGCGTCGCGAAGCGCTCGGGACTGGTGGCCAGGAACTCACGCGTCGGCGTGCCGTTGCGCAGCAGTCGCACCGGCTTGCCCGGCTCGGCGATGATCGTGCCGTTGTCGCCCACGATCTCCAGCCGATTGATGCCCGAGCATTCCGCCGTCGACGTGACAAACGTGCCCGTCGCGCCGTTTTCAAACTCAAGCAGCGCGTTGACCTCGTCTTCCACTTCGATGTGGTGATACTTGCCCAGGCCCACTTGCGCTGCGGTCACGCGCTTCGGCTGCCCGACGAACCAGCAGAACAGGTCCAGGTTGTGCGGGCACTGGTTGATCAGCACGCCGCCGCCTTCGCCTTTCCATGTCGCACGCCACCCGCCCGAGTCGTAGTACGCCTGCGTGCGGAACCAACCTTGGATCGTCCAGCCGACGCGGATCAACTCGCCGACCGCGCCTTCGTCGATGAGGCGTTTCACGGCCCGCCACGTCGGGCTGGTCCGCTGGTTGAACATCCCGCAGTAGATCAGCTCCGGATGCTTCTTGTGCGCCTCGATCGTCTCCTGCGCAGCCTTGGCGGTAACTGCGATGGGCTTTTCGCACAGCACGTGCAAGCCCTTCTCGAAAGCAGCCAGGGTCAGCGGCGGGTGGTCGTAGTGCGGCGTCGCGATGAGCACCGCATCGACCTCGCCGGAGTTGATCAGCTCGTACCCGTCCGTAAAGGCCTTCACGCCATGCTCTTTCACGAGCAGCTCGGTTTCCTTCGGGTCGGGGTCGGCGACCGCGGTGAACTTCAGGCCCTTGACCTGGTCAAAATACTTGACATGCGATCGGCCCATGTTCCCATAGCCGATGACACCCAGACGAACTTGATCCATGTCGATACGCTCCCTCGAGGGTTGAGTACACTGATTAAAACAGTTGGCTTGGCCGACGTTTCTACAACCCGTTTATACCAGTGCCGACCGCCCCGGGCAAAGCCCCGCGTTGCCCGCATGGCACGGGCCAGCTACGCTGTGCGGCTGATTTCCCCCCGCTGCAAGGACCCGACCGATGCAACTTTCCAGCCGTGTGCAGGCCATCAAGCCCTCCGCCACCCTCGCCGTCACCGCCAAGAGCAAAGCCATGAAAGCCGAGGGCATCGATGTCGTCGGCTTCGGCGCCGGCGAACCGGACTTCGACACGCCCGAGCACATCAAAGACGCCGCCAAAAAAGCCCTCGACGACGGCGTCACCAAGTACCAGCCCACCCCCGGCACGCCCGCCGCACGCAAGGCCGTCGCCGACTACATGAACCAACGCTTCGGCTACAGCTTCGGCCCCGAACACGTGCTCATCTCCGCCGGCGGCAAGCACGCGCTCTACCTCGCCTTCGAAGCCCTGATCAACCCCGGCGACGAAGTCATCCTCCCCGCACCCTACTGGGTCAGCTATCCCGAGCAGGCCCGGCTCGCAGGTGCCGTCGTCCGCGAAGTGCCCGGCTCGGTCGGCAACGACTTCAAAATCACACCCGACCAGCTCGCCGCCGCCATCAACGAACGCACGAAAATCGTCGTCATCACCAGCCCCTCCAACCCCACCGGCACGACCTACACCCGCGACGAGCTCGCCGCGCTGGCCGAAGTCATCGCCAAGCATCCGCAGGTCATCGTCTTCTCCGACGAGATCTACGAACGCCTCGTCTACGGCGACACCACCGCCACCAGCTTCGCCTCCCTCAACGAACAGCTCGCCAAGCGAACCGTCACCTTCAACTGCCTCAGCAAAACCTACTCGATGACCGGCTGGCGCATCGGCTTCACCATCGCCGACCCCGCCCTCATCAAAGCCATGGCCGCCATGCAGGGCCAAATGACCTCCAACATCACCAGCTTCTGCTACGCCGCGATCCCCGCCGCCCTCGCCGGCCCGCAGGACGAAGTCGAAAACATGCGCCAAGCCTTCGAGCAGCGCGGCACGCACATGCACCAGCGCATCAGTGAGCTGTCCGGCGTCCGCTGCCCCAAGCCGACCGGCGCGTTCTATGTCTTCCCCGATATCTCCGAAGCCGCGTTCGGCAAGACCGACCCGGCGGGCAAGGCGATCAACAGCGCCGCCGACTTCGCCGAGTCACTGCTGGAGCACGCCAAGGTCGCCGTCGTGCCAGGCGAAGACTTCGGCGCACCGAACCACGTCCGCCTCAGCTTCGCGACCAGCCTCGAACAGATCGACAAGGGGCTGGACCGGATCGCCGACTACCTGTCGAAACTGCGATAGAATAAACTGACGTTTCCCATTAAGCCCACGGATGGCCATCCGTGGGCTTTGGTTTCTCCTGACTTTTACGCCCTAACCGATTGAACGCCACCATGACTGACAGCCCGAACAATTCACCCCTCGCAGCGGAAGGCGTCGCCGACCTGCTTGAGGATCTCAAGGCACGGGTGTTAAGCATCCGTGACTCTCTTTGACTACGACAACAAGGCCAACCGGCGGGCCGAGCTCGAAAAGCAGATGGAGCAGCCGGAGTTCTGGAACGAGCCCGACGCGGCGAACAAGGTCGTCACCGAACTGAAATCGGTCAAGGCCCAGATCGAACCGTTGCGCAAGGCGCAGCAGAAGATCGACGATGCGCTGCTCATGTGGGAGATGGCCGAGGAAGCCGACGATGCCGACACGCGCAACGAAGTCGCCCAGCAGTTGCCCGAGTTGCAAAAAGAACTCGACCGACTCGAAACCGTCTCGCTGCTGTCGGGCAAGTATGACGCGCGCAACTGCTACCTGAGCATCTACGCCCGCGAAGGCGGCACGGAAGCCCAGGACTGGACCGAAATGCTCATGCGCATGTACCTCTACTACTGCGAACGCATGGGCTGGGACGTCACCGAAGTCGACAAAAGCCACGGCGAAGAGGCTGGTCTCAAAGACGTCACCCTCCACGTCAAAGGCCCGCTCGCCTACGGCTATCTCTCCACCGAACGCGGCACGCACCGCCTCGCCCGCGTCTCGCCGTTCAACGCCCAGGGCAAGCGACAAACCAGCTTCGCCAGCGTCGACGTGACCCCCGAGTTCGAAGACACCGGCGCGATCACACTGGACGAAAACGACCTGGAAATCACCGCCTTCGCCCGCAGCTCCGGCCCCGGCGGGCAGAACGTGAACAAGGTCGCCTCGGCGGTGCGAATCGTCCACAAGCCCACCAGCTTGCAGGTCGTCTGCTCGGTACACAAAAGCCAGCAGCAAAACCGCAACATGGCCATGGCCATCCTCCTCGCCAAGATCGAACTGCTCGAAGAGCAGAAACGCGAGGCCGCCCAACTCGAGGCCGCCGGCGGCAAACTCGACATGGGCTGGGGCACGCAAATCCGCAGCTACGTCTTCTACGACAACCGCGTGAAAGACCACCGCACCAGCCACGAGCAAGGCAACCCGCAGTCCGTCATGGACGGCGACATCCACGGCTTCATCGAAGCCGAGCTCAAACGCCGAACCCGCGAACGCGGCGCGAAAAAGTAACCCACCACCAACGACAACCCCACCAACCCGACAACCCCACCAACGACGAAGCCCACGGCGTGACGCCGTGGGCTTCTTTCGTCGAACCCAAGCCTATGTCGTATGACACCCACTCACGCCGCGATCGCCGCCAGCGCGGGCGTGCGTGGCGGGTCGATCGGCCGACTGAGGCAGGCCAGTTGATACAGCTCCGCGGTGGTCGCTTCAAGGCGTGACAACCGGGACTCGAACCAGTTGCGAACGTCTGCCATCCGCACGCTCTGGCGAAACGCCGCGTCGGCCGCGAGCAGCCAGAGCACGAACGCAGCGCTGCGTGCCCGGTCCGCATCGCTGCGGTCGTCCCCCGCCCGGAACAGGCCGTCGCCATCCTGCATCTCACTCAGCGCCGCCAGCGCCCGGTCATGGGCCTCGTCGACCTCCGGCCCCGCCGCGGTCGGGTGATCCCGCCGCACCATCGCCAGCGCCGACACCGCCGCCGCCGTCGCCAGCGGGTCCGGCCGATCGTCCGCCAGAAACGCCCCCGACGCCGACTGCTCCGCCAACAGCGCCGCGATCATCGCCCGGCTAAGCGGCCCCGGCCCATACGTCAGCTCCACCACCCGCCGCAGCCCCATCGCGATCGCCGTCGCCCGCCCCTGCGACAGCCGAACCCGCAACGGCAGCGGCAAACGCAAGCCGTTGTCGAGCACCTGCCGCAGCAGCCGTTCGTGTTCCCCGGCGTGAAATTGCTTTTCGATGCGGTGCAGACTGAGCATGACAACCTCCGTGTGAATGGGTTCCGTTAGGGCTATCATGTGCCGAACACACAAGGCTGTCAAGGTGTTTTTGACGGTAAATGTTCGGGTGTCGACCGCTCACTGACAGGGGGCTGTCAGCGAACGGCCTCATTCTTTAAACGCAGTGCCCCGTCCGGGTTGCGTCCACCCTCCTACTCTAAATCTTAATCCAGGTTCCCACTCTTAATCCAAACCAGATTAGGAACCTGGATTAGGATTAGGAGTAGGAGTGGGAAAGGTCTGGCTCGATGCCAACCGCTCTAGAATCGGCGGGTCGGGTTATGTGTGATGTTGTCGTGGCCGGGGATGATCACGTCCGCGATCTCGATCGCTTCGACCAGACTCTCCTGGGCCTGCTGCGTGTCGTACGCCCCGCGGAGCACGCGCCCTTGTTCGAGGTGCTCGATGGTCGCCACCGCGTCGCCTGCGATCAGCGTCGTCGACCGCGTCTGGCTCAGCAGCAGCCCGCAAGTGCCCGGCGTAAAGCCCGGCAAGGGGAACAGATCAACATGCTCCGCCACCTTGTCCGGCGCAGCCACGCATCGCTTGAGCAGCGCAATCTCCTGTTGCAGCATCTCCCGCGATTCGTCGTCGCTGGCCTGGCGAAACTGCTCGACCAGCGCCGCGCCCATCGCCTCCCGCTCGGCCTCAGACACGATCCACCGGGCCTTGGGAAACGCGAGCAGCCCCATCCGATGCGCCGGGCGGAAGTTGGTCAGAAAGACGTCGGACACATCCTCCGGCTCGATGCCGGCCCGCTCGGACAGCCGCGCTGCGATCACCTGCCCCGGCAGGCCGGGGTCGACGAGAATCGTGCGGTCGCCGCTGCGGATGAGCGTCGTCGTCGCGTGTGGCGTCCGGGCTGCCCCCTGCCGATTCCAGAGTTCGTGCACACTGAGCACGCCGATGCTGATGATGCGATAGTCCATTGATTGTTCGCTAATGCCTGCCTGACATCTGATGCCTGATGCCTGATGCCTGATGCCTGATGCCTCTAATCTTTCAAATGATCCACATGCGCCCAAGGCAGCGTCCCGCCATGCTCCTGCTTCTTCTGCTTCAACCGTTCGATCACCACCGCCGGCAGCAGTCTCCCGAGGCGGTCGATCTCGCCGCCGGCCGCGATCTGCTTGATCAGCGTTGAGCTGGCAAACGCATACGTCTCGCCGGTCATGATGAACACCGTCTCGATGTCCGCGATCGAACGGTTGGTCAGTGCAAGCTGAAACTCGAAGTTCAGATCGCTGACATTCCGCAACCCGCGCACGATGGCGGTCGCGTTAATGCTGCGAGCGAAGTCGACCGTCAACCCCTGGTACACCGCCACCTCGACATGATCGTCACACTCGGCCCGGATGATCTGTTCAATGATCGCCTGGCGTTCGTCCATGTCGAACAGCCGCCGCTTGGCCGGGTTGTGACCGATCGCCACGACCAGTCGATCAAACAGCGCCTGCCCCCGGCGGATCACGTCCAGATGCCCGTTGGTGATCGGATCAAAAGTGCCGGGGAACAGCCCGATTTTCTCACATTTCGACATGGCGGGAGTATAGCAACGTTGCGCGACGCTCTCGCCTGGCCCGATCAATCGTCACAGTCGGCGTGACCGACGCGCGGGGCGAGAAAACCTCCGCTGACCGCTTGCCCTCCTTGGCGATGAATGTGATGCTTGTCCCGGTGAATCGACAACCCGCCCGCGCAGCTGCGGCGGACCAATCTCCCCTTCCTGCCCTGGATCGGGTCTCGAACCGGATCGCCTCCCCGGTCGAGACCCTTTTTTATGCGCGTCGCACGTATTACCCTTTATTTTCGAGGGCTTAATGCGAATTCAGAGCGACCTGTTCTCAAAACGCAACCCTTGTGTCGCCCTACCACCCGAGCCCCATCGCATCGACTTCCTCGCCACGCTCCAGCCATAACAGGCCCAGCAGCAGGAAGCCTACGCCATCGACCGCGTCATAGCGGTCTTCTCCCGGGTGACTGCGGAACATGTTCTGGGCAAATAAAACCGTTACCGCTTCGTTCGCAATTCGATGAGCCAATTTCAGGTATGCCGGCTCATCGAATACGGTATGGCATCCCAGCAGGAAATGAAGACATCGGCCGTAGTGCTCAGCGTAACCGCCCTGGCCGTTACGGGCGGGTAGTTCGCGATCAATCATATCGTGCCAACGCTCGCATGCGGTTCGATAGGTCGGCTTGCTCGTCAGCTGATAAAGCGACAAAGCAGCCTCCGCGCATTGCATCGGGTAGTCGTGGGCGGGGAACAAGGGACGCCATAAGTCAGCGTGATTGCCAGGCTCGTAAGGCGTCTGCGGCGGATCGAAAATCGGCGTTCCATCGGCCACACGCAATCGGCCGTAATACCGGCCCGCATTTTCATCGTACCCCACCGCCAACCAGGCACTCAGCGCCGCGTCGGCCATGTCGATCCACGCCGGCTCGTTCGCAAGGCCGGCGGCACGCACCAGACAGCCGGCCCAAAGCCCTGCCTCAGTGGTCGAGGTCGTCTTGTCCCAACGGTCGACGGTCGGATTGTTTTCGAGTAACCCGGTATTCGGGTGGCGATGTTCGAAGCTGAATCGGGCCATCGCCCGGGCCGGCTCAAGCAGGGCAGGGTCGCCGGTCTTGGCGTACAGCCATGCGAGCGATTCGATCATGGTCGCACCGTGCTCGATAAATGCGCAGCCGGATGTTCGACCTGCGTGACGATCAAACTCGCCAGTATCCGCGTTGACCAGATGCCCCGCCGCCGCGGCGCGGATGGCTCGATCGGTGGCGTGTGGATCTACCCGCCAGAACGTCTCCCACGCCGGGACGATGGGGCGAATTTCGTGCAGTTCGCCGGACTCGCTTTCCGGATCGCAAGGGATCGGGTCTTCGCGGCTTTTGAAGCGCATCACCACGTCGCGGAAGGCATCGTAGTAATAATGATTGCCCCACAGAAAGATGCCGTTCGAGGCGACGCACCGCTTCAGGAAATCGCGCACATAGGCGTCCGCGGCCCGGACAT
The DNA here is from genome assembly GCA_041821185.1 of Phycisphaerales bacterium AB-hyl4. Lineage (NCBI taxonomy): Bacteria > Pseudomonadati > Planctomycetota > Phycisphaerae > Phycisphaerales > Phycisphaeraceae > Natronomicrosphaera > Natronomicrosphaera hydrolytica. The sequence goes on along the minus strand of JBGUBD010000003.1, from coordinate 71,405 downwards.
AGCGTTCGTCGTTCACACATCGTGAAAGGGCATGCGCCGCGACGACGGCTGGCTGATCCCAGTACAACGAACAGCCTTTGGGAGCGTCGATGTTGCGGTACACCCGCTTGCCGATGTGCTCGGGGCGCGTGTCGTCAATGGGATACCGGCCGGTGGCGGTATCGAGACTCGCCATCCACATGGCGGTGTGGTCCGGCCCATAGCAATCCAGCCCACTGGCAAGCACTTTGTCGAAATGAGCCTGAACCAGAGCCGAGAGGGTGTCGCAACGGGCGGCATTCGAATGCATTTGGATGGATTCCTGAGCCCCGGTCAATCATGGCCTTCTAAACACACGTCGCGACCTACGTTGGCGCTTGCAGAGCACCCGTAGTCGTACAATCCCGCACCTGTATGGTATACAAAACATTTTTGTATGCATATCAAATCGCACATCGCCCAAGTCTACAATAATACTACGGCATTAATCGCGTTTTTGTTGCATATTATCCGAGAATGCCGTTGACGAAAGCATCACATTGTGTAATGTGTACATACATTATCTTTCGTATTGTAGGAGTCCCTTTGACGACGCTACCCCGCTATATCCAGATTGCCAACGACATGATCGCCAAGCGCCCGGGGCTGAAACGCCCGATGCGACTGCCGGACGAACACACGTTGGCGGCCGAGCACAAGGTCGCGCGAGATACGATTCGCCGGGCATTGAAGTTGTTGCAACAGCAAGAGGCCGTGGTCCGTCGGCCGAGCCGAGGCACGTACCTTCAGCCGTTGATCTCGACGGCGACGAATCTCAAGGGTAAAGCCATCGGGTTCGTTCCGCCATCGTGGGCTAACTCAACCACCCACTGGTACACGTCGACCGTTTTTGAAGGCATCTCGAAGTGGGCTGACGAACAGAATTGCCACATCAGCGTCCTGCACACCAACCCGTATCCCACCAACGAAGACCAATGGCTTGACCGGGTACGGGAGCGGGATCTGGCTGGGTTGATTTGGCTGCACCCGCAGAGTCAGCAGGTTCCGCTGGTGGTGCGCACCTCCAAGATTCTGCCGCTCGTGGTTGCCGGACGCGACGTGCCGAAACAGAACATCCACAGCGTCAAGCCCAATCTGATGCAAGCCGCCGAATTGATCGACCGGCGATTAACCGAAATGGGGCACATGTCCTACGGCGTGGTCGGCAGCGACATCCTCGGCGGCTACAGCCAGAACTGGATCGAAGCGTTTAACGCCGCCTACGCCAAGCGCGGATCGCGATTCGAGCCGACCTTCAACTTCCTCGATATCAAGACGCTCTATCGGCGAAAGCTCGGCTCGCTGCTGATGGAGTACTACGAGCCTTGCCACCCAGACATCAAAGCGTATGTGATGACGCATTCAACATTCATGGCCTATCTGTTCGCCGACCCGATCTTCCGGGAATCCATCGGCAAGCAGCGAAGCATCGTCACCGTGGACTACGGCGTATACCCAATGGCCTCGTATTGGACAGGCCACGAGATTGACCATGTCGTCTGCGACTGGCCGCAGATCGGACGCCGGTCGGCCGAGGTTCTCTCAAGCCTGGTTTCCGACGAAATCGTTCCGCAGGTCGCCACCTCACCTGTCACATTTGTGCAAGGTGAAACCGTCTCAGCCTACCCGTCGAACGAAACCGTCATCGACACAGCCCTGTCTCGATCTGACACGCAGGAACCCGTGTCGTGACAGTTGCTTTGCCATGATCGTGCATCACAACAGGTCACGACGATCAAATGAGTACAGCAGGCCTGCATCAGTCAGCATGAGACGAACATCGAGAGTAACAATCATGGCAACCACGATACATGCCGCCGCACAACCGCCCGCTCCCAGGACGACGTCTTCGAATTATGGCCACGGCGCTCACCGTGCACCAGCCTTCACACTCATCGAATTACTCGTTGTAATATCAATCATTATATTGCTGATTGCAATCCTCCTGCCGACTCTAAGTACGGCGAGGCAGACCGCCTACCGCATTCAGTGCGCTTCGAATCACCGCCAGACCGGTATCGCAGCACTGATGTATGTTGAAGATTTCAACCAGTACATGGCGCCGGTCAGGGCCGTTAGCGATGGAGGAAACTTCTGGTATGACCGCATGCACGTCTACATCGGCCGCGATCTCGGAACCGCCGGCCGATTTGAACGCGACGAGACAGGCCACGTCTGGCATTGCCCGGCGGATTTCGATGCCGATCTGAAGCGCGTCAGCCTGGCGGTCAGTCGTGGCGTTGGCTTTGGTGATGGTTCTGGCGATGACATCTTCGTCCGCTACGGCCAGATGTGGCGGTACGCCGCCAGCCCTTTCTCGGTCGAACCCCTGCTCGGCTCGTTATCGAATACGGGCTGGTTCGCCGATGTCGCACAGCAGACCTATATCCGCCACCCCCAAGCCTCCAACGGCGGCTTTTTTAACTGGGTGCATCCCAACGACACGATCAATGCGGTCTTCATGGACGGGCACGTTGAAAACATTCCGGACCCGGACTTTTTCACCAATCTCGATGCGCGATCCGATCCGTTCTGGGCAAACTTTTTCTCCATGCCCTAGTGGTTCGCCCCACGTGACGAAAATCCAGATCATGCCTCGCAAACAACGGCATTAACCCGGTCTCAATTCATTAGGCGTTTTAGACCATCACAGAAAGAAGGAACAACATGAGACTTCGCGCTTTCAGCGACAAGACTTTTATGACGATCGCCGCACTGGCGGTTCTGATCACCATGGGACCGATGTGGCAGACGTCCCTCCTGGCCGACTCGACCGACCTGACCGACCCGGCCAAGGTTCGGCTGGTGCGTGAGGGCAATCTGAATGACGCCAACGCCGGCTGGTGGGGCTTTAATGAAGAAGACGCAACACAATATCTTCATGCCGCCATTCATTCCGGCGCTGACGTATTGACCGTGCCCAATATGGGTCGGCCGTGGATCGTGGGCCCAATCCGATTGCCCAGCGATATCACGATCATCTTCGAACCGGGCACAATTGTTGAAGCGAAGGCGGGCGAGTTTCAAGGACGAAGTCACAACCTCTTCAGAGCGGACAACAAAGAAAACATCACGCTTCGCGGTCACGGGGCGACCCTGCGAATGCGAAAACATGATTACCAGGATGCCGAGCAATATGAGCCGGCCGAATGGCGCCACACGCTATCGTTCCTCAGTTGCCGAAACGTGACCATTGAAGGGCTACGCCTCGAAAACAGCGGAGGCGACGGGATCTACTTCGGCGTCAGCGGCGCAGTCCGTTTTCTCGGCACCGACCGGGCAAGCGAGGCAGCTAAGCCCTACAACGAAAATATCGTGATTCGAGACGTTATTGCCGACGGCCATCATCGCCAGGGCATGAGCGTCATCAGCGCCATCGACATGCTCGTCGAGGATTCGGTATTCAAGAATACGAGCGGCACGGCTCCGGCAGCGGGCATCGACTTCGAACCGAACGCGCCGACCGACCGGCTTGAAAACATCGTCGTCCGCAACACGGTGCTCGACAACAACGAAGGGCATGGCCTGCTGATCTACCTGAACAAGATGAGCCGTGACACGGAGCCGATCTCCATTCGCGTTGAAAATGTTCACGTGAAAAACAGCGGCACCTATGGCATTTCAATTGGCGCGTTGAAGGACGATGGACCAACCGGCACGATCGAGTTTGTCGATTGTCTGATCGAGCGCACCGCTAAGGCGGGAGCGTATATCTACGACAAAGCGGCGGAACGGATCGACTTGCGATTCATCAACTGCACCTGGCGTGATGTGGCGAGAGGCAACGTGATCAGCCCTCGCATTCGACCGGAACGAATGGCGCCATATCCGATCACCGTCCACCTGCCTCGGCCGGCCTTTCTGGCGGGTACTCACTACTACGGCGGCGTCACATTCGAAAACTGTGTTATCGAAGACAGTCGAGATCGACCGGCGGTAAGAGCATACGCCAACAGTGGCGACCTCGTTCCTTCGAACATTCAGGGCAATATCAAAGTGAATAACCGGTTTGGCGTTCGGTATGACGTCGCTGAGGGAGCGACAAACATCGACCTTGAACTGTCGGCTTCCGATTAACAGGAAACCATGTGGCATAGTTCTGCCTTACCACCAACTAAGTATATGTAGTCGGCCGAGGGATGTTGTTCGGCCAGCAATGCGCTATCACTTTAACAAAGGAGGATCTTATGCATTTGGAACATAACCGAGCCGTGTGTGCTTCGTTGGTAATCGGGCTCGCGATGGGCCTTGCCGTCCCACCGGATGCTGATGCGAGTTACTGGATTGAAGATTTTGAGCAGCCAACCTATACGCCCGGGAATATCGTCGGCCAGGATCAGTGGGATACAGATGCCAATCCCGGCCTTCGCGAGATCGTCACCGGCGGCACGAATGGGCACCCCGACGCTGCCACAGGCAATCAGATGATGATGCTGCAAACCACCGGCAGCACCGCCACGCGTGCCCATCGTCAATGGAGTCCCACGCAGATCACCGACCCGTTCCAGATCGAGGTTTCATTAGCGTATGACAATGCGGGTTCGAATGGGATCAGCGGCTTCGTTTATATTCAAAATGCGGTAGGGTTCAACGGCGTGATATTCGGTTTCTGGGAAGGCAACTTTGCCGGCCGTGATGGTAACGACTGGACGACGATCGATACGAATGGTGTAACGCCGACGGCCGGAACGTTCTATCGCTTCGTCGTCGACATCCGACCGGCTGACATGACCTGGGACCTGACTATTTATGACGATCAGGATCAGGTACTCGGCTCGGCATCCAACTTTGCTTCTCGAAATAGCGTAAATCAGTTCTCATGGATTCGCCCCTACCTCTCCGACCCCAGTGGACCGGAGGCACGGCTGTATGTCGACGGTATCAGCATTATTCCCGAACCGGCGTCGCTGGCGTTGTTCAGCATTGGGGGATTACTGTTTCTGCGTCGGCGTGCACGAACGCGCGTCTTCTAAAGAATGCAGTACAGGCAGAAATTCACGATGCATCTTACGTGTGCTTCGGGACGCGAACCTGGAGGCATGGGCTGAAGTCCAGCGCGCTTTGCTCGCCCCAAGGTCGCAGTGATGCGAATGCTGCCCCGGGCGCACGAAGCCTGCCCGGTGGGCGAACCTCGCATCTGTCACGAAGTCAGCCAAAGCAATCTTCGCCGTACGTTCCACGACACCTGCAAGCGGGCGGGATTAAGCCCTGGGCGAAACGGTGCCACACGCTGCGGAAAAACCGCGAGACCGATCTGGCACAGTGCTTCCCGCAGTATGCCGTGGCCGAGCGGATGGGCCACGGCATCAAGGTATCGGCCCGGCAGTACCTGCAAGTGCCCGAATCGCTCTACTCGGAAGCGTCGGGCGTGGCACAAAATGTGGCACAAAAAAAAGGACTCCCGATCAGGTGATGATCGTAAGTCCTTGTCAGATCAAATGACCGGGGTGGGGCTCGAACCCACGACCAGCGGCTTAAAAGGCCGATGCTCTACCAACTGAGCTACCCGGTCGGGTCTCTGAGGAACGAAGCGGCGAACGTTCGCTTGCAGGCAGGTCGCCGGGCACATCGGCCACGAGTCTGCCCGCACATCTTTCAACCTTCGTCGCCAATCCGCTCGTTCATCCTTGCAACTTCGCTTGGCAAGGTTCAGATCGGCTAGTTTATCGCCAAATCCGCTGGTATCAAATCCAAGGCAAGCGTCTGAGTCGCTCGGCCCCGGATAAGCCGACGCAAACGGTCGGCTGGACAACAGAAGCAGTCCACTAACCATCGATGCCCAGGATCACCTGGCGAGGCAGGTCGATCGTTTTTCGGTCGATATCGTCAGCATCATAGCACTGGCGGGCGACCTCCAGGCCTGCAATGCGGGACGCGAGCGTGTCGGGACGATGTGCGTCCATGGCGAGCAATTGATACCGCCCCTCAGCGAGAAACTGACGTATCCACTTCTCCGCCTGCGGGCCTTCCTCGCCGGTGAGGCAGCGGAAGTTGCCCTGCAGACGGACGCCGCGCGACTGGAGGCTGTCGAGGTGTCGGGGCAGATCGTCGAGGCCGAGCCGTTCAGGGTGGGCGAGGATCGGCTGGTAGTCCCGTTCGATCAGCCAGTCGAAGGCGTCGTCGATCCATCGGCTCCACTGCGACTCCCAGAAGTCGAGCAGCACGAAGCGCGAGCCTGCGAGCGTGGGGGGTTCGTTTTCTTCCAGCCAATCGATGACACCGTCGAACAGGCGCAGCTCGCCGCCGGGCCAAAGTTGATAGTCGAGGCCGACGTGGTCGAGGTGTTTCTGAAGTTGAGCGGTCCATTGTCGGATGCGCGGCATGTCGTTATCGGGGAACAGGTCGGGCCAGATATGGGGCGTACATATCGAGCCGGTATAGCCGACGCGCTGAAGCTGCCGGATACATTCACAGGTCTGTTCGGGCGTTTTGCAGCCGTCGTCCACGCCGGGGATGAGGTGGCAGTGGATGTCGATGCGGCCGACGCGATGCGGCGGGAGCGGATTTTGCGGGTCCGGCTCGGGTCGTGACGCGGATGAGCAGAATTGATGTAACATCAGCTTGAAGAGACCTGTTTGTGTAATTTGGCGTGGTTCCGGGGGTAGCGGCCAATTATAGGGGGGCCGGCCCGCACGCGTCAGTGAGGCGACATTCTGGCGTAATCCGCTTCCGGCCGAAGCAGCCCGATGTTTCCGACAGAAGTCGCCCGGTGTCCCATAAAACCCATACTTAGGAGCCAATACGGGTTGCCCTTATATACGGCCGACCCGGTGCTCAGTAATATGGCTCTACTGAATCGACCCGGCCACGCCCGGTTGATTCAGCAAACCCGGTCATTCGGATTGCTGACTCAGATTTCATTCTCGCCACAGCCAGGAGAGGGAGAGAACGAGAGCTGGCTGGCAAGCGGAAAGGCGCGGTTCGTACGGGCTGGACATGCGACTATAACTGGCAGAGGCAACTCTGCCAAGGTGCACGGCCACGCGAAGGCCGAATGGCCGAAGCCAAAGCAAGCCCCGATCAGACCCGCTGCCGCCCCGTCCCTACCCGAACGGGCGGAACGAAATGAGCGGAAAGAGAAAGCCGGGATTTTGGGGGTTCCGGGGGACGCTGGGGCAGCCCGGGGGGCTCTGGGGAAGCCCGGGGGCAAGGGGACGAGGGGGCGGGGGGCGAAGGGGGATGCAGGGCGAGGGAGATGGAGGGGGTAGAGGAGTCCGGGGGATGTACGGGGGATGCTCCTTGGAGGGGGCAGTGCGAGGGGAGAAATAAACGTCGCCGGGAAACCGGGGAAAGGGAGAGGAATTTAGTCATGGATGCAGGCGAAAAATGGCGATTCGAATTGCAGGACGCTCGAGCGGATCGGATCTTCCTGGTTAAAGAACGTGATGGCGGGTTCAGCTCGTGGATCGCGATGGACCAGGTAAAGGAAGGGCATTGGGAGGCGGTCACCGACCTGCCGCCAGGCCACTACCGCATGCGCTATTTCCGCGCAGAGGGCCAGACCTTCTTCAACGCGGGCTCTTCGGGGCTCGTCGGCGAGCGCATCGCCGGCGACGACCCGGCTGTTACACTCGATTCGCTCCGGCCACTTGTTGCGGTCTGACCCCCTATTCATCAATCAAAAACCCCAGCCACCCGCCACCACGCTGCGAAGGCAATGCCTGCCACCGCTGCGATGTGGCGGGTTGCTTTTTTGGTCCACGTCACGGGCCAAGCCCCTTCGACGTGACGCCTGCCTTGTGTCGCAATCGAAATAAATGCTTGGTCAACGGTGGCCCCGTCGATAGCATGGGCCTTTGATATACAGTTGGACTGACCGCAATTCATTCGTAGCGTTTAGCCCCGCTACCCACAGCAGGGCTCTGGATGCGCCCCCTGAACCGCCCCCCGCACGGGCCATGCCATGGGCTTACGACGATGATGAGCTGGACCGCATTGGCACAGGCAACCGGGTTGACCGGCGTATTCGCGTCGCGCGTTTTCATACCCATCTTTGCCGCGGCCATGCTGCTGCGCTTCGGGCCTGACGTCCCCGGCGTCAACCAGCTCGGCATGCTGATGGGCATCGATCCCGCCGCCGTGCCGACCTGGTTCACACACGACGTCACGCTCTGGATCCTCGGCTCGCTCGCGCTGCTCGAACTGCTCGCCCACAAGAATGCCGAAGCAAGACAACTGCTCAACGATATCGACCCGTACATTAAGCCCATCGCCGCCGGCGCCACTCTGCTCGGCATCGCGACGGTCACGGACATGCAGTTCGTCGAAGAGCTTATCGACCCGCAAGCGCTCGACATGCTCATGGTGCAACACGCAGGCGTCGGGCTTTACATCCTGACCGCCTTCGTCGTCGGCGGCACGTTCATCGTCGCCACCGCACACAACGCGCTCGTACGCAACTTCATCGACATCGACGAAAGCGACGACACCGGCCTGATGAAAATCTTCAGCTGGGGCCAGGATCTCTGGGCCGCCTTCGGCATCCTCTTTCTCATCCTCTTCCCGATCATCATGGCTGTGCTGATCCTGATCGGCATCGGCATCATCCTGCTGTTGCAGAAACGCGCTCAAATCCGCGAAGAGCGATCGAAAGTCCCCTGCCCCGCCTGCCAGGAGCCGATGTACCGCGTCGCCATCGCCTGCGGCAACTGCGGCCACGACAACCCCAACGTCTGCCAACTCACCTGGCTGGGCACGTCCACCGCCCTGCTCACGCACAACAAGCCGGAACATCCGCTGCACCTGATCTCGTTCCGCCGCTGCCGCAAGTGCGCCACCCGCCTGCATAAGCGAACGCCGCATCAACAATGCCCCGCCTGTCAGACGCGCCCGTTCAACGACCCGACGGTGCTCAGCGAATATGACCGTCTGATCTCAAGCCGACTCGGGCCGGTGATGATCATCGGCGCCTTGCTGAGCCTCATCCCGATCGTCGGCCTGATCCCCGGCGTGATCTACTACCGCCTGGCAGTGGTCGCCCCCTACCGCCGATACCTCGGCCGAGGCCGGGCGCTGCTGATGCGCTGGCTGGTGCGAATCCTCGCCTTCTTCCTGATCCTGCTCCAGGTCGTGCCCGGCGTGGGCATCATCACCGTGCCCACTCTCGCCTGGCTTAGCCACAGAGTCTATCGCGGTGCGTTCCTCAAACAGTTGCAAGCCGCGCCGAGCACACCCGTGCCCACCACGCCTGTACCAGCGGCCTAAGCTGCGACATGTCATCTCAACGCAACGGTCGCCAGCGCCCGACCATCTACTTCGACCACGCGGCGCCTCACTTGCACCATTTAGCCGCGGTGCTTGCACCGCGCTCTTCGGCGCCGCACCGCGCTACTCATCGCTACCGCCCTACTCATCCGCCGACTCGCGGTCCGGTAGTGGCGGCGTGATGCCTTCCCATTGCGGCTCCGGTTGGCGGAACACAAGCAGGCTGGCGGTGTGGCCATGCACGAAATTTTCCGCACCCAGCGGGCCCAGCTCGCCCGCGGCGAAGAAGCCGGCCATCGGCACATCGCCCAACGCCGTGCGGACCGTCTCCACATCGACGTTCGGCTGATCAAAAAGATTGCTCCCACGCGACGCACACGTAAACAACATCGCCCCTTCGCCGGGCCCGTACAACCGCTGTGCTTCGAGCAGCATGGCGAAGTCATCGCTCGCGGTCTTCTGATCGCGCACGTGAAACTGCACCGTCTGCCCCACGCGGACCTGCGGGTCGCCGATGGCGATATAGCCCTGCTTCGGATCGACACCCACGAGGCCGCGGATGAGGAAGTCGCCCCGCCCGAAGTGAGATTTGTATTCGTTGACCACGCGGCCGACGAGCAGGCCGGCTGTCTCGACAAGCTCCTGGTCGTGGCCGTCGAGTTCCTGCGCCATTTCCTGTATCACTTCCAGCGCGTTTCGGCCGGCGAGTTGCTGAACAACATGCCGCCTCGCTTTAGTGATCACCAGCGGTTTGCCCACCGGCCGACAGCCCTGGCTCACCGTGGTCTGCACCGCGACGTTGCCGCTGATGGCGACGCCGACCGCGCCTTCGTCGAGCACCGTGCCGTTGAGCAGCAGGCGGTTCTGCTTCGGCCGTTTGCCCCCGCTGGCCATGCCTCCCACCACCGGCACGCCGGGAAACGCATCATTGATCGCCGGCAGCAGCTTCACCAACGGCGTCGAAAACGGGTCCGCCAGCAGGATGATCGCCTTGGGCTCATGCTCCGCTTCGTGCAGGTTCAGCGACTCCCGCATCGCCGTCGGCGACGCGAGCGCCTTCGGCCAATCAAGCTGCTCGTAACTGAACGGCTGAATGTGCGCCTCCGGCAGCGTCGCCGCCAGCACCGACACCGCCGGCCCCGACTCCACCTCACGCGGGCCGCCCAGCACGCCGCCGGCCGTGCAGCCGATGAGCACGCGCGGCTTGAACGTCTGCTGAAGGCGGTCGTAAAGATTCGAAAGATGCTCGCGATGGTCCGGCGTGAGGTAGACCGTCATCAGATCGACCTCGCCCGTCATCTGTCGGCCGAGCGTCTCAACAATCTCATCGCCCGCAGCAAAGGTGTCAGCCGTGCTCGTAAGCGCGGACGCGAAGTGCATACCGGTATGGGACTGAGGCGTACTCATCTCGTGCTACCCATGATAGCCGCGTCGGGGCCGTATGTAGAGCGGGAGGGGCAAAACGCACACCCGCCCAACCCGGCCATCCCGGTCACGCAGCTCTGCCATGAGGTGGAGCGTTTTCAGGCGTGCTTACCATTGAGCCCCCCATCGGCTCCGCCGACGGCCCGCCGACCAGCCGAAGCTTGCGGCACCAGCGTTCGGACACGCCCATCGTTCGGGCCGTGCGATGCGCTGCATGGCGCGTGCGGTCCATCATCCGCCGAGCGAAGACAAACTCCGTCGCAAGAATGCCAAAGCCCGCAAAGATCGTCAACCAGCCCGGCCCGGGCAGCACAAGCAACGCCAGACCGAGCATGACCACCGCCGAGCCGACGATGCCGATGCCAACGCGTTTGAGAGTTCGTGTAGTCACAACGACCATTGTAGTCATGCCGATCGCGGTTGATGTGGCCGACCGGTAGATCCACCCGCTATGATGACATGTCATGCACGCACGCCCCGAACCAGACTGGCAGACCTACCGCGGCAACGACACGCCCCCGCCCCAGGCGGCCGAGCTGCTCGGCAATGACGTCACCAAACGCTTCGCCGACTACGCCCAAGGCAATGCCACCACCGAGCCGATCGCCCTCGCAGCGGTCGACGAGCAAGGCCGCTGGCTCGCCGCGATCCTGCTGCTGATCGAACCCATGCAAGACGCCGACGAAACCGTGGGCTCGATCCATCAGCTCATCGTCCCCCCCGCCAGCCGTGGCCAGGGGCTCGCCGGCCGACTCATCCGTCGCGCCATGACCACCGCCAAAGACGCCGGCGCCGCCCGCCTTCGCTCCACCGCCGGCTGGGGCTGCCCGGATCACCTGGCCATGTACGACCGCCTCCGGTTCGACCGCCTCAACGCCCGCGAGCTACCCTACCTCGTCAGCAAGCCGCTCGACCGCTGACCGCCCGTCGGCCCACCACCATCGCCGCCCCGCCAACGCACCGGCACCAGCCACAACGACAGCACCACCAGCCCGCCGAACAGCGTATACGCCAGCGTGAACACCCACGGCTCCGCGTTGAAAAAGATCAACGGCTGCGACCAGTCCGCCACGAAACCCTGCTCATACGGGTCCTGACCCGCAGCCCGACGAAGATGATTTTCCAGCACCGTCAACGGGCATGCCACCCCCAGCCACGCCTGCACCACCACGATGCCGATCGCCACCAGATGCGCCGCGCGAAACCACACATGCCGCACCCACCGCCAGCCGGCCACACCGCCCACCAACGTCAACACCAGCCCGAAGACCACAAAGCCCACGAACGCGACGTGCGTCACCAATGTGATGTCAGCCAGCACACGATAAATCATCCTTACAGCATAGTGGGCCAACCCACCCCTCGGCAGAACGCCGGACGCAATTAAGGGAAACCCGCAACTCGCACATCCCACCCGGCGTCGCCCCATCACGAGCCTATGCTTCCTTGCAGGGAGGTGCTCGCTCATCTCCCCGCGGGAGCCGCACGGATGCGATTGCTCGTGATCGAAGACAACCTCCATTTGGCGGTCGCCATCGAACAAGGCCTCGCCGAGCAGGGATTCACCGTCGACGTCTCACGCAGCGGCCACGATGGCGAAGAACTCGCCGCCATCGAATCATACGACGTCATCATCCTCGACCTCATGCTCCCCGACCACGACGGCGTCCGCCTCTGCCAGAACCTCCGACGGCGCGGCGTCGCCACACCCGTGCTCATCGTCACCGCCCTCGCCGACACACGCGACAAAGTGATCGGCCTCAACGCCGGCGCGGACGACTACCTCACCAAACCATTCGACTTCGACGAACTCATCGCACGCGTGCGAGCGCTCATGCGCCGCGGCGGACAGGACAGCGCCGCCCGCCTCGAATATGAAGACATCACGATGGATCTGATCCAGCATCGCGTCGAGCGGGCCGGCAAGCCGATCGAACTCACGCGCAAAGAATTCTCGCTGCTCGAATATTTCCTGCGCAACCCCCACCGCCTGCTCACCCGCGCCGCCATCGGCGAACATGTGTGGGACATGAACTTCGATCCGTTCAGCAATGTGATCGATGTATACGTGTCGATGCTTCGCCGCAAGATCGACAAACCTTACGAACACGCGCTGATCCACACGATCATCGGCATGGGCTACTACTTCGGTCTTCGCGCACCGAACGAACCCGAAAGCTGACAAGCGGATTGCCTGACACACGGGCCTCGCGACCCACAATACGCATGTACCCTTGGTAGCTGAAATCAGCAATGGGGAATCCCCCCATACTCACCGCGGCCATCACCCGACCGGCTACCCCTGCTTCACACGCGTGCAGGCGGTTCCCATGCAACACAGACAATCCAGACCCCCAACGTGTGCGTACACTTTGTGAGTCACGAGGCCAAAGTGATCGCGTTTGCCGGCCTTGATCCGCTGGCCAGACCCATGAATGGAGGGACGCGGCATGGAACAGATAATGAGTATTTTTTTACATCAGTTTAAGATTGCTTTCATAGCGCACGCCTACGCTCACAGGTAAGTGGGGATGCATGGTTGGTAATCGGTGCCCGGCCGGGCGAATGCGACAACATCCGAACCAACCATGCAGTCCGTAACACCGAGAGAGGCACAACCACGAACACTCTAGCGAGTCAACACACGGGCCGTTTGGATTTTTACACGAAACAGGATTTGGAAGGAGCTTCACCATGAAACGCACCACGACTACTTTCGCCGCGATGTTTGCCGTAGCCATGTTCGGCGCCCCGGCGCTGATGATGACCGGCTGTGAACCGGAAGACTGGGAACCGACGCAGGAAAGAGAACAGGACCGAACCACGCCTCAACAGCAGCCTGCGGACGACCCGATGACAACGCCTCAACAGGATCAGCCGCAGCAGCAACAGCAGCAGCAGGACCAGTTCGATCAGCCGGGCCAGCAGGACCAGCAGCAGTTCGATGATCAGGATCAGGAAGAGCTCGGCGGCGTTGACGACGCCGACCAGGATCAAGACCGGGATCAGGATCAGAACGACCTGTACTAACGTCCCAATGGTTCGCAACCAGGCCGACCGAAAGGTCCGCGATTTCGACTCCCGGCTCGGTTGACTTCAGCCGAGCCACAAGGAAACGTCACCCGTGCGAGGCGGGCCGGCTGGATTCAGTCGACCCGCCTTTTTCTTTGTCCACTTCTTCTGCCCCCTGTTCTTCAGCCCTTCGGATCACCCTCCCCCGAAGCCCACGGATTCCATCCGTGGGTCCCACCCCCGCTCGAAACGCACGAACAACCGACACACGCTCCTCCCACAAAAAACCTTGACATCCTCGACACAAAAAAAGCCCTCGAACCGAAGTTCGAGGGCTTTGTGTTTCGTGCGTTAAATTGTGGGTCCCGTCGCTTACTCGCTGCCGCCGCCTTCGAGCACGGCCTTGGCGATGTTGTCCGGCACGGGGCGGTAGTCCAGCGGCTCCATCGAGTAGCTGGCTCGGCCCTGCGTCATGCCGCGAAGCTGCGTCGCATAGCCGAACATCTCGCTCAGCGGACACTCGGACGTGATGATCCGCGTGTTGGCTCGCTGCTCGGTGTCCGCGATCAGGCCGCGGCGCTTGTTGATGTCGCCGCTGACGCTGCCGAAGAATTCCTCCGGCGTCGTCACGATCACCTTCATCACCGGCTCAAGCAGTTGCAGCTTCGCCTTACGGCAGCCTTCCTGGAACGCCAGTCGACCGGCCTGTTCGAACGCGACCTGCGACGAGTCGACCTCATGGTACGAACCGTCGAGCAACGTCACCTTCACGCCCACCAGCGGATAGCCCGCCAGCACGCCCGACTTCGCCGTCTCTCGGCAGCCGTACTCGACCGACGGGATGTATTCCTTGGGAATCGAACCGCCGACGACCTTGTTCTCAAACGCCACGCCGTCGACCAGCTTCAGCTCATCCGCCTCGGCCTGCTCAGCGGTGTAAGGCTCAACCGTGATCGTACAATCACCAAACTGACCACGACCACCGGTCTGCTTCTTGTGCGTCCCGCGGGCCTCGGCCTTCTTCGTGATCGACTCGCGATACGCCACGCGCGGCTTGCCGACGTTCACGCCGACCTTCATGTCACGCGTCAGCTTCGTCTTGATGATGTCCAGGTGCAGCTCGCCCATGCCGGCGATGATCGTCTGTCCCGTTTCGTCGTCGTAGTGGCTGCGGAAGCTCGGGTCCTCGCGGCGGATCGTCGCCAACGCGTTGGACAGCTTTTCCTTGTCCGCCTGCGACGCCGGCTCGATCGACATCGAAATCACCGGCTCGGGGAACTCCATCCGCTCAAGCACGATTGGGGCATCCGCCGCACACAGCGTGTCGCCCGTGCCCGAGTTCTTCAGGCCCACCAGCGCCACGATCTCCCCCGCCCAAGCCTGGTCACGGCTGATCCGGTCCTTCGCGTGC
The DNA here is from genome assembly GCA_041821185.1 of Phycisphaerales bacterium AB-hyl4. Taxonomy (NCBI): domain Bacteria; kingdom Pseudomonadati; phylum Planctomycetota; class Phycisphaerae; order Phycisphaerales; family Phycisphaeraceae; genus Natronomicrosphaera; species Natronomicrosphaera hydrolytica. The sequence continues at coordinate 56,335 of JBGUBD010000003.1, read as the reverse complement.
ATTTCAAAGATTCGGCTGACGATCTCACGCTTGCCGTTGGCCGAGTTCAGCACACGGCTGCCCTTCTCCAACGTGCCGGAGTACACCCGGGCATACGTCAGGTCGCCGTGCGTATCGGAAACGACCTTGAACACCAGCGCCGAGAAAGGCGCTTCGTGGTCGTGCGGCCGCGTGATCTTCTTTTCCTTGTCGTCAACCGCCGTGCCCTGCACTTCAGGCACCTGCTGCGGGTTGGGCAGATAGTTGATCACACCGTCGAGCAGCCGCTGCACACCGATGTACTTCAGTGCCGAGCCGCAGAACACCGGCTGAACCTTACGCTCCAGCGTGCCCTTACGCAGCGCCGCCATGATCTCATCAGGGGAGATCTCTTCTTCCATGATGAACTTTTCAGTCAGCCCCTCGTCCAGCTCCGCGGCCTTTTCGACCAGAGCATGACGCCACTTCTCGACTTCGTCCTTCAGGTCGTCGGGAATTTCTTTCTCTTCAACCTTCGCGCCGAGTTCCTCAGCGGAGAAGAAGTAGGCCTTCCGCGTCAACAAGTCGATGATGCCCTTGAAGTCGTCGCTCGCGCCAATGGGAATCTGCACCGCGACGGGGTTCGCACCGAGGCGTTCGATGATCGTGCCGAACGCGTAGTTGAAGTCCGCGCCCATCTTGTCCATCTTGTTGACGAAGCAGATACGCGGCACGCGGTAACGCTCGGCCTGACGCCAGACGGTTTCGGACTGGGCTTCAACGCCCTCCTTACCGTCGAAGACAACCACCGCACCGTCGAGCACGCGCATCGAGCGTTCGACTTCAATGGTGAAGTCGACGTGGCCGGGCGTGTCGATCAGGTTGCAGATGTAGTCCACGCCATCCTTCGGCCACGGGCAGGTCGTCGCCGCCGACTGGATGGTGATGCCGCGGGTCTGTTCGTCTTCGAGGAAGTCCATCGTGGCCGTGCCTTCGTGGACTTCACCCATCTTGTAGGTCTTGCCCGTGTAGTACAGCACACGCTCGGTGACGGTGGTCTTGCCGGCGTCGATGTGGGCGCAGATGCCGAAGTTACGGGTGCGCTCGATCCGGGATAGCTTTTTGCCTTCGCCGGCGGATGTGGTCGCGGTGCTCATGATGGTTTCTCGTAGGGCGTGGGCATGGCAGCGGTAACAAGGTCGCTGCCGGGCCGAGGTCCGTTCAATCCAATTACAGCGTGAGTAGGTCGTCTTTATATAGTCGGCGTCGGGGATTCCAAGCCGACTCGGCCGTCGTCCGCGGCCACTTCCCGTCGATGCCCTGGCTGGCAAACCAGCAGACTTGCGGTGATTCGTTCTCCCCGCCAGTCGGCCGCAGGCGCGCAGTGCCCGACTCCTCCCGCCGGGGCGGGAAAGACCTGAAAGCATAGCCGATTTACCCGATCCGTCAAGTAGTCAGACACCGCGAAACAGGGCCTCGCGGACACAGGCTTTCCAGGGCGGAGCGACTTAAGTTGCTCCGCCTCAAACCGCTTCACCAAATAACGCCCACCCGCGCGAACCGCCGCCGCCTGCGTGTGGTATCTTTCCCCGTCTATGGCATTACTCGGCATCAGCAACCTGTCGCTGCACTTCGGGCAGCGGGCGATCCTCGACGGCGTAAACCTCACCCTCGAAGCGGGCGAACACATGGGCCTCGTCGGCCGCAACGGCTGCGGCAAGAGCACGCTCATGAAGCTCGTCGCCGGCCTTGAAGCGCAAAAGCCCGACACCGGCCAGATCCAGCTCGCACGCACCGCGACCGTCGGCTATCTCCGGCAGGACCCCAAGTTCGACCCCACTCACACCCTCCGCCAGGAGGCCGCCACCGCCTTCGCCGAGCTTTTCAGCCTCCACGAACAACTCGAAAAAGTCTCGCACGACATGGCCGACGCCGCCGGCGATGAGCTCGACAAGCTCATGAAACGCTACGAGCGCATCGAGCACGAAATCGAAGCCGCAGGCGGCTATGCCGTCGACCACCGCATCGACGAAACCCTCCACGGCCTCGGCCTGACGGACGAATTCTTCAACGTCCCCGTCACCGGACTCTCCGGCGGACAGAAGGGCAGACTCGCCCTCGCCAAGCTGCTGCTGTCCGAACCCGACGTGCTGCTGCTCGACGAACCCACCAACCACCTCGACATCGCCGGTCGGCAATGGCTCGAACAGTTCCTCGCCGGCTATCGCGGCGCGGTCATCCTCGTCAGCCACGACCGCTGGCTGCTGAACCGCTGCGTCGACAAGATCTGCGAACTGGAAGCCGGCGAGCTGGTCGAGTACCCCGGCAACTACGACAAGTACCGCGTGCTGCGAGCCGAGCGATACGTTGCCCAGCAGCGGATGTACGAAAAGCAGCAGACGAAGATCAAGCAGGAGCAGGCGTTCATCGACCGTTACCGCGCCGGCCAGCGCGCCCGCCAGGCGCAGGGACGTGAAAAACGCCTCGAACGTTTCGTCTCCGGCAACCTCATCGAACGGCCGATGGAACTGGACTCGATGAACCTGCGCTTCGCCCCCGCCACCCGCTGCGGCGACATGGTCGCCGAGGCGAACAAGCTCACGATGCGCTACGACGGCAAGACGCTGTTCGAAGACTTCGACTTCAAACTCGAACGCGGCGACCGCATCGGCATCATCGGCGCCAACGGCATGGGCAAGTCCACGCTCATCCGCTGTCTGCTCGGCGAGCAGCCCCCCACCGCGGGCACGACCCGCCTCGGCGCACAGGTCGACGTCGGCCACTACCACCAGACCCACGAGCATCTGCCGCTGCAAACGACCGTGGTCGACTACCTCCGCAAATTCGTGCCCAACCAGGCGGAGCAGCCCGCGCGCGACCTCGCCGGCGCGTTTCTGTTCAGCGGACTGGAGCAGGACAAACCGTTGGGCACACTCAGCGGCGGCGAGCGCAGCCGGGCCGTGCTCGCCGGGCTGATGTCCGGCGGCCACAACGTGCTCGTCCTCGACGAACCGACCAACCACCTCGACATCCCCAGCGCCGAACGCCTCGAAGAAGCGATCGCCCAGTTCACCTCGCCGCCGTCCAGCTATTCCGGGGGCACGCAGCAGAAAAGCAGCGACGGCACACTGCTGCTGATCAGCCACGACCGCATGCTGCTGGAAAACATGGTCGACCAGCTGCTCGTATTCGAAGGCGACGGCACGATCCGCCACTTCCCCGGCCGATACAGCGAGTACATCGAATACCAACAGACCCAGCGCAACACCCAGGCCGACGCAGCCAAACCCAAGCCCGCCGCGAAAGCCAAGCCCAAAGCCGCCGACCCCAAGCCCGCGTCTGCGAAGAAGAGCAATAACAAGTCATCGCGCTTCGGCCACATGAATCAGCAGAAGCTCGAAGCGCGCATTGAAAAACTTGAGTCACGCTTGCGCAAGATCGACGCCGAGCTTTCCGACTCGGCCGTCGTGCGTGACGGCGAGCGAATCAAGTCGCTGCAAAGCGAACGCGAAACCGTGCAGGCCGAGCTCACCCCCCTCGAAGAAGAATGGGCCTCCCGCGCCGAAGAATGATGATCCCCCACAAATTCGATTCCCCCCACAAAGCCCACGGATAGCATCCGTGGGTCCCCCGCTCCCCACCCACCCCACTCCCCCGAATAAAAAATCACCCCGCAGGCTCACCCGCCGCCGCATCAAGCTTCTCAAGCAGCTCGTGAATCTTCACCGGCTTGGCCGCGGACATCAGTTGCTTGCCACCCTTGTCCAGCAGGATCAGCGCGAACCGGTCCGCCTCGACTTCCAACACCTCGCGCAGCTGAACGACGTCCGCTCGGCTCATCGGCATGCTGTCGAGATAGCCCTCGTCTTCACCAATAATGGTCGCAAGCCGAACGTCCCGCTTCGCCAGCGCACCGTGATTCGCTGACACAGCCTGCTGCTGCCACTGCAAACTGCCCGTCTCGCGAAACGGCGAAACGATCAGCAGCAAGCGATGCTCGCGCGTCAGGTCATCAAGGCTCAACGGTGAAGCGGCAGCGGAATCAGTCATCTCAGGCTCCAGCGAACAGGGCAAACGTCATGCGGAAGGAGAAAGTGCATCAACAATGGTACATCGCTCAGCCAACTCGGTCACGCGCTGACGATCAAACCCCGCCACCCCCGCGAGCGCCGCGTTCGACGTCGCGGTCGCAATGCCCCACCGCAGCACGTCCTCCGGCCCCTTGCCCGCCGCCTGCGCATCGAGCATGCCCGCCATCATGCAGTCGCCGCAGCCGACCGTGTTCACCACCTCGTCCGACGACAGCTCGCAATGCCCCCGCCACACATGGCCCTGGTGAAACAACAGCGCCCCCTCCGCGCCCAAAGTCACTACCACCCACGCCACCCGCCGCGCCATCCGCCGACCCGCGTCGATCACCGCCGCCTCATCCTTCAACGCGTCCGCCGGCTGCCCCAACGCCTCCGCCAACTCCGCACGATTGGGCTTGACCATCCACAACATCTTCGAGCCACCCGTGCCCCCCACCGGCTCGGGCTCTACATTCGCCAGCCCCGACATGTCCAGGCTCGTCGAGTCGGCCAGCAGCTTCCCGCCAACGTCCAGCACCACCTTCGCCCCGCCGCCGATGCACACATACAGCAGCGTGTCGAAGTCCGCCATATCCAGCCCCGGCGGAAGCGAACCGGTGAACACCACCATCGACCCCTGCCTTGCCAGCAGACCCAGCTTGCTCACCATCCGCTGCACATCCCGGCGCGTCAGCTCGTAGCCCGTCGTGCGAACGTGCGTGTCCGTGTGGTTTTTCGGATCGAGAATCGTGATGTTCTCACGTGTCGCCCCCCGCGCCGCGAGCAGTTGGCACATCGCTCTGCCGGGCCCGGTCTCACTGAACAGATGATCGAACTCCAGCATCTCCGCCTGCCCCACAAAGCCGGTGGCGATGTTGTCCCGGCCGATCCGCGCCAACGCCCGCGAGACGTTGATCCCCTTCCCCGCCGGGTAACGCATCGCCTCGCGCGCCAGCACGTGCTCGCCGATGTGGAAGTCGTGTACCTCCAGCACGCGGTCGATGGCGGTGTTCAGCGTGACCGTAATAATCGACGTCGGTTGGGGCATGCCGACCTTTCCTGGGGTAAGCGGCGCGTAAAATCGTGCAAAACCGCGCCATCCTGCTTAAGCGTCAACCTCAGACTAACCGATACAACTGTATCCGCCCATCGCCTGCATGAGCGTAAAAGATTTCAGGAGAATCGCCATGCCCGAAGTTGCCACCGAACGACGAGCCGACCGACGCATCCGCACCGCCTGCCCGGTGAAGCTGCGCTGCGATCGCACGGGCGTCCGCTACATCGCCGGCTGGAGCCGCGATGTCTCGGCCGGCGGAACCCTGATCGAGCTCGCCTCCTCCGTCTCGCTCAAGCCAGGCGATCGCGTCTCGCTAGGCCTCGCCCTCACCCCACGCCAGGCGCTCATCCGCTCCGGCCAGGTGGTCGAAGCCGTTGTCGTGCGAAGCCTCCGCCACGAAGCCCGCCAGCACCTCGCCCTTCGTTTCACCCAGCGTCAGCGCCTCGCCCGCGCGGGGTGATCCGGGGTGATCGGCGCCTCCGCGTCACGCCAGCGTCCCAACCGATACGCCTCCACCGCCGCGACCCAATCGCGCAGCGGCATGCCGACGCCTGCCGCACGGTGATATTGCCGGGCGAACCGTAGCCGTTCGCGCAGCGTGCAGCAGGTCACTGCCGTGCGGTCGAGGGTCGCCAGGTCTTTGATCATCTTCCGCTGCCCCAGCCACCGCAGGCCGAACCGTCCGCCGCGCGGGCAGTCGATCCACACCAGTCTTGGCTGGCCGTCGTCCTCAAGCCGAACCAGCACGTTCCGCCAGTGCAGGTCATTGTGCGCAAAGCCCCCGCGATGAATGCACGCCACCTGCTCGGCGAGTTGGTCGATAATCTGCCGACGCAGCCGAGCGTGCGCCGGGTTGCCCGCATCATCACAATGCGTCGGCAGAAACTGATCCATCGGCGGCGCGTCCGGCACGGCCCGCGTCACGATAAACGCCAAGCGAAGCCGACCCAGCACATCCCGCCGCTCGCCACACGCCACCGGCTCGGCACACGTCACCCCCAGCCGAATGATGGTCTGAAGATTGCGAAACTCCCGCCGAGCCTTCGACGCCCGCCCCCAGAACCGCCAACTCGGTTTCGCAAAACGATACTCCTTGTAAAACGTTCGCACCGCCCCCGGACGATCCGGCCCCAGCGTGCCCACGTGAATCCGAACGCTCGGCTCTTCAGAAAACGTCGGCTGCTGCGCAAAGTGCTCGCGCACCGCCACATCATCACGCAACCCAACCTCCCCGAGCGTCTCGCGGTACTGCGGAGCAGCAATGAGCATCAAAAGTTCCCTTCCAGAAACCGAGGCATCGTCCTTGAACGACATGATCTTAATACGACCACGCCGTTTCACACGTGACACATTTAGCCGCGGTGCTCGCACCGCGCTCTTCGCCCCACCACCCATACGCCACCAGCTCACGCCCCCAACTCCCTGATTCCCCACAACTTCGCGACCCGGACTTGGCTTTCGCGCCGCCCTGGTGTAACATCTATCGATCCGGATGAATGGATAGCCCTTCCCGGTCGGCACGGTTGCCGATCGCAGGGTGGCGTATTACGACAACAAGGGTGGTTTCAACCATGAGCAGTAAGTTTCTCAAACAACTCGAGAAGCGTGTGCTTTTCTTCGACGGTGCCATGGGCACGTCGATTCACGAGCAGACGGACCTCGACCTCGACCGCGATTACCTCGGCAAAGAAAACTGCACGGAGGTTCTCGTGCAGACTCGGCCGGAGGTGATTCAGAAGATTCACGAATCATTCCTCGAAGCCGGCGCGGACGGCGTCGAAACCGACACGTTCGGCGCGAACAAGCTCGTCTTCGCCGAGTTTGACCTTGTCGAGCAGACCTATGAGCTGAACAAGATCGCCGCCGAGGTCGCCCGCCGTGCCTGCGACAACTACGAAACCCCCGACAAGCCGCGATTCGTCGTCGGCTCGCTCGGCCCGGGCACGAAGCTGCTCACCCTCGGACACACCGACTGGGACACGCTGCGCGAAAGCTACGTCGAGCAATGCCGCGGCCTGATCGACGGCGGCATCGACGTCTTCCTCATCGAAACCTGCCAGGACATCCTCCAGGTCAAGTGCGCCATCAACGCCTGCCTCGACGCACTCAAGGAAAAAGGCAAGACCGTCAACGACATTCCGATCATGGCCCAGGTCACGATCGAAACCACGGGCACGATGCTCGTCGGCACGGAGATCGCCGCCGCCGCGATGGCGCTCCAGGAGTTCCCCATCGCTTCGCTTGGCATGAACTGCGCCACCGGCCCCGACGAGATGGCCGAACACGTGCAATGGCTCAGCGACCACTGGCCGCACCGCATCAGCCTGCTGCCCAACGCCGGCCTGCCGGAGCTCAAAGACGGCCAGACCGTCTACCCGCTTGAGCCCAAGCCGTTCGCAAAGAAAGTCGCCGACTTCGTCGACAAGTTCGGCCTGAACATCGTCGGCGGCTGCTGCGGCACCACCCCCGAGCACATCCGCGAACTCGTCAAAGCCGTCGGCGATCGCGCCCCCAAACAGCGCAAGCTCAAGCCCCTGCCCGCCGGCTGTACGTCACTCTACGGCACGGTCGACTACCGCCAGGACAACTCGCTGCTGAACGTCGGCGAACGCACCAACGCCTCCGGCTCGCGAAAGTTCAAGCGCCTGCTCGAAGAAGAAAACTGGGACGAGATGGTCAGCCTCGCCCGCGAGCAGACGAAGGAAGGCTCGCACGTCATCGACGTCAACGTCGACTACGCCGGCCGCGACAACGCCAAGGACATGGCCGAGGTCGTCCACCGCTTTGTCCGCCAGGTCAACGCGCCGCTGATGCTCGACTCGACCCAGCCGGCGACCATTGAAGCGGGCTTGAAAAACGCCGGCGGCAAATGCCTCATCAACTCCGCCAACCTCGAAGAAGGCGAAGAAAAGTTCGCCGAGATGTGCGCCCTCGCCACCCGCTACGGCGCGGGCCTGGTCATGGGCTGCATCGACGAAGATGAAGAAGAGGCCATGGCCCGCACCGCCGACCGCAAGGTCGAAATCGCGAGCCGTATGTTCAAGCTCGCCACCGAGAAGTACGGCCTCAAGGCCGAGGACATCATGTTCGACCCGCTCGTGCTGCCCATCTCCACCGGCATGGAGAAGGACCGCCGCAGCGCCCTCGAACTCGTCGAAGGCACGAAGCGCATCGCCGAAGCGTTCCCCGACTGTCAGATCACCTGTGGGCTGAGTAACGTCAGCTTCGGCCTGAACCCCGCCGCGCGGCAAGTGCTCAACAGCGTCATGCTCCACGAGCTGACCAAAGCCGGCATGACCAGCGCGATCGTGCACGTGTCGAAAATCCTCCCGCAGAACAAGATCGACCAGAAGCAGTGGGACGCCGCGCTGAACGTCATCTACGACCGCAAGCCTGACGAACCGGTCAAGCTCGAAGACGGCTCGAAGACGCAAGACCCGCTACAGATCTTCATCGACCTGTTCCACGGCGCGGAAGCGATCTCCACCAAGGAAGACATCGCCACGTTGCCGTTGGAAGAACGCCTGCAACGCCACATCATCGACGGCGAAAAGAAGGGCATTCACGAAACGCTCGAAGAAGCGATGGAAAAGTATGAGCCCCTGCTCATCATTAACGACCACCTGCTCGGCGGGATGAAGGTCGTCGGCGAACTGTTCGGCAGCGGACAGATGCAGCTGCCGTTCGTGCTTCAGTCGGCTGAGGTGATGAAGATGGCGGTCGCCCACCTCGAACCGCACATGGAGAAAAAGGAAGGCGACACGAAAGGCACGATCACGCTCGCGACCGTGAAGGGCGACGTCCACGACATCGGCAAAAATCTCGTGGACATCATCCTCTCCAACAACGGCTACACCGTGCACAACATCGGCATCAAGCAGCCGATCTCCGCCATCCTCGAAAACTACAAAGCCAAAAAGTCCGACGCGATCGGGCTCTCCGGCCTGCTGGTCAAAAGCGTGCAGGTCATGGAAGAAAACATCAAGGAAATGAACGAACAGGGCATCACCGCCCCGGTCATCCTTGGCGGCGCGGCGCTGAGCCGACACCACTGCGAACACAACCTCCGCTCGCTTTATGAAGGCAATGTGTTCTACGGCCTCGACGCGTTCGAAGGCCTGCGCATCATGGACCGCATCATGGCGGGCGAGACCGAAGAGCTGAACAACGACATCGACGAACGCCTCGAAAAACGCGCCAACGTCGAAGCCACCATCGCCAAGCGCGACGCCGCCCGCAAGGAAGCGAGCAACGCCGACGGCAGCGTCGCGATCGCCGAAAAAACGCGCAGCGATGTCGCGACCGATATCGACGTCCCCACGCCGCCGTTCTTCGGCACGAAGGTCGTCGAAGACATCGAGCTCGACAAGGTCTATGAACACATCAACACCATCGCCCTGTTCCGCGGGCAATGGCAGTTCAAGAAGGGCAAGCTCAGCAAGGAAGACTACGAAAAGCTGCTGACAAACGAAGTCGAGCCCATCTTCCAGCGACTGCAAAAACAGTGCAAGGATGAAAACATCCTGCATCCCAAGCTGGTCTATGGCTACTTCCCCGTGCAAAGCGACGGCAACGACCTGATCGTCTTCGACCCCGAAGACCACGACAAGGAAGTCGAACGCTTCACCTTCCCGCGACAGAGCGGCAAGAAAAGCTACTGCATCAGCGACTTCTTCCGCAGCACGGACAGCGGCGAGAAAGACGTGCTCGGCATGAGCTGCGTCACCATGGGCCAACAAGTCAGCACCGTTGCAAACAAGCTCTTCGAAAACAACAACTATTCGGAGTACCTCTACATGCACGGCTTCGGCGTCGAGTCCGCGGAGGGCCTCGCCGAGTACTGGCATCGCGTGATGCGGAAGGAACTGGGCATCGACGGCGACGACGCCGACGACGTCCGCAAGCTCTTCACACAGAAATACCGCGGCAGCCGATACAGCTTCGGCTATCCCGCCTGCCCGGAGATGAGCGACCAGGACAAGCTCTGGCGACTGCTCGACCCCGAACGCATCGGCTGTGTGCTCACCGAAAACTGGCAGATCGACCCCGAACAGTCGACCAGCGCCATCATCGTGCACCACCCCGAAGCGAAGTACTTCAACGTGTAAAAGTTCACCACGGGACGCTGCGGCCCCTCTCCCTCGCGGACGAGGGGCCGCACACCCCCCGCCCAAGCCTCAAGCCCCACCAATGCCCCCCAGCCCCCGCCGCTTGTCAGGGTGTGCAAAGGGTCTTATCTTCATGGGCTGGTTAGCCACGCACGGATGCTCGATTTTGCCTGTCAGGGTACGACCCACATGAGGTGCTCAGAGATGAACCGTATTGTTTTCCGCCACAAGTTCGCCCTCGCCGCCGCGGTGTTGCTGCTGCCCGTTGTGCTGATGAGCACGGGCTGCGAGACGCAGTCAATGATCCGCGAGAAGGGTGAGGTCGCTTACTACGGGGGCAACTATGCGCAAGCGCGTGCCGAGTATGCGCGTGCCGTGGACAATCAGCCCAGCGACTACCGGGCTCACTACCATCTGGGGCTTTCCTACCTTGAGTTGGATCAGCCCGGCCGGGCGCAGCGGTCGTTCGAGCAGGCGTTGACGCTTCGCGGGCGTGATCCGGAGTGGCGGCCGCGCATTCTCGACGGGTTGGCCGAGGCGTTGTATCGGCAGGACCGCCTCGAGCGGTTGCAGGCGATGCTGGAAGACGCCGTGCGTGAAGGCAACACGACGCACGACCGCCTTCGCCAGGCCGACTACCTGATGAAAATCGGCGACCCGGACGGCGCTCGCAACGCGTACCGCACCGCCGCCTACTTCGCCGAGGGCCGCGACCCGCGTCCCTACGTGGCGGTGGCGGACTTTTATGAACAAATCAACGACGAGATGAACGCCGTGCGGGCGCTGCGGTGGGCCTACTACGTCGACCATGGCAACCCGGAGATCGCCGAGCGTTTGCGCGGCTACGGCATCGTGCCCGGCCCCACCGTCGCCGAAGCCCCGCCGAAGCCTGAGATGCTTCGCTGACGTGCCCGCGGCCGCGGATCGACCACGGCCAAGACCGCGCGAACTCAAAAACGCAATATCAAAGATAAGGCCCACGGATATACTCCGCGGGCCTTTTTCTTTTGAGTGGGTTTCAAATCAACATACCGTACGGATTGGACATGAAACTCGGGTGCGATCGAAGCCCACGGCGTCACCCCGTGGGCGTCAGCTCAAACACAAAACCCAAGTTTGATGGGTAACCCAATCACCCCTTACCGTCGCCCGACGCGCCCGCCGGGGCTTCCGCCTCGTCGTCGGTGTCGAGCTCGACACGGCCGGTCGTGTGGCCCGCGCGGTGCACCTTCTCCAGCAACTGGCTGGGGTTCTTGCCCTTGTCGATCATGTCCTCAGCCGAGATCATGCCCTTCTCGAACAGTGACCAGAGGTGGTCGTCGAGCAACTGCATGCCGAACTTCTTGCCGGTCTGAATCGCCGAGTCAATACGGAACGTCTTGTTCTCACGAATCAGGTTCGCGATCGCCGGCGTCACCAGCAGGAACTCGTAACTGGCGACCATCCCCTTCTTGTCGATTCGGCTAAGCAACTGCTGACTGAGCACCGCCTTCAACGACGTCGAAAGCTGCACGCGAATCTGCGCCTGCTGGTTCACCGGGAACGCGTCGATAATACGGTTGATCGTGCCCGACGCACCGGTGGTGTGCAGCGTGCCGAACACAAGGTGACCCGTCTCAGCGGCGCGAATGGCGGCTTCGATCGTCTCAAGGTCTCGCATTTCGCCGACGAGAATGATGTCCGGGTCCTGTCGCAGCGCTCGGCGGAGCGCCTCGGCGAAGCTCGGCACGTCGTTGCCCACTTCACGCTGGTTCACCACGCTCTTTTTATGCGGCTGGTAATACTCGATCGGGTCTTCCACCGTGATGATGTGACGGTCCAGCGTCATGTTCACATCGTTGATCATCGACGCGAGCGTCGTCGTCTTACCCGAACCGGTCGGCCCGGTGACGAGGAACAGGCCCTGCGGCCGACGAATAAGGTCGCGAACAACCGTCGGCAGGCCGATCTTGTCCAGGTCCATCAGCTTATTGGGAATCCGCCGCAGCACGAGCGCGACGTGCCCCTTCTGCTTGAAGATCGACACACGGAAGCGGGCGCTGTTTTCTTCGTCGGACTGGTCGCCGTACGCGAAGCCGTAGTCGGAGCCGCCTTCTTCCTGAAGCTCGTTCTGCGAGCGTTCAGGCGTGATGGATTTCATCAGCTCAACGGTGTCGGCAGGTTCGAGAATCTTGGTCTTCAACTCGATGAGTCGGCCGCGCATGCGAACCGTCGGCGGCTTGCCCACGGTCAGGTGCAGGTCGGATGCTTCCTGGCGGATGACGGTGTCAAGCAGGCGGTCAATGTGGATGGTCGACATTATTTTCTCTGAATGCGGGTAGTGAATTCGCGCCGCGCATGTCCCGGCGGGCTGGCGGGGTACGTCGGCCCGCCAATCAAGTACGCGGCGGCGGGCCAACTGGCTTCATTTTACATCATGCTGCCGCATGTTCATCACTTTCGTCTCGTTCATCTTCAACGATGCCTTCAACCTGCGTGATGCGCGAGATTTCTTCCAGCGTCGTCTTGCCGTCGAGAACCTTCAGCCGACCGTCGCCAACCAGGTTGCGCATGCCCGCCTGCTCCGCCGCCCGGCGGATCTTGGTCAGCGGCGCACGGTTAAACGCCAGCTCGCGAAGCTCGCTGTTCATCACCATCAGTTCGTAGATACCTCGCCGACCGCGATAGCCCGAATTACCGCAACGCTTGCAGCCGACGGCTTTGTAGATCGTCTTCCCTTCCAGGTCGGCGGCCTTGAAGCCGCAAAGCCCCATCAGTCGACGGTTCGGCTCGGTGTCCGGCTCTTTGCAGTGTTCACAGAGCACACGCACCAGCCGCTGCGCGAGCACCGCCTGAATCGAGCTGGCCACGAGGAACGGCTTAAGCCCCATGTCGGTCAATCGCGTCATCGCCGACGGCGCGTCGTTGGTGTGCAACGTGGAGAACACGAGGTGGCCGGTGAGGGCAGCCTGAATCGCCACCTCGCCGACCTCTTTGTCACGAATTTCACCGACGAGAATCACGTTGGGCGCCTGTCGCAGCATCGCGCGGAGAATTCTGGAAAAGCTCAGCCCGATCTGCTCATTCACCTGACATTGGTTGATGCCTTTGAAGTTGTATTCGATCGGGTCTTCCGCGGTGATGATCTTGCGGTCCGGCCGATTGAGCACGTCCAACGCGGTGTAAAGCGTCGTCGTCTTACCCGAACCGGTCGGCCCGGTGACGAGGAAGATGCCGTTCGGCCGTTTGATAATATTGTTGAACGTCTCCAGCGTGTCCGGCCGCATACCCAGGTTTTCCAGGCCGATGCGCGCCGACTCCGGACGAAGAATACGCAGCACGACCGACTCGCCGTGGTACGCCGGGCAGGCGGACACGCGGAAGTCGATCGGGTCGCCGGAGATTTTCATCTTGATGCGGCCGTCCTGCGGCACGCGCTTCTCCTCGACCTTCATGCCCGCGAGAATTTTCAAACGCGCGATCACCGAGCCCTGCGTCCGCTTGGGAATGCGGTCGCGTTCGTGGCAGACGCCGTCGATGCGGTACCGCAGTCGGACGCGGTCTTCGAACGGCTCGATGTGAATATCGCTCGCCCGTGTGATCACCGCCTCGCCGATGATCTGATTCACCAGGCGAATGATCGCCGAGTTTTGTGCATCGTCGCCGTCCTCTTCGTCTTCCTTGCCCGCCACGTCCAGCGAAGACCCACGGTCCAGCGACATGTCCACCGACGTGTCGACACTGAGGTCCTGCGTGAGCTGGTCGATGCTCGCCTGCGTTTCCGAGAAGGCTTTCTCGATGTACTCCTTGATTTTACTGCGAGCCCCCAACGCCAGTTCAAGCTCCGCACCAAGGCGGAAGCGCAGGTCGTCGATCAGCGCCAGGTCCATCGGGTCGTGGACGAGCACTTTGATCTTGCCGTTCTCTTTGCCCAGCGGGAGAACGTGGTAGCGTTTGATGATGTCCTGGGGGATGAGCGGCAGGTGTTCTTTGTTGATGACGTTGGGCTGGTCCAGATCGATGAATTTCATCTCGAACTGGGCGGCGAGCGCCTTGGCCACGTCGTTCTCGCTGGCGTAGCCCAGGCCGACGATCGCTTCACCAACGCGTTTCGCCGAGCCTTCAGCGACTTTCGTCGCCTCTTCCAGTTGCTGGTCGTTGACCAGATTCCAGCGTTTGAGAATGTCACCGATGGGGCGTCGCTTTTGTGCCATACAGACTTCACCACCTTGCCTGAGCGCGGTCGAATGGAAGTTCAACAATGAGCCGGATTATGCGGGGCCGCAGGCGTCGAGGCAAATGCCGCCAGCCTTTTTACGGCCGATTCCCGCGCCGTCACACAGCGCGACACCCCCATGCTCGTCATTTTCGGTTAAACGTCGTCAAATCACAACTTGCACGACAGATTTTTTATACGCACCGCCCCATTCGCCCGCCAACCGCTCTGACCGCCGCCACGCCAGCCGCTACACTTCCCCGCATGAACACCCAAGCAAATGAGACCGCAACGCCCGGCCAGACCATGCCCACGCGCGGGCCCCTGGCGGTGATCGCGTGGGCGTGCTTCCTCGGCTGCTCGTGGACATGGGTGATCGGCATGCTCTGGCCGATCCTGCTCGTGGCCGACTTCGGCGCGTGGGGTTGGCTGGTCTTCGCGGTGCCCAACGTCATCGGCGCAGCCGCGATGGGCTTTGTCATCGCCCGGCCGCAAGCCAGCGTTGAAGTCGTCAGCGCACACCCGCAAGCCTGCTACCGCTTTTCCGAGATCACGGTCGCCTTCCATGTCTTCGCGGTCGGGTGGGTTGGCTTTTTTCTATTGGGCACGTGGGGGCTGCTCGCCGCGGCGGGCGTCGCCATCGTCGGCGTCATGCTCGCTGCAAAACGCACGACCGCACTCTCCGCCACCGCCGCCGTCACGCTCGCCTCGCTCGCCTGCCTGCTGGCCTGGCTCATCATGGGTGGACCGGAATCGCCTCACGCGGCCGCCGGCACCCAGCGCACCATGGGCGACCTCCTGCTGCTCACGCCCAGCGTCGTGCTCGGCTTCCTGCTCTGCCCTTACCTCGACCTCACGTTTCACCGGGCAAGGCAGGCGCTCGATCCCGCAGCCGGCCGGTGGGCGTTCGCCCTGGGCTTCGGCGTGGTGTTCCTCACCATGATCATCTTCACGCTGCTCTACGCCGTCGCGATGCGCCCGGCGTTCACGCAGCCGACCGAGCTCGGCACCGCCATGCCCACCTCCCTCGTCTGGGTGCTCGGCATTCACTTCACGCTGCAAGCCGGCCTCACCGTCGCCCTCCACCTGCACGAACTGATCAAGCATCGCGGCCACGGCGGAGCCCATCGCGTTGCCATGCTCGCCATTGCAGGCGGCGCGCTCGCCTTCTGGGCTGTCAGCGAACCCACACTCGACGCCGGCCGTGTCACCGGCGAGCTCGTCTATCGCGGCTTCCTGCTCTTCTACGGCCTCGCGTTCCCCGCGTACGTCTGGCTTTGCATGATCCCCACCTTCGTCCCCACCGTCGCCCCCCAAGCCAGGCTCGCCGTCTACGCCGTCACCCTGCTGGCCACGCTGCCGATGGCCTACTTCGGCTTCATCGAAGGCGAAACATGGTGGCTGCTGGCCTGCGTCATCGTCCTCGCCTTCGCGCGCGTGGTCGTCGAACGCCTGCCCGCCAACCGAACGATCGACTGACTGACTGAACTCGCCCCCCATTTAGCCGCGGTGCTTGCACCGCGCTTTTCCCCCGTTTCACTTGACCGCGTCCGAACGTGCTATAAAAAGCCCCATGCAACCCGAGTCAAAGTCCACCCCCGCGCCCGCCGGCACCCCCGGAAGCCCCGGCACCCCCGGCACCCCTGCTGTCCCTGCCGTCCCTGCCGCCGCCAGTCTCGCCCGCCTCGCGGCGCCGCTGCTGGCCGTGCGAGCCGCGCTCGGCGGGTTTCTCATGGGGCTCGCCAACCTCGTGCCCGGCATCAGCGGCGGCACGATGCTCGTCGCCGCCGGCATCTATCCGCAATTCGTCCAGGCCATCGCCAACGCCACCCGCCTGCGCTTCACCCGCCACAGCCTGCTCGTGCTCATCATCGTCGCCTTCGCCGCCGTCGTCGGCATCGTCGGCCTCGCCGGACTGCTGGGCCAACTCGTCGTCGAGCAAACCTGGATCATGTACAGCCTCTTCATCGGCCTCACCCTCGGCGGCGTGCCCGTCGTCTGGGCGATGTCACCCAAACGCGACGGCCCGTTCTGGATCGGCGCAGCAGCGGGCTTCGCCGCCATGGCAGCGCTCGCCTTCGTGCAGATGATGCGCGTCGGCGAAGACGGCCCCGACAGCAGCGGTTTCATCCTCATGTTCATCGCCGGCACGGTCGGCGCCGGCGCGATGATCCTCCCCGGACTCAGCGGCGGATACCTCCTGCTCGTGCTCGGCGTCTACGTCACCATCCTCAACGCCATCGACCAGACACGACAGGCCGTGCAAGCCGCCGACTGGGCCGCCCTCCGCGAACCGGTGCTAAGCGTCGTCCTCCCCGTCGCACTCGGCGTCTTCATCGGCATCGTCGTCATCGCCAACGCCCTCAAATTCGTCCTCGACCGCTTCCCACGCATCACCCTCGGCGTCCTGCTCGGCCTGCTGCTCGGCGCGGTCGTCGGCCTATGGCCCTTCCAACACGGCGTGCCCCCCGAAGCCGGCGAAATGCTCAAGGGCCAACCCGTCGTCCTCGTCGACGATCAACTTTTCTTCGAAAACACCGGCCGACCCGTCGAGCCCAAAGACTACCCACGCCAGTTCTTCGAGCCCGACGCCGCCCAGGTCATCGGATCCCTGACGCTCACCGTCGTCGGCCTCGCCATCACCGGCCTCGTCGCCCGCCTCGGCCGCAAGCGCTAGCCGCGAAGCGCGCCCCGCGCCCACCTCCCCCACGGCCGCTAAACTACCCCCACGTCAGTCACTCGTTTCACTTGAGGGGATCGCGCTTATGAACGTGTTGGTCACAGGCGGTGCCGGCTACATCGGCTCACACGCAGTCAAACATCTACGCGAGCAGGGCCACCACGTCGTCGTGCTCGACAACCTCCACCGAGGCCACCGCGCCGCACTCGACGCCATCGAACAGGCCAGCGGCAAGCACGTACCCTTCGAAGAGCTCGACCTTCGCCACACCGAAGCCGTAACCAGCGCGCTCGTTCACCACAAGATCGACTGCGTCATGCACTTCGCAGCGCTCGCCTACGTCGGCGAGTCCGTCACCGAGCCGCTGACCTACTACGACAACAACACCGCAGGCACGCTCAGCCTCCTCCAGGCCATGCACGACGCCGGCGTCCGCAGACTCGTCTTCAGCTCCACCTGCGCAACCTATGGCGAACCGGCCTCCATGCCCATCGTCGAAACCATGCCCCAAAGCCCCATCAACCCCTACGGCTGGTCAAAGCTCTTCGTCGAACGCATCCTCATCGACTACGCCAACGCCAACAAAGACTTCGCCTTCGCCGCCCTCCGCTACTTCAACGTCGCAGGCTCCGCCGCGGACGGAACCATCGGCGAAGACCACGAGCCCGAAACACACCTCATCCCCATCATCCTCGAAGTCGCGCTCGGCCAACGCGAACACGTCACCATCTTCGGCGAAGACTACGACACGCCCGACGGCACGTGCATCCGCGACTACATCCACGTCGAAGACCTCGTCGCCGCACACAGCATGGTCATGCAGAAACTCAATCCCGCCGACCAGCGCTTCTACAACCTCGGCATCGGCCAGGGCTACAGCGTCAAGCAGATCGTCGACGCCGCCCGCGAAGTCACCGGCCGCGACATCCCCGCCCAAATGGGCCCCCGCCGCCCCGGCGATCCGCCAAGCCTCTACGCCAACGCCGACAAACTCCGCACCGAAGTCGGCTGGACACCCAGCTACACCGACATCCATCGCGTCATCGAAACCGCATGGCGCTGGTATCGCAATCACCCCGACGGATACGCCCAGCCATGACCGAACCTGACCCACATTACGACGACAACGACGCGCCCTTCGTCCCGAGAAAGCG
The DNA here is from genome assembly GCA_041821185.1 of Phycisphaerales bacterium AB-hyl4. Classification (NCBI taxonomy): domain Bacteria; kingdom Pseudomonadati; phylum Planctomycetota; class Phycisphaerae; order Phycisphaerales; family Phycisphaeraceae; genus Natronomicrosphaera; species Natronomicrosphaera hydrolytica. The sequence goes on along the minus strand of JBGUBD010000003.1, from coordinate 38,113 downwards.
CCCGTTCCGCAAGCTGTTCGCCTGGCTGATCCTCATCGGCTTCGGCCTCACCCTGCTCGCGATGATCCTCATCGTCATCTTCGATTAACCCGCCCCCGCAAGGCAGTGCAGCTTAAGCTGCACTGCCCCACCCCTCCCCCAACCAGAAACCAGAAACCAAAAACCAGAAACCCCAATCCCCCCCCCGGCTTGGCCTCGCGTGCCTCGGTCGATATGATCCACGAACCATGAAGATCCACGAATACCAGTCGCGTGAATTGATGCAGCAGTTCGGTATCGCCGTCCCCGGCGGCGTTGTCATCGACAACGCTAGCGAAGCCGCCAAGGCCTACGAGCAAGTCTGCAAGGAAGAAAACGTCACCCTCGCTGTCGTCAAGGCACAGGTCCACGCCGGCGGCCGCGGCAAGGGCGGCGGCGTCAAGCTCGTCCGCTCTGCCGACGAAGCGAAGCAGGCTGCCGAGGCCATCCTCAGCAAGCCGCTCATCACGCCGCAGACCGGCCCCGAAGGCGTCGTGGTGCAAAAGCTGCTCATCGCCGCCGGCGTCGACATCGAAAAAGAGTACTACCTCGGCATGGCTGTCGACCGCAAGACCGGCTTGCCCGTGCTCATCGCCTCGTCGGAAGGCGGCGTCGAGATCGAAGAGGTCGCGAAGCACACCCCCGACGCCATCATCCGCGAATCCATCGACCCCCAGGCCGGCCTCCACGGCTACCAGGCCCGCAAGGTCGCCTTCCAGGTCGGCTTCAAGGGACAGCAGATCAAGCAGGCCAGCAAGATCATGGCCCAGCTCGTCCGCCTCTTCATCGAAACCGACGCCAGCCTCGCCGAGATCAACCCCCTCGTCGTCACCCCCGCCGACAGCGACAACCCCGACGGCCGCGTGCTCGCCATCGACGCCAAGATCAGCTTCGATGACAACGCCATGTTCCGTCAGAAGCAGATCCAGGAATACCACGACCCCACCGAGGAAGACGCCCGCGAACTCCAGGCCAACAAGTTCGCCCTCAACTACATCGCACTCGACGGCAACATCGGCTGCCTCGTCAACGGCGCAGGCCTCGCCATGGCCACCATGGACATCGTCAAGCTCCACGGCGGCGAGCCCGCCAACTTCCTCGACGTCGGCGGCTCCGCCAGCGAAGAAGCCGTCACCGAAGCATTCCGCATCATCCTCAGCGATGACAAAGTCCAGGGCGTGCTCGTCAACATCTTCGGCGGCATCATGCAATGCGACCGCATCGCACGCGCCATCGTCGCCAGTGCCAAGTCCGTCGGCTTCAAGGTCCCGCTCGTCGTCCGACTCGAAGGCACGAACGTCGAGGAAGCACGCAAAATCCTCGAAGCTGCCAAGGGCGACATCCCCACCATGCAGATCGGCACGGACCTCACCGAGGCCGCCAAAAAGATCACCGCCGCCGTGGGCGCCCCCCAACCCGCGTAACCCAACCGCAGGGTCGATACCATGATCATCCATTAGCCACGAAGCGCAGCGGAGTGTCCCTCATGATCCTGCGCGTCGGCCCGTTCCTCTACCGCGTCCGCTTCGTCGATGGCTACATCGACCACGAAGGCGAACCCTGCCTCGGCCTCTGCGATAACGACGCCCACGAACTGCTCGTCTCCACCACCGTCAACGAAGCCCAGCAGATTCAAGTCATCTGTCTCGAATACATGGAGATGTGTTGTCGGTTTGTCCAATAAGCCGAGCAACCTCCTCCGGTACAATATGGCATAGAATGCTCGGAATCCTCCTAGGCTTAGTGTTAGGGGAGATTGTATGGACCCCGCATGGCTGATGGTGATATTGGGGGGAAAGCTGTGCATGCTTTCCGCTGCGTTTGCGTTGATTCTAATATTCACCGCTGCACTCATGCGGTGGTGGCTGGTCTCAATGTTGATAGTCGGGATTGCATCGCTGTGGGTGTTTGGGTTGACGATGGCGACAGGGCTAACATTGGGGAGTGCGATCGTTTTTCTGTCCGATTCGTGGCAACGGACGGGTTTGTTCGGCAGCACTCCGTTGTTGTTACTTATCGCAGCCATCGTCCGCTTTACGTGGGGGCTCTCGTCGGGAACTGAACGGATTACGAATGGCCTGTGTATCGTCTGCGGTTACGACCTGATGGGCACTCTAGATGCGAATCGAACTACATGCCCCGAGTGTGGAGCCAACATTTCTGATGACAAGAACAACTGCGACGGAGCCCATCCATGATTCTCCGTGTCGGCCCATTCCTCTACCGTGTCCGCTTCGTTGACAGCTACATCGAGCACGAGGGAGAGAAATGTCTCGGGCTCTGCGACAATGATGCCCACGAGTTGCTAGTTTCAACGGTGGTGACCGAAGCCCAGCAAATCCAAGTCATATCCCATGAGTACATGGAGGCCTGGCTCTTCCACTTCGGCGAAAACGTGGCCGACAAGGAAGACTACTGCGACCTGTTCGGCATGGCCATGACACAGTTCGTCCTCGACCTCACCCGCCAACTCCAGCAGCCCGCCACGCAAGACACGCCCGACGCCTCCGCCGACGCGCTTCGACATTGCCTCGACCAGGCCGTGCACACCCACACCGATGCCGACAACGCGTCACCCACGCCGACGCCAACCCGCCACATCGCCACCAAGCTCGCCCGCCACGCCGCAAAGGTTGGCCTGAAAGTCCGCCACGTCTACGACGGCAAAAACAACATCGAACCCTGACCGCTCACACCGATCAGACATGCATCCCCATCGCGCTCAAAGCCCACGGCTTGCAGCCGTGGGTCTGAACGCTTGCGGGTCTTAACGATCCTGCACCCCAAACCCCCGCCCTACTCCCCACCCCACTACTCGCCCTGCGTCGGCAAAATCCGCCCCACCGCCTTCTTCCCCGGCCGAGCCTTCTTCGCCGCCTTCGCCAGTTGCAGCGGTTCGTCCGCAGGCGTTTTCGCAGGCGATGCCGCAGGCGTTTCGCGCTGGTTGATGCGTTCGAGTTGTTCCTGCTTCGCTCGATGGATCATCGAATCCACACCGGCGCGGACATCCGAAATCAGAATTCGCTCCAGCGATTCGCCCTGTTCCGCCGGGTCTGCTTCCAGGAACATCAGGATCGCCGCGCTGAGCACGAGCCCCTTCTGCTTCGCGTGGCCGTAGTGCCGACACACCTCGTTGAACTCTTCCAGCAGAGGTTCGGGGATCGCCAGGTTGATCGTCTTTTTGCGGGGCATGGAGGCATTACACCGTTGACAACCACGCAACGTCAATCGTGATATTAACGTTGACGGGTCGTATTTTGATTGTTACCCTCACCCCACTTTTAAGATGATGTAATATCTTGCTGTGGGATGAGTGACCGCCCCGCGTTAGATGAGCAATATACAAATCACGCTTATGTTTGGGCGGATGCCGTCGGGGGCATTCGCCCTTTTTTTACATTCACGCATTGCCCCGTCCGCATAATTGATTCAGCTTCACGCCGACGGCCGTCCACAGTCAGCAGACCTCACCAACTGCCCCTATCCTATGGCCCGATCATGGGACTGCTTCTCCTACTACTGCTCGCCTTGCTGCTCATCTTAACTGCCGGGGCCTTCGCCATCGCCTGCCGATTGCGCCGTCCGCCACGCAAGACCTACGCAGTTGCCCTCGCGCGTGGATTGCCCACCGACCCGGAACAAATCGGCAGACCTTCCACCGAACTCACCCTCCGCCTCGCCAACGGCCACGACAGCCCCGCCTGGCTCATCCCCGGCGATCAACCCCAAGGCCCTGTCGTCATCCTCATCCACGGCTTCGGCGATTCACGCCTCGGCCAACTCACCTGGGCCCATCTCTTCACACCCCACGCCAGCCAACTGCTCCTCTTCGACCTCCCCGGACACGGCGAAGCGGACGGCACCTGTCAACTCGGCACGCGCGAGGCCGACGACATCATCAACATCCTCGACCAGATCGACACCACCCAGGGCGTCGTCCTCTTCGGCTACTCCATGGGCGCCGGCATCGCCATCGCCGCCGCCGCCTCACAAGACCCGCGCATCAAAGCCGTCATCGCCGACGGCCCCTACCCGCGATGGCATCAGCCGGTCGCCAATTTCCTCCGCGCCCGCCGCTGGCCGGTCGTCCTCCTGCTGCCGCTTACCGCCGTCGCCCTCCGCCTGCTCAACCCCCGCTGGCAGCCTTACGACCGCGTCGAGCAGGCCCGCCACCTTTCATGCCCCCTGCTCGTCCTCCACGGCCGACACGACCCCATCTGCCACTACGACGACGCCGTCACCATCGCCAGCGCCGCCCCGCAAGGCCAGCTCATCGAATTCCCCGACAGCAGCCATCTCGATCTGGCCCACCGCGACGAAACCCGCTACCGTACCGCCCTCAAGAACCTCTTCGACAATCTGAACTGACCCCCACCCGAAGCCCAAGGCGTGACGCCGTGGGCTTCTCCTCCCCCCACAAACCAGAAACCACCCCATGACCCTCGCCGCCACCATCGACCACACCAACCTCAAGCCCGAAGCCACCCTCGCCGACATCGACCGCCTCTGCGACGAGGCCCTCGCCCACGGCTTCGCCAGCGTCTGCGTCAACGGCCACTACGCCGCACACGTCGCCAACCGCCTCAAAGCCAGCCCCGTCAAAGCCTGCGTCGTCGTCGGCTTCCCCCTCGGCGCGATGAAAGCCATGATCAAAGCCATCGAAGCCACCAGCGCCTGCAAAGAAGGCGCCCAGGAAATCGACTTCGTCGCACACCTGCCCCACCTGCTCGCCGAAGACAGCCAGGCCGCCGAGCGCGAGTACCTTGAGCTCACCCGAGCCGTACGCTCCGTCAACCCCGACGTGGTGGTCAAGCTCATCATCGAGTCTGCCGCACTGATGAAAGATGTGGATGATGAAACAGCCGAGCGCCGCATCGCCGTCGCCTGCCGCGCCGCGCAGAACGCCGGCTGCGACTTCGTCAAAACCTCCACCGGCTTCCACCCCGCCGGCGGCGCAACCGCCGAAGCCGTCCGCCTCATGAAACAACACGCCGGCCCGATGCAGGTCAAAGCCTCTGGCGGCATCCGCAACGCCGACGACGCCCACACCATGCTCAACGCCGGCGCCACCCGCCTCGGCTGCTCCGCCGGCGTCGCCATCGTCCAGGGCCAACCCACCCCCGACACCGGCTACTGACCTGCAGCTCTGCGCAACCGCCCCCACCTCGCTACACTTGTCCCCCGGACGCCCCGGCCGCGCAGCAACAACACCCGGCGCCGTAGCCCAATTGGCAGAGGCAGGCGACTTAAAATCGCTCCAGTGTGGGTTCGAGTCCCACCGGCGCCATTCTCAGAAAATCATACGCATCGGACATAAATCGCCAGTGCGATGGAAACCCACGGATTCAATCCGTGGGCGTCAGCATAGAAATGCCGTGAGCAAAGATGGAGACCAAATCACCCATCCCTCTCACCGACGAACCACCATCAAACGAAGCTCCGTCATCGCTTCCATCGCATAACGCGGACCCTCTCGGCCGATGCCCGAATCCTTCACGCCGCCATACGGCATGTGGTCCGCTCGCCACGACGGTATCTCGCCAATTAACACCGCGCCAACCTCAAGCTCATCCCACGCCTGATGCGCCTTAACCATGTCGCGCGTAAACACACCCGCCTGCAAGCCGAATCGGCTGCGGTTCACCTCCGCCAGCGCATGCTTGAACTCACGAAATCGCGACAGCACCGCCACCGGCCCGAACGCCTCTTCGCTCACCAGCTCGCACGCCTCCGGCACGGCCTCCAGCACCGTCGGCTCAAACATCGCACCCTTGCGACCCCCGCCACACAACACCCGCCCCCCCTGCTCCACCGCCGCGTTCACGCGCGATTCCAACCGCTCCGCCGCCTGCTCGGAAATCATCGGCCCGATGATCGTCTCTTCCTCGCGCGGGTCGCCCATCTTCAGCCGACGCGCTCCTTCCACGAAGCGATGGCGAAAATGCTCATACACATCATCATGCACGATGATCCGCTGCACACTGATGCAGCTTTGCCCCGACTGGTAAAACGCCCCGAACGTAATCCGCTCCAGCGCGTCCGCCATGTCCCAGTCCCGGTCAACGATCACCGCCGCATTGCCCCCAAGCTCCAGCACCACCTTCTTCTTCGCCGCCTTCGCCTTCAACTGCCAGCCCACCAGGTCCGACCCGGTAAACGACAGCAGCCGAATCCGGTCGTCCTCCACCAGCGCCGCCGCGTCTTCGTTCGAACACGTCACGATCGACCACGAGCCCGGCGGCAACGCCGTCTCCCGCAACATCTGCCCCAGCGCAATCGCACACAACGGCGTCTGAGGTGATGGCTTGAGCACAAACGGACAACCCGCCGCGATCGCCGGCGCAACCTTGTGCACCACCAGGTTCAGCGGAAAGTTGAACGGCGTGATCAACGCGCAAGGCCCCACCGGCACCCGCATCGTCATCCCCACATGCTGCGACCCCCGCTCCGTCAGATCCATCGGCAGCACCTCGCCCGACACCTGGCCGCACGCCTCCGCCGCCGACTTGAACGTGTCCACCGCCCGCTGCACTTCCGCCCGCGCCACCACGATCGGCTTGCCCGCCTCCACGCAGATCAGCTCCGCCAACTCCTCCCGCCGCTGCTTCACCAGCGACGCAAGCTTTCGCAAGATCGACTGCCTTTGATACACGTCCAGCGCCCGCATCTCCTGCGCCGCCGCTGCCGCTCGGCAGATCGCCTGGCTCACCGCCTTCGCGTCCGCCCGCGCCACCCGCGTCACCGGCACCCCGCGATATTTGTCCAGCACCGCCATCCCCCGGTTCGGCGTCAGCGGTTCACCACCAATGAAATACGGATGTGTCGTATCCAGATCGAGCAAAACCGCTCCCTTGTCACCACGGACGTACAGACGACAGACGTACAGATATTGATCCCCCAAGCCCCAAAGTACGCCCCACCCCCCAAACCGGATGCATCCCCTCCATTAAAGCCCACGGATATAGCGCAGCGAATCCGTGGGTCCCCCCCCAACTCAAAAACTCGAAACCAGAAACCACAAACCACAAACCAGAAACCCACTCCCCCTCCCCCCCCTGCTAAAATCCTACCATGCCCACCCCCGACCGCTTCCAGCTTGTCAGCGAATACCAGCCCACCGGCGACCAGCCCGCCGCCATCGACGCCCTCACACAAGGCCTCAACGAAGGCAGGCCCCACCAGACCCTCCTCGGCGCCACCGGCACGGGCAAGACCTTCACGATGGCCAACGTCATCGAACGCGTCAACAAGCCCACCCTCGTCATCAGCCACAACAAAACCCTCGCCGCCCAGCTCTACGAAGAGTTCAAAGAGCTCTTCCCCCACAACGCCGTCTCCTACTTCGTCAGCTACTACGACTACTACCAGCCCGAAGCCTACATCCCCCAACGCGACATCTACATCGAAAAAGACGCCTCCCGCAACGACGACCTCGACCGTCTCCGCCTCGCCGCCACCAGCAGCCTCGTCTCGCGCAATGACGTACTCGTCGTCGCCTCCGTCTCCTGCATCTTCGGCCTCGGCTCGCCCGAAGAATACAAGCAACGCGTCGTCTCCCTCCGCGTCGGCCAGACCATCAACCGCCGCGACATGCTCCGCGCTCTCGCAGACCTCCAATACAGCCGAAGCGAATACGAGCTCGCCCGCGGCAAGTTCCGCGTCCGCGGCGACGTCGTCGAAATCTTCCCTGCCGCAGAAGAATTCGCCTACCGCGTCGAACTCTTCGGCGACGAAATCGAGTCCCTCGCCGCCATCCACCCGACCTCCGGCGAACTGCTCGCCGACGAAAAAGCCGTCTTCATCTACCCCGCCGTCCACTACGTCATGCCCGAAAACCAGCTCGACCAGGCCGTCGACTCCATCACGCAGGAACTCGAATACCAGACCGGCAAGCTCCGCAGCCAGGGCAAACTCCTCGAAGCCCAACGCCTCCAGGCCCGCACCAAATACGACCTCGAAATGATTCAGGAAGTCGGCTACTGCTCCGGCATCGAAAACTACTCCCGCCACCTCGACGGCCGCCCCCCCGGATCACGCCCCTACACCCTCCTCGACTACTTCATGCTCGACCGCCACGGATCAAACAATCCGAAATCCGAAATCCAAAATTCGAAATTCTCCGACTGGCTGCTATTGATCGACGAATCCCACGTCACCATCCCCCAGCTCCACGCCATGTACCACGGCGACAAGCAGCGCAAACAAGTCCTCGTCGACCACGGCTTCCGCCTGCCCTCCGCCATGGACAACCGCCCGCTCACCTTCGAAGAAATCGAAAAGCTCTGGCCGCAAACCATCTTCGTCTCCGCCACCCCCGCGAAGTACGAACTCGAAAAATGCCACGGCGAAATCGTCGAGCAGATCATCCGACCCACCGGCCTCGTCGACCCCATCATCGAAGTCCGACCCGCCGCCACGCAAGTGCCCGACCTCATCGAACTATGCAAGGCCCGCACCGCCAACGGCCAACGCGTCCTCGTCACCACCCTCACCAAGCGCATGGCCGAGGACCTCACCCGCTACCTCGACGAAGCCGACATCAAATGCCGCTACCTCCATAGCGACGTCGAAACGCTCGACCGCGTGCAGATCCTCCGCGAGCTGCGCGAAGGCGAATACGACGTCCTCGTCGGCGTCAACCTGCTGCGCGAAGGCCTCGACCTGCCGGAGGTTTCCGCCGTCGCCATTCTCGACGCCGACAAATCGGGTTTTCTGCGCAGCCCGACCAGTCTCATCCAGCAGATCGGCCGCGCCGCCCGCAACGTCGACGCCTTCGTCGTCCTCTACGCCGACGAAGTCACGCCCGGCATGCAGATGGCCATCGACGAAACCAACCGCCGCCGCGACAAGCAGCTCGCCTACAACGCCGAGCACAACATCACGCCACAGACGATCAAGAAAGCCATCCGCATGGGCATCGAGCTCGAACTCCGCGCCCGCAAGACAGCTCGCGAAGCCATCGGTGCGGAATCGGAAGAGGAGTATGACCGCGAACAGGTCATCGCCGAGATCGAAGCGCAAATGCTCGAAGCCGCCCAGATGCTCGAATTCGAAAAAGCCGCCGCCCTTCGCGACAAGCTCAAGCAGGTCAAAGACTCACCCGACATGGGCAAGATCAAAGTAAGCCGCAACGGCGAACCCAAAGCCAAGCCCGGCTCGCCAGGATCAAAGGCCGGCAAGCCACGGAAAAAGAAACGCAGCACCCAATAAAGTGTGCCACCAGTGGCACCCGGCGATAAGGGGGTAAGTCACGCGATGTCCGAATTCCATATCACCATTCCTGAGGAACGCCATGTGCTTGTGGAGTTCCAGCAAGACAACATGCCCGGCTTGGCAACAATCAACGGATCACTCTCCCGCTTCGAACCTAAAGCGGTCTTCGCTTGGCACCTGTCGTTGATGATTCAGTTGAAGCACCTCGCCGATCGTAGCATGCCATCGATAGCCGAGCAGGAGGAGATGTACGCCTTTGGCGACACTTTGGATACCGTGTTTAAAGGCAGTGACCAGGACAAGCCCAATGCACTTTTTCTCGCGAGAATCACATGGAATGGAACACATGAGTTGATCTACCGGGTTTACGACCCGGAGCTGCCGAACGCCTATCTGATCGAGCTTGCCAAGCAGGACGAATCTCCACGTCCGTTCGACTACCGTATCGACAACGATCCTGCATGGGAGTTGGCACGCTGGCACATGGAGTCCGCCGAGCACCGGGCTCCGCCTCCAATGGAAACGTAAGAAAAAAACGCAGCACGCACTGACTGCACTATCCTTAGGGGGCGTCACATGAACTGGCTCGACCCGTTCTTCCTGACGATTGGTTCATCGGCATTGATCTTTCTCATTGTCGGCCTGCTGCAGAAACGTTTCCCGCCGGCAAAGATCAATCCGTACTATGGCTACCGCACCCCATCGTCGATGCGATCACAGGAGCGATGGCACTTCGCTCAGCGATATTCCGCTTCCGTCATGATCCGAATGGGCGCAACGGTGGCACCGTTCGCGATTGTGGGACTGTTTATGACATGGCCACCTGTGACCTCAGCGATCGTCGCCTTGGCTGTGGTGGGAGCGATGGTGGCCATCCTGCTCGTCGGCACCGAGCGGGCCATTCGCCATCGCTTCGAGGTTTGATCGCTGCATAGGCACACGGCATGACAATTCGCCACATTATCCTGTTGCTTTGCTTACTGGTGCTTCTGACAAGCGCAGGCGCGTTCATCGACGTCACCGTGCTGCGAGCAGATCATTATTCCCCAGGCAATTATGAAACAGCCTTCCAGATTATGATTTTCGCGACCGGAGCCAGCCTGCTCGCGATCATTACCGCGACACTCACGATCCTGATTGGCGTGATCAAGGAAAGAGATTCCAGTGACGCAGTCGAGAAATAGTTTGCTGCTTCCAGTCGCCATCACAATGCTTTCGTTGCATTTAATGGTGCCATTCCTAGCAAATCAGATTCGATCGCATCATTATGACCTCGCTTATGTGTTGGATGCCGCAGCCTTGTTGTTTCTTGTCGGCATGGCTGTTTTATTGATCTGGAGCGTCTCGCTTCTGGGCAAACCGTACTGGCGACATTTTTTGTTGCCTCCACTTATCGTCGCTGGCAGCTTCCTTCTTTACGCATTGCCCTATACGACCACTTACCCTGGCTCCGATTGGTACGTGCCAAATTACATGGGCCTCACCTTCATTGCCGGGGGAGTGATTTTTGCCGTTGGATGCTGGCTTATTATTTTGAAATCGAGCAAGTAAAGCAGGGCTCACCTCCGCGCCCATCAATCCTTCTCCACCTCAATCTGAACCTCATACTCAAACTCGCTCGTCGCATCCGTCCCGCGATACCGGCCGTCCGACGGCGCTGCGTTGACCGCGTCCGCAGCGACCGCCAGCGCGATATGCTGCTCAGCCGTCGCGACGCCTGCCGTCGGGTCGTACCCGCGCCAACCAGCGCCCGGCAGGTACACCTCCGCCCAGGCATGCAGCTCATGCGTCTGCCCCAACGACTCGATCGTGCAGTACCCGCTGACGAATCGCGCCGCCATCCCCATCGCTCGGCAAAGCTCCATGAACAGCAACGTCAGATCGCGACACGACCCCTCACCCCGCACAAGCGTTTCGCTTGCAGGCCAGGGCGCACCCACGTCGCGATGCACCTGCTGGCAATGATCGGGAATATGCGTCACCAGTTGACGCAGATATTCCAGCGTCTGCCCGCCTGCCTTTTGTTGCAGCTCGCGGGCCAGCGCGTCAATCGCCTCGGCCGTGTCGCTGCGCTGACGATACACCGCCAGCACCGGCGCACTGTCAGGCGAATACGCCACCGGCAGCCGATCCGCCTCCGGATGCGTCAACAGAAACGCGAACGGGTTGTATGGCCGAATCTTGACGCACGCCTTGCTCTGCAACCACAACTGCTCGTGCATGTCGTTGAACCAGATCACCGACGCTCGGTTGTCGTGTGCATCGAGGATCGACGTCATCCCCGCCGGCGTCGGCTTGACCTCGACGTCAAACGACAGCAGTTCCTGAATATGGTCATGCCGCGGACAGACCCGCACGACCGTCGGCTCAAAGAAGACCGGCCGATCGTAGCGATAACACAGTTGATGAGTGATTAGATAACGCATGCCTTGATCCTAGCCGCAATATCCCGCCCACGTCACAATCGAAAGGTACCGCCCGCCGAAAACAAGGGCTTGAAGTACGACAATGCAGGCTCTCATTTAGCCGCGGGCCTTGGCCCGCGCGTTCGGCCCCGTGGCCAAAGAAGGCGGCGTAAGCTCCAGCCATCACACCACACCCGTGCGCAGCCGACTGCCACTGCCTCAGCCAAATTCCGCCCACCCCCGCCGTTCGCGAAAGGCCCATCCCGCTCGGCATCGCCGCGATCTTTGCTATATCCACCATCTCGCCTCCCGCGCACGCGGGTGACGCGTCGGCCCCCTATCGGATGGCCGTCCACATCGGCCTTCCACGATGCTCGGCTCGAAACGGTCGCTGCGACAACCCGACGCGTGAACGGAAGATGGGCAGGCTCGCGTCAGGTTCACCGCAAGCGAATCGCTCGGCCGACCACGACGGGATGTGGCGACGCCCCCGCGCCGCTGCGCTTGCGTGTTGAGCCTGCCTGCCCGGGCAACAGTACACCACGACCCCACGATCTCCCGCAACGGTCAGCAACCCGCAGCATCGCTCGCTCGCATGTGGCTATTGTTTCACCCAACACCCGTCGAACCCGCCCGCCTTGCGCGTGCGAGTCGGCGGGTGTTTTTCAATCGCGGCAATCAAATCTGCAACGATTATTCGAAATGCGCCCCACACACGCGCTACGATGGCAACGGAGCATCACCCAAGCGAGAGGAGCCTTGCCATGAACCTGCCCCCCAGCGCCCACCGCGTACCCCAGAACACCCCCGACGATCTCAACCAGCGTATCCGCCACACGACCCAGGCCAACATCGACTACTACGCTCACCATCCCGACCAGATCGACGATCGGCTGAGCGAACTCGACGAGGAATGGGACATCGAACGCGTGCTGGAAACCAACGCCGCCACGCTCGCTTTGACCGCCACGATCTTTGGCCTGCTCTTCGGCCGACGATGGCTGATTCTCGCCGCACTGGTCACCGGCTTCCTGCTTCAGCACGGCCTTCAGGGCTGGTGCCCGCCCATCCGTCTGTTCCGTCGGCTGGGCTTCCGCACCCCGCGCGAGATCGAAGCGGAACGCTATGCCCTCAAAGCCGTTCGCGGCGATTTCAAAGATGTCCCGCAAGGCATGGAAGGCGCCGAACCCGCCATGCGCGCCACCGGCCGACTCGGGGCATAGCGTCGGCCCTACGCTTTCCGCCGCCCCGTTCGAACCGTACCGCCGACCACGATCGCCCCGCTGATGATCAACAGATTCTTAATCACATACTGCCCCGCAAGCGTCGGCCACCAGGGCGCCTCGACCCACGTCGCCTCCGGCACGAGTACCAGCGACAAAAACGTCCCGCCCATCTGCCCCGCCAGCAGCAGGATCGCCAACCGAATCAAAGGCCGAAACAGCAGGCAGACCCCGATCGCCACCTCCCACACACCCAGCACCGGAATGAACCACGCCGGGTCGACCGCCCAGTACACCGTCGCTTCAATCAACGCGTTCGCCTCGCTTAAACCGAACGGCTTGAGGATGCCGAACCAGATGAAAATCACCGCCAGCGACCAGCGCAACAGGTCATGCCCCCAATGGCGCATCCAGGCGGCAATCAGCGGATCGTAACGATGGAACAGCTCATGCAGACGGCGAACCATGGCGAAGCTCCCAGGCAGGATGGTCGGGCGGAAGGTCGAGTCGCGGGGGGAGAACGCAATTGTAGCAACCCGCCACTTTCACAGCCGCGAACGCAGACTCGCATCGGCGATTCGGTGTAAGATATAGCCGGTCTGCCGCGCCGCAGGGAAGGCGCAGACGGTGAAAGATTTTGCCTGCGATTGAGAAGGATTCGACGCTCATGGCGACTGCAACAACCCCGAATGTCAAACTCCCGGCCGAAGTCGAAGCGCTGCTGCAAGGCTGCCGTTCAGTGACCTACGCCGAGTCCGCCAAGCAACTCGTCGAGTTGGCCGTACCCTCCACCGACGAGCGTGGCTACTACCAGGTCGCCTACGACGTGCCCGGCAAGGGCATGTACGTCGAAGCGAACGTCTGTCGCGTCCGCAACGGCATCAGCGCCAACTACACCGAAGCCTACATGCGCCGCCGCGACCCCGACTGCATGGTCATCGGCGACGAAAAGCCCACCAACAAAGAACGCTATCGCGAACGCTTCGGCAAACCCTTTGACGAACTGCGCACGCAAACCTTCGACTGGTTGAAGCAGCAGGACCTCGCCGTCTTCTATTTCAACTCCGGCGTCGATGAACACGGCCTGCCGAGCATGGCAATCTGCCCCGCCAACGCGGGCTTCTTCGCACTCGGCCTCGCGATGTTGCAAGGCATCCTCAGCTTCGACGAAATTGAAGACGACTTCGAACCGCACGCGATCCTCTACGTCGCGCCTCCCTTCCGGCATACACACTTCGACGGCAAGCAGGTCGTCGTGCACAACCGCACAGACACCGCTCACGAACTGTTCAGCTACAACCTCTACCCCGGGCCCAGCGCCAAAAAAGGCGTCTACGGCATGCTGCTGAACCTCGGCGAAGAGGAAGGCTGGGTCACCGCACACTGCGCCACCGTGCAAGTCGTCACCCCCTACGACAATGTCACCACCATCATGCACGAAGGTGCGTCAGGCGGCGGCAAGAGTGAAATGCTCGAACACGTTCACCGCGAGACCGACGGCCGACTCCGCCTCGGTACGAACGTCGTCTCCGGTGAATCACGCTACCTCACCCTCCCGCGCGGCTGTGAACTGCATCCGGTGACGGACGACATGGCCCTTTGCCATCCGTCATACCAGAAAGACGGCTCGAAGAAGCTCCGCCTCATGGACGCCGAGCATTCGTGGTTCCTCCGCGTCAATCACATTGACCACTATGGCACGGACCCGCACATGGAGCGCATGGTCGTCGAGCCCAGCGAGCCGTTGCTGTTTTTGAACATCGACGCCGTGCCCGACAGCCGCGCACTGATCTGGGAGCACATCGAAGATGAACCGGGCAAGCGATGCCCCAACCCGCGCGTCGTCGTGCCGCGCGACATCGTGCCCAACATCGTGCACCACCCCGTGACGGTCGACATCCGCAGCTTCGGCGTACGCTGCCCTCCGTGCACAGCCGAGAACCCGACCTACGGCATCGTGGGTCTGTTCCACGTGCTCCCGCCGGCGCTCGCGTGGCTGTGGCGGCTCGTCGCGCCGCGCGGCCACGGCAACCCGTCGATCGTCAGCCAGGAAGGTTTGCAATCCGAAGGCGTCGGGTCGTACTGGCCCTTCGCGACCGGCCGCAAGGTCGATCAGGCCAACCTCATCCTCAACCAGATTCTCGACACCACCAACACGCTGTTCATCCTCACGCCCAACCAGCACGTCGGCGCATGGGAGACCAGCTTCGCACCGCAGTGGATCACCCGCGAATACCTCGCCCGCCGCGGCCACGCACCGTTCCGGTCCGACCGTCTCGTCAAAGCGCGCTGCCCACTGCTTGGCTACACCGTCAAGACCATGCAAGTCGAAGGTCAGGTCATCGGCCACTGGTTCTTGCAGGTCGAAACGCAGCCGGAAGTCGGCGAGCAAGGCTACGACGCCGGCGCGGAAATCCTCCGCGAATTCTTCCACAAGCAGATCCAGAGCTTCGTCGAAGACGACCTGCATCCGACCGGCAAGAAGATCATCGAATGCTGCCTGAACGGCGGCACGGTCGAGGACTACCAGGCATTCACCCCCAACGCGAACGCGTGACGCTTACATGAATCGTGATCGAATGCCATGGGATGCCGCGACCGACGACCCGATGGGCGTCGCACCACGCACCACCGACGCCCCGCGTCGCGCGGCCGTGGCTGTGTGGACCACCGCGGCGGCGCAGCTGATCTTCTTCGGCTGCTGTGCCATGATGCTCTCCGCCGCGGGCCTCATCCCCGAAAACATGCTCCGCGAAGAGCTCGGCGACCAGGTCCCCGAACAGCAGCTTGACCAGTTGGTGCAGGCGCAGCCCGCGTTGCTCATCAGCGCGCTCGTGTTGTTGCTGGTGATGTTTCTGCCGGCGTTCGCCCTGCTGCTGCTGGGCTTTGCAGTGCGTCGGCTGAGCATGCCCGCCATCCAGACCGCGCGGGCGATCCTGTTCATTCAGGCCGGCATGATCGTCGTCATGCTCGCGTTGCACGTGCTCGGCGGCCTCGCTGCGGGCGACATCCTCGCCGCCTTCCTCGGCGGGCTGCTGCTCGGCGGAACGCTTGTGCTGATCATCTGGTCACTCAAAGCACTTCGCGCCGCGTCGCGCGAAAACGACCATCGCCAGGGCTACAGCAATGAGCCCTGGAACGACCCGATGACGTGAGCCGTGCCTTACATCTGACGCACCCCGCCCGGCAAGCGCGCCTGCCTATAATGGACCGAACTTGCCGCTACTCCACGGAGCGTTTTTCATGTCCCAGCACTTCCGCACGGTCGTCTTTCTGTTCTGCTCGATGATCGTGTCGATGAGCTTCGCACCGCCAGCGCTCGCACTGGACGACGACCATTGGCGGAAAGCCAACGATGCGATCGAACGTGGCATCGCATACCTGCGCGATGCTCAAGAAGATGACGGCAGTTGGTCGGCCGAGCCCGCCGGCCCCGCGGTGACCGCCATGATCGTCGCCGCGATGCTCGAGCGTCCCAACATTTCCGCTGACGATCCACAGGTCAGCAAGGCCATCGACTTCATCCTCAGCTACGTGCAGGACGACGGCGGCATATACGACAATATCCTCGCCAACTACAACACCGCCATCGCGCTGACCGCGCTGGCCAAAGTCAGCCACCGCCCCGACGTCGCCGAGGCGATCGCCAACGCGCAAAACTTCATCCGAGGCATCCAGTGGCAGGAAGGCGACCTCGACCCGCAGGGCAACCCCATCGACGAAGACCACCCCTTCTACGGCGGCATCGGCTACGGCAATCACGGCAGGCCCGACCTCTCCAACGTGCAACTCGCCCTGCAAGGCCTCTACGACTCCGGCGTCGACTGCGAAGACGAAGTCTTCCAACGCGCCCTCGTCTTCCTCACCCGACTGCAAGGCACGGACGAAAACGACATGTTCGATGCAGACATGATCGAACGCGACGGCGGGTTCATCTACGCCACCAGCATCGACTCGGACAACATCGGCACACCGCAGTCGATGGCCAACCCCGACATGGTCGACGCCGGCCGCGAAGGTCGCGCCGTGTCCGGCCTGCGAACGTATGGCTCGATGACGTACGCCGGCTTCAAAAGCTACATCTACGCCGACCTCGACCGCGACGACCCGCGCGTCGAAGCCGCGCGGGACTGGATCGCCCACAACTACACGCTTCAGCAGAACCCCGGCATGCCGGAGAACATGAAGCATCATGGCCTGTACTACTACTATCACACGTTCGCCCGCGCGATGAGCGCCTGGGGCACGAGTACGATCACCACCGCCGAGGGCGAAAGCCGCGACTGGGCCAACGACCTCGTCGCCACGCTCGTCGACTTGCAGCACGACGATGGCTCATGGGCCAACGACGCCGACCGCTGGATGGAAGCGGATGTGAACCTCGTCACAGCGTACGCGGTGCTGGCGCTGACGCACGCGGTGCGGTGAAGGGTCTAGGGTAGGCCCTGTCAAGTGAAGTCGAGGCCGATGTCCCCGGGCTCACCTAACCAGCGTTCAACAGTGGAGGATCAATGTACGGGCCAAGCCCAACGAACAAACACCCGATGGCTGGGTTTCCTCAGGTCTGCTTTATCAAAAATACGGTTAGCAACCCGAACATTATCGTCGGCGACTACACCTACTACGACGATCCAGAGGATTCAGAGAACTTCGAACGCAATGTCCTCTACCACTTTCCGTTTGTCGGTGACAAGCTGATCATTGGGAAATTCTGCGCGATAGCCCGCGCGGTGAAGTTCATTATGAACGGGGCCAACCACAAACTCTCCGGTATCTCGACGTACCCGTTCCAGATTTTTGGCAATGGCTGGGAGAAGGTTGCACCAACATTGGGCGAATTGCCATATAAGGGCGACACTATTGTCGAAAATGACGTCTGGATCGGCTACGACGCACTGATCATGCCGGGTGTAAGAATTGGCAACGGGGCTATCGTGTCATCAGGCGCGGTCGTGACCAGCGATGTCTCTGCTTACACGGTCGTCGGCGGCAATCCGGCCAGGCCCATCAAACAGAGGTTTTCACCGGAAGCTATTGAAATGCTGGAGGGAATTGCTTGGTGGAACTGGCCGATTGAGAAGATAACGCGTCATTTGCCGATGATTGTTTCGGGAGATGTCGAGGCCCTGCTCGCCTGTGAAGCAACCTGATTATCAAGCTGGCGGGCGGTCCGAAGTAAATGCCGGATGCCGCTGGTGGCTTGTCCACCAGTGCGATCCGCGACCAGTGTGCCACTGGTGGGCAAGCCACCAGTGGCACACTCGCCTGCGTTTGTTTCGCAATGCGTATGACTACGCCCCGAGCAGTCGGCGGAGGTTGTCCTGGCCGATCTGGATGCCGCGGATGGTGTCTTCCATGCCTTCGAATTCAATCGAGACGACGCCATCGTAGTTGTTGCGTTTGAGGACCTGGACGCATTGCAGCAGCGGCACGTCGCCGTGGCCGATGATCGAGCCGCGCCAGAAGTTGCCGCCGCGCGAGAGGTTCCAGCCTTCGCCGGGCGGGAAGCTCGTGCCGGGCTTGAGGTGGAAGTCTTTGAAGTGCACGTGGAAGGTGTGCGGCATCACTCGGCCGAGCGCGGTGCCGGGGTTTTCATCGACGCAGATGAAGTTGCCCACGTCCGCGAGTATACCGAAGTTCGGATGATCGACGGTGCAGACGAGTTTCTCAACGCGGTCGCTGTCCTGGCAGAAAAAGCCATGGTTTTCCACCATGGTTCGGATGCCGAGGTCGGCGGCATATTCGGTGATCGCACGGCAGCCTTCGACAAGGCGGGGCAGCGCGGCGTCGAACGACTTGGGGCCTTTGTGCTCGGGCGTGAAGCCGCGGGTCGCGTCGTGTCGCATGCCTTTAACGCCGAGGATTTGAGCAACGTCGACCTGGCGTTTGACGCGTTCGACTTCGGCATTGAGATCGCCGTCGCTGCCGTTGATCAGGTCGGCGCCGATGGTGTAGTTGACGATCGGCAGGCCGACGGACTCGGCTTTGGCCCGCAGCTTTTCGGCGTACTTGGGCAGGCTCTCGCCTTCGGGCAGCGGGATGGTGGAGAATTCGAGGACGTCGAAGCCCATTTCCTTGGTCTTGACGATGACATCCTCGGCCGACATTTCGCCGGTGCGGGTAAGACGACTGAAGCTGTATGAGCTGACACCGATCTGCATGGTAGCCGAGTCCTTTCTGATTGGATCGCCGCCGCGTGTTGCTCGCTGGCTATGGGCGGTGTTGTCTGTTGCCAAGCCCTAATGTAGCATTGAGCCGTAACGTGAGCGAATGACGAATTCGATCATGACGCCAGGCGCGGAATGCGTCGATGTGTGAAGCGCATCGTCACGGCGTGTCTACATTTTCCGGACCATTTCCAATCGGCGCGTGTTGACAGCACCACGGAGCAGCATGACTGACCAACCCCAACGTGACAGACCTTTGGCGGATTTCGAACGGCTTGCGCTATGGCCGACACTGGTCTGGGTGGGCATTTTGATCTTGAGTGTGCTGGGCACGTTTACGCTCTGGCGATATGACGAGAACACGATGGACGAGCATCATGTTGTAGAGACGACGCAGGCATTTCTGCTGTTGATGGCGTACCTGGTGCACAGCCTTCGCGCGGTTCGACGGGAGTATCGTTTTGATGCGTGGTACCGGGCGGGGTTGGCGATCCTCTGCCTGTCGTTTGCGGTGCGCGAGTTGCAGATTGATGAGTTTGGGCCTGCACCGTTCTGGCCGAGCATCGAACTGGCGATTCGCGGGCTGGTGGTGGTGGCGTGGGTGGTGTTCATCGGGCTGCTCGTGCCGCGCATCGACTGGCTGCGCGGGTATGTACGGCAGGCATTCTTAAGCCCATGTGCGTTGTTCACGCTGGCGGGGTGTGTCTTTTATGTTATGTCGTGGCCGTTCGACAAAGAAAAGTTTCCGATTGATCCGAGCACGTCGCAGTACATCGAAGAGATGGTCGAGTTGCTGGCGACAATCTGCCTGTTCGCCGCGGCGACGACGACGCCGGCGGTGCGTAAGGCTGAGGATGAACGGTTGCGGTGAGGGGGATGTGCACGGTGGGGTTGGGGCGCGCGAAGGGAGCCCGGGGATTGCCATCCCCGGGCTTTGTGGGGTGGGTGTTGTGTTATGGGTGGGTGGGGTCGGGCATGGTGGACTTGCGCGCGATGGACTGCCGACGTAGCAGGCGGGCGTCGGGCAGTCGAGACTGGTGGGGTTGGCCACACGATTCGCAGGCGCTCATTTCGTCGAGCTTGCTGAGGTACTGCATGACAGTGGAGACGACGGTGGCGTGACTCCATGTCAGCGGTGAGACGGACAGCGGCGCGTTGGTTTCAGGGTGCACCTGCTCAGCGAGCACGCCGGAGGGCAGCGCGCGGTTGGCGACCCACTCCATGATGGGCAACGCTTTGTTGAGTTGATCGACGTCTTGAGCGCGGGCGATGTAGTAGTCGGCCAACCAGAGCGTGCAGATGAACCACGGGTTGCCGGGCACGTTTTCCGTGTCTCGCGTGACCTGGTGGTAGTAGTCATCTTCGTAGCGGGCGACGCCGCCGACGTCGGTCTTGATCCAGAGTCGTTTTTCGATGGCGTCCATGGTGGCGGTGACACGTTTGTCGTCGACCGGCAGCAGGCCGAGGCCGAAGATGGCGTACATCGAAGCGTCGAGCGTTTCGTCGACTTCGAACTTGTGATCGTCGCCGTTGCCGTTTTTCGCGGTGTCGGTTGCCCCGTTGAGATCGACGTGGCTGGCGGTGGGATCGCGGCCGGCCATGACCTCTGCCATGAGGCCGGCGGTGCGGTCGTGGTCGAGCGGGACGATACGGCGGAGGAATCGGCCGTGCTTTTCCGACCACAGATGCTTGCAGAACGCGGAGCGGACCTGCTCGGCGGCCTGCGAATAGCGCGACGCCCGCGCGTGATCGCCGAAGCAGACGGCGAACTGCCACGCCGCCTTGAGCCCGGCATAAACAGTCGCGACGGTGAATGCGTGCACGCCCCACCGCTCTTCCCACAAGTCCCAACTGGGCAGGGGCAGGTGCGTTTCGGGATCGCGGAAGCGGACAAGGAAATCGCCCGCCGGCTGAATGAGGCGAATCCACAGCGGACGCATGAACTCGATATCGCGATAGCGGACGTAGTGTCGCCAGGCGGCCCAGAGTACGAGCGCGGTTTCGTCTTCCTGAATGGGCAGTTGCGGTCGGCCGTTGGACACCCACGGATGCCAACTCGACGCGAGCGAGCCGTCGGGGTTGTATTTGTGAAGGAAGTAGCCTTGATCGTTAATGATCTTGGCGCAGAGCGAGAGGAAGCTTCGCGAGACGTTGGGGAAGCCGGCGGCGTCCATCGCGTCGGCAACGTATGCGCCGTCGCGCGGCCAGAGGTAGGAATAGGTATCGCGCGAAAACTGCATGATGTCCGAGTCGTTCGCGGCGATGATCGCACCGGTGTTGTCGATCTGCGTGCGGACCACGAGCAGCGAGCGTTTGAATAGGTCGACGACTTTCTTCGACAGGCCGCGCTCGGTGTAGTCGTCGAGGTCGGTGCGTGTCGCGGCGAGCCAGAGTCGCCAGTAGCTGACCGTGCGATCGACGACGCCTTGCGGTGTTTCGCGATGGAGGAAGCGGTGCAGTTGTTCGAGGTCGTCGTACTTGTGGCCGCAGCCGATGACGAGGTAGACGACGCGCATGCCGTTGGCGGGCAGTTGGACGCGAACCATCATGGTGGAGTCGACAGCGCCCTGGGCGATGGAGTTCATGCCGAGGTGGCCGTCTTCGGCGTCGCGGTAAGTGCCCTCCGCGCCGCCGAAGCCTGCGTTGCCAGTGGCGTACTCGTCGATCTGCTGCTCCCCGTCGAGGTAGAAGCAGGTCATGATGTAGCGTGCACGTCGATAGTGGATGAGGCTGCGGAGTTGGGGGTCGTAGTAGGCGGTATCGCCGACTTTCGTGCCGTACATCTGGAAGTCGTGCTGGTGGAAGAGTCGGACTTCGCGTTCCTGATCGGTAAGGTTGGCGACTTCGATGCGCCGGACCATGACGGGGCGATGGAAGTCAGCGACGTCGGAGCAGCGCAGCTCGAGCTGGAAGGCGTCGTGGCGCATGCGGACGTCGGTGGCGAGCGTTTCAGGGCGGTAGCCGAGGTTGATGTCCCAGCCTTCGTCGGACCAGTAGAGGCGTTTGCGTCGTCGCTCGTCTTTGCGGTCGGGGTTTTCGGGGATGTCTGCCCAGACGCCGAAGCGACAGGGTGAGCCGCCGGCGTGGTTTTCCTGGCCGACGTGTGGGTAGTAGAGGTCGCGCACGCGGTAGTGCTGATCGAAGGTGACCAGCATCTGTCCGTTGCCGACGGGGATATTGCGAGGCATGGGTAGCTCCCTGGCCGGGGTTGACGGCCGGGTATGTTATCGACCATTCGCAGCGGTACGTCCAATGCGAGGGGTTAAGGGAGAGGTTTCTGGTTTGTGGTTTCTGGTTTCTGGTTTTGGGAAAGAAGTCGCGCAATGTGGGGCGGGAGTTGATAGGATCATCGTTGTGAGGGTGTGGTGGGCGATTCGGTTGCGTGTTTCGTGTGAATGGTCTGCAAAATGCAGACGGCTAGTCAGGGGAGTTGAACGATGACGATGGAACGAGCGTTGCGGCTGGCGTGGATCTGGTGGACCGTGTTTCTACTGACCCCGGCAGCGCTGTTCGTGGTGGTGATGTGGTCGCTGGTGTTCGGCGAAGGAACGACGCGCCCCATGCTTGGACAGGTGTTTTTCCTTGTCTCGCTGGCGTGGCTGCTGCTGGCGACGCCGGGGGCGTTTTTGCTGCGGCATCATGTGTATCGCTCGTACTGGGAAGGACGTTCGGTCGATCCGGAGAGTTACCTGAAAGGGATGATCACGATCTGGATCGCGCCGGAAGTCGGCGGGATCATCGCGCTGGTGGGCGTGCTGTTTAGCGGAACGCTGCTGCCGAACCTTTTGCCAGCGGCGGTGGCGTTCATGTTATTTGCACCTTTCTGGCCCACCGGCCGGGCAATGGTCGATACAGTAGGGGCCGCGGACGACGACGAAGTGTTCCGGCATCCGCGTTGAGCAGGCGGGGGATGGGGGAAACGACGGGGCGCTGAGGTGTCCTGTTTTGGCGAGGGGGCGGCCTGTCTGGGGGGATCTCCGCGGGGCTGAGCGGGGCTGATGAGCGGCGGGTCAATTTGTGGAGAACCCGGCGACTTTGTCAGCAGCGTGATTGGTCGCTATCTTTTGTGTCTTATTCAAGCTTCGGCCGCAACATGCGGTCCTTTTTTGACCTCCGCTTGATTCGACTTAGAATCACGGCTTCGAGCAGTGGTATCGACGCATGGCCAACAAAGCAGCTTCAAGCCGATTCGTTTTCCCGCGATGGGTGAACTACCTGTTGCCGCTGGCAGTGCTCGGCGCGGTGGGTGGCGGCCTGTACGTGCCTGTGCTGGTGGGCTTCGGCCTGTCGGCGGACACGTTGAGCGTGGGCTACGCCCCGCAGCAGCCCGTACCCTTCAGTCACGCAATGCACGTCGGTGAGTTGGGGATGGACTGCCGGTACTGCCACACGACCGTGGAGCAGACCGACTTCGCCGCGATTCCGTCGACGCAGGTGTGCATTTCGTGTCACGCGCCCGGCGATGCGGCGGGGATCAAGAAAGACAGCGCGGCGCTTCGGCCGGTGCATGAAAGTTACGAGACGGGTCAACCGATCGAATGGATCAAGGTTCACGACTCGCCGGACTTCGTGTATTTCAATCACTCGGCTCACGTGAACCGTGGTGTGTCGTGTGTGGACTGCCACGGCCGAGTGGACACGATGGAAGTCGTGTACCGGGCGGAGTCGTTGAGCATGGCGTGGTGCCTGGACTGCCACCGCGAGCCGGAGAAGGCGTTGCGGCCGGCGGAGTATGTGACACAACTGGATTGGGATCCGCGTGAGCATTTGCTTGCTCATGTGGAAGAGTATGAAGCGCACATGGACGAGGCTCAGCGCGATCGCGTGGACGAGTTGAGCCGTGACGAAGCGCAACTGGTGATCGGCACTGCCGTGAAGCAGAAATACAGCATTCACGACACAATGTACATGGTGAGCTGCTCGACTTGTCATCGCTAACACCAAACATCTACGGCCGGGACTATTGGCGCAGCCTCGAAGAGTACGCGGACTCAACCGAGTTTCGCGAGTGGCAAGCCAAAGCGGGCGAACCGATTGATGCGGAGCAGATGAAGCTCTCGCGCCGACGGTTCATGCAGATCATGGCGGCGTCGATGTCGCTGGCGGGCTTGACGCTGACAGGTTGTCGGCGTTGGCCGGAGGAACTGCTCGTTCCTTACGCGAACCGACCTGAAGGTCGCGCGCCGGGCACGACGGTCTACTACGCCAGTCAGACGACGCGCGGCGGCGTGGCGACGGGCTTGCTCGTCGAGGCGTTCGACGGTCGGCCGATCAAGATCGAAGGCCACCCCGACCACCCCTACTCGCAGGGCGCGACCGACGCGTGGACGCAAGCAAGCATCCTTAATATGTACGATCCGGATCGCTCGCGGCGGGTGTTCCGTGGCTGGCGCGAGGCTCAGGGGGATGAGCAGCAGCGGCAGCGTGTGGCGGGCACGTGGGACGCGTTCCAGGTGTTTGCCCGCGAGCATTTTGAGGGGCGTGCGGGCGAGGCGTCGGGCACGGTGGCGGTGCTGGCCGAGCCGAGCGACAGCCCGTCGGTGATGGCGATGCGTGCTCGCTTCATGGAGCAGTATCCGCAAGCGCAGTGGTACGAGTGGGAGCCGATCAACCGTGACAACGAGTTGGCAGGCGCGCGGTTGGCGTTCAATCAGAGCGTTCGGCCGAAGTATCACTTTGAGCAGGCGATGGTGATAGCGGCGTTCGATGCGGACCCGCTGTTCAGCCACCCTGCGGCGGTGCGACATGCTCGCGACTGGGGCAAGTTGCGTCAGCAGGTGGATGATGATTTCCGCATGAGCCGTGTGTACGCCGCCGAGCCGACATTCTCGCTGATCGGCAGCGTGGCGGACGAACGGCTGGCGACGCGGGCGAGCAACATTCCGTCGCTGGTGCGCGGGCTTGCGGCCCGGCTTGGCGTGAGTGGTGCGGGTGATGTCGAGCTTAACGGTTCGAGCGACTTCATTAATAAGCTCGCGGCCGACTTGCAGGACCATGCGGGCGAAAGCCTGGTCATCGTCGGCCCGGATCAGCCTGCCGAGACGCATGCGCTGGCGTGGGCGATCAACGAACAACTGAACAACCTCGGCCAGACGATTACGCTCGTCGAAGAGCCGGGCGGTCGTGAGCGTACGCAGCTTGATCAGATCACTGAACTCACCGAGCGGATGAACGGCGGCGAGATCGACACGCTGATCGTGCTCGGCGGCAACCCGGCGTACGACGCGCCGGCTGACCTTGCGTTTGCCGACGCGATGCGGCAGGTCGAAACGACGATTCGGCTGGGCGACTATCACGACGAAACGTCGCAGGTGTGTGAATGGCATTTGCCTGCGTCGCATTACCTTGAGGCGTGGGGCGACGGCCGAGCGTGGGACGGCACGATCAGCGTGCAGCAGCCGTTGATTCTGCCGCTGTTCGGCGGGCGGTCGGCGATTGAAGTGCTCGCGACTGTGCTGGGTGATGATGAGACGTCCGGCTACGACATCGTGCGGCGCGTGGCGGGCGAACTGTACCTTGCCGACGCGGGCGATGACTTCGAGCGGGCCTGGCGACGACTGCTGCACGAAGGCGTGATCGAAGGGTCGGCGTATGGTGAGATCGACACGCCGAACGTGAACGTCGTGGCCGACGACGCGACGCCGGATGCGGCCGAGGGTGAATATGAAATCGCCTTCCGCCTCGACCCGAACGTGTACGACGGCCGATGGGCGAACAACGGCTGGTTGCAGGAACTGCCCGGCCCGCTGACGAAGCTGACGTGGGACAACGCAGCGCTGGTGTCGGTCGCGGACGCGGAAGCGAACGGTTGGCGGCAGGAAGATGTGATCCAACTCACGGTCGCGGGCGAGTCGATGGAACTGCCCGTGTTCATCATGCCGGGGCAGGCCCGCGGCGCGATCGTGGTGCACCTGGGTTATGGCCGTACGGCGTCGGGCCACGTCGGCAATGAGGTTGGCCACAACACCTACGCCCTTCGCACGAGCAACGCGATGCACGTCGCGGCGGTGGAGGTGGAGCGCGGCCGAGGTCGATATCGCCTCGCGACGACGCAAAACCATCATTTGATCGACAACACCGGCCAGTGGGCCGTGAACAAGCGCATCGGCGAGCAGGCGGGCGAAGGCGGCTATCTGATCAAGGATGTGCCGCTGTCGGATTACGCCGAGAACCCGCAGGCGATGCGTCGCGGCAGGAACGGCGATCTTCCGTTGCAGCTTTACCAGCCGCCTTACGGCACGCCGCCGAAGCGTGAAGGCGGGCCGGTGGCGTTCAACAACCCGCATGCGTGGGGCATGTCGATCGACATGAACTCGTGCATCGGCTGCAACGCGTGCGTCGTGGCTTGCCAGGCGGAAAACAACGTACCGGTGGTGGGCAAAGACCAGGTGCTCATGAGCCGGGAGATGCACTGGATTCGCATCGACCGCTACTTCAAGGGCGATCCGAAAAACGAGCAGAGCCGAACCGCCGTGGTGCATCAGCCGATGATGTGCGTGCACTGCGAGAACGCGCCTTGCGAGCAGGTCTGCCCGGTCAACGCGGCGATTCACGACACGGAAGGGTTGAACCTCCAGGTCTACAACCGCTGCGTGGGCACGCGATATTGTGCGAACAACTGCCCGTACAAGGTTCGTCGGTTCAACTATCTCGACTATCACGCGCAGGACGTTCGCAACACGCGATTCCCCAAGCCGTGGCTTGGCATTCCGGACGATCAGCAGCGGCAGGACCGCTCGGGCACGGACTACGACCGCATTCGTGCGATGCAGTTCAACCCGGACGTGACGGTCCGCATGCGTGGCGTGATGGAGAAGTGCACGTACTGCATGCAGCGGCTTTCGCGGGCGAAGATCGACGCGAAGAACCAATGGTCCAAGGGCCAACGGGACGAGCCGCTGGTGCAGGAAGGCGAAGTGCAGACGGCTTGTCAGCAGTCGTGCCCGACGCGGGCGATCGTGTTCGGCGACCTGAACAAGGAAGACAGCGCCGTCACCCGCGAGCAGGACAAACCGCGCTCCTATGGCGTGCTGAACCCGGAACTGAACACCCGGCCACGCACACGGTACCTGGCGAAATTGAGAAACCCGACTGAGGCGTAGTTTCGAGTCGCGAGTTTCGAGTTTCGAGTTGCCCAGGCGACCCGGACTCGACTCGTCACCCGAAGCGTAAAACTCGAAACTCGAAACCTGAAACTCGAAACTGACCATGGCGACGATTCGCAGCGACAGCCTGATTGACGTGCCGGCCCAGAACACCGGTGATGACCCGCGCGAGCGGGCCGCGCTGGTTGTGGGCGCGAACGATTTCAGCACGGTGACCGAGAAGGTCAGCCGTATTGCTGAAACCCGTCCGCAGTTCTGGTGGTGGATCGCCCTGCTGATCTCACTGAGTCTGGTGGGCCTGCTGAAAGGCTGCCTGCTTTACCTGGTGACCACGGGCGTTGGGGTGTGGGGCAATAACCAGCCGGTCGGCTGGGCGTTCGACATCATCAACTTCGTGTTCTGGGTGGGCATCGGCCACGCGGGCACGCTGATCTCCGCCATTTTGTTCCTGTTCCGGCAGAACTGGCGAACGAGCATCAACCGTTTCGCCGAGGCGATGACGATCTTCGCGGTCACGTGTGCGGGCCTGTTCCCGGCGGTGCATATCGGTCGGCCGTGGCTTGCGTACTGGCTGTTCCCGATTCCGAACCAGATGGACATGTGGCCGCAGTTCCGCAGCCCGCTGCTGTGGGACGTGTTCGCGGTGAGCACTTACGCAACCGTGTCGGCGCTGTTCTGGTACGTGGGCATGATTCCCGACCTTGCGACGCTTCGCGACCGTGCGAAAAACCGCATCGCGCAGATGGCGTACGGCGCTGCGAGCCTGGGGTGGACCGGGTCGATGCGGCAGTGGCATCGTTATGAGAAGGCGTACCTGCTGCTGGCAGCGCTGGCGACGCCGCTGGTGCTTTCGGTGCACTCGGTCGTGTCGTTCGACTTCGCGGTGTCGCAGCTTCCGGGTTGGCATACGACGATCTTCCCGCCTTACTTTGTCGCGGGTGCGATCTTCGGCGGGTTTGCGATGGTGATCACGCTCGCGTTGCCGGCGCGTCACCTGTTCGGGCTTGAGGATTTCATCACGGCCAGGCATATGGAGAACATGGCCAAGGTCATGCTCGGCACGGGGATGATCGTCGCGTACGCGTACGCTGTGGAGTTCTTTGTCGCCTGGTATTCGGGGCATCATTTTGAGCAGTACGCGTTTTTGAATCGTCCGTTCGGGCCTTATGCGTGGGCGTTCTGGACGATGATTTTCTGCAATATCGTGGGTCCGCAGATTCTGTGGTTCAAGTGGTGTCGTTTGAATCCGTGGACGCTGCTGTTCGCGGCGATGTGCGTGAACGTGGGCATGTGGTTCGAGCGGTTCGTGATCATCGTGACCAGCCTGCACCGCGACTTCCTGCCGTCGAGCTGGGCGATGTACTGGCCGACGTGGGTTGACATGGGCATGCTGCTGGGCAGCTTCGGTCTGTTCTTCACGCTGTTCCTGCTGTTCTGCAAGTTCCTGCCGATGGTGGCGATGGCGGAAGTGAAGACGGTGATGCCGCAGGCCCACGCCAACGGTCATGCCGACTATCGTGCGACGCTCGGTGATGAAGCGACCGGCCGCGAGGACGAGTGACAAAGATGACGCAAGCCAATATCCATACCCTCGAAACGCCTGAGACTGGCGAACTGGAGCAGGAGGAGGTTTACGCCCTGCTCGCGGAGTTCGAAGATGTCGACGGTGTGAAGTCTGCCGCTCATGCACTGAAGGGCGAAGGCTATCGGTTGTTCGACGTGCACAGTCCGTTTCCGATTCACGGACTGGACCACGATCTGAACATCACGCCGACGATTCTGCCTTGGATCGTGCTCGGCGGCGGTCTGACGGGGATGGCGGCGGGCCTTGTGCTGACGATCTGGACGCAGTCGATTGACTACCCGTTCCTGGTGTCGGGCAAGCCGTTGAACTCGATGCCTGCGTGGATTCCGATTGTGTTTGAGTTGACGATTCTGCTGTCGGCGTTCGGCGCGGTGTTCGGCATGCTGGTGTTGAACAAGCTGCCGCTGCTGAGTCAGCCGTTGTTGCAAAACGAGCGGTTCCGCCGCGCGACGGACGACCGTTTTTTCATCACCGTGCTGACGACGGACAAGCATTACGACCGTCAGGGCACGGCCGAGTTCCTCGAAAAGCAAGGCGCCGCCGCGGTGGAAGCGGTGACGTTCTGATTGCAAGGGTTCCGACCCGAGGGGACAGGGCACTGTTTCCCGAACCCCGCACCGCGAACCCCGAACCCCAGTGAACAGCTATGGCACGAGACGTGAACAACCCCAACGACGCATCGAACGGCAAGCAGGCTCGCCTGCCGTCGGTGATCGACAAGAGCTTTCACCTGCCGCGGCCGCCGTTCTGGCTGATCGCGTTGCTGTTGATCAGCGTGGTGGCGTCGTGGATTCCGCTGTCGTTGATTGCGCTGTCGCGGGTGACGTTGTCCGAGCGTCGGCCGATTGAGTTGTTTCAGGGAATGGGCGATCAGCCGAGCTATCGGGCGCAGTCGGTGAACCCGCTGTTTGAAGATAACCGTGCGATGCGTCCGCCCGTGCCGGGCACGGTGGGCTACGGCCGAACGATCGGTCGGCCGGACCCGGACGAGCTTCGCGAAAGCGATCACTACTACCGCGGCTATCAGCTCGTGCAAAATGGTGATGGCGAATGGGAGCCGGAGTTTTTCGAAGGGCTTCCGCCGGAGATTGAAGTGAACGCCGGGCTGATGCAGCGCGGGCGTGAACGGTATGACATTTACTGCTATCCGTGTCACGGCATGGACGGCGCGGGCGACGGGCCGATCAACGAGCGGGCGCAGCGGCTGATGGCGGCGGGGCCTGCGCAGTCGGCGGGGACGAGCTGGGCCCCGGCGTCGGACCTGCATGCTCGCGATGAGAATACGGGTGGCCTTCAGTTCGGGCCGGAGCTGTTTCCGGATGGCGAGTTGTTCAGCGTGATCACGCATGGCATACGCAACATGCCGGGTTACGCGCAGCAGATTGACGTGGCGGACCGGTGGGCGATTGTGGCGTACGTACGTGCGTTGCAGCTCAGCCAGGACGTGCCCGCGGATGAATTGACGCCGGAGCAGCTCGAACGGCTGCGGGCGGGGGAATGAGTTTCGAGTTTCTAGTTCTGAGTTTCCAGTTGATGGGTTCCGAGGCTTAACTCGAAACTCGAAACTGGAAACTGGAAACGAACGGAGTAGACGGTGGCACATAACGGACCGATACAACTTTCCGAGAGCGAGACACGGCCGCTGGGTGACCGCGCGTGGCCGGTGTATAGCCTCGGTTTCCTGCTCGGGCTGGGCGGGCTGCTGCTGGCGGTGCTGGTGGCGTTTTTCCTGCCCGACGGCGGCCGACGGTTCGCGTTCGCGTACCTGGTGAGCTATTCGTTCGTGCTGGCGATTACGCTGGGTTGCCTGTTTTTCGTGCTGATCACGCACCTGTTCCGTGCGGGGTGGTCGGTGCTTGTGCGTCGGCCTGCGGAGGCGATCGCGGCGAACATGCCGGTGGTGGCGGTGCTGTCGGCGCCGATTCTGCTGTTCGCGTTGCTCGGCGATGGTCAGCTTTATCCGTGGGCGCATTGGGACATGGAGTCGGCCCAGGCGGCGCATGCCGAGGCGGCGGCGGAGGCAGAAGCGGTGGCGATGGAGATCTCCGCTGCTCAGCAAGGCGTGGAGTTGCCCGCGTCGACACGGCGGATGGAGTTGAACCCGTACGATCAGGCGGCTGTCGATGGCGAAGTCGTGCCGGGCATGCACTATGTCATGGGCAAGCGGGCGTGGCTGAACATTCCGTTCTTCGGCCTGCGGTGGATCTTCTACATGGTGGTCCTGTCGGGGATCGCGATCTGGTACTGGCGGACGTCGGTCAAGCAGGATGTGACGGCGGACGCGGCGCTGACGCGAAAGATGGAAATCTTCGCAGCGCCGGCGATCGTGATCTACGGCGTGGTGATCACGTTCCTCTCGTTTGACCTGATCATGTCGCTGGACCCGTTGTGGTACTCGACCGTGTTCGGCGTGTACTACTTCTCAGGCGGGATGCTCGCGGCGCTGTCGGTGATGATCCTCACGCTGATCGGTTTGCAGAAGTGGGGCTGGCTGACGCATGTGACGACGGAGCATTTTCACGACCTGGGCAAGCTGCTTTTTGCGTTTGTGTTTTTCTGGGGCTACATCGCGTTCAGCCAGTACATGCTGCTGTGGTACGCGTCGCTGCCGGACACGGCGTACTGGTTTGAGATGCGCGGCGCGTCGACCGTCGTCGGCCGAGGCAACGCGTGGACAGTGATTGTGCTGGCGTTGTTGTTCGGCCACCTGCTGATTCCGTTCGCCGGGCTGCTTTCGCGACACGCGAAGCGGAACCGGGCGGTGCTGGCGTTCTGGTGCGTCTGGCTTCTGGTGTTCTGCTGGCTGGACCTGTACTGGGTGATCATGCCGATGTTTGAACATCGCACGATTCCCGTGCCGGTGGTGGAACTGCTTTGCCTCGTGGGTATCGTGGGCATCACGCTGGCCGGTGCGGTGCGGACGGCGGCGGGGCATAGCCTCGTGCCTTCGGGCGACCCGCGATTGGGCGAGTCGGTGGCGTTTCACAATATTTAAGTTCGCATAGGCAAGCTTCAGGCAAAGTTCGCATCGCGGTTGAAGCCGTGAGCGTCGGACAGAAGAAACGGAAGGTCATCGAACGATGGCAGGTAACGGCAATAACGAAAGTCGCATGCAGGATGTGAACGTGCCGCTGATCCTTACGATCGGCGTGATCTCTTCGATTCTGCTGATCGTGATCGTTGTCGGCATTCAGGCATGGTTTCACTTTGAAGCGATGCAGGAACGCGAACGCAAGGTTTACGAAGTGCACGACCGCGAGCTTGTTGAGCTGAACACGCGGCAGCGCAACCGGATGGAAACGTATCGGTGGGTTGACGACGAACAGCAACGCGCCGCGGTGCCGATCGATCAGGGGATCGAGATGTATCTCCAGCGGCATGGGCAGTAGGCATGGCCAGCGCGGGGACGGGGGCAGGTTCCGGGGCTAAGATGTGAGACTACACCTGTTGTGCGGGTGTGGGTGCTGGACTGGGGGAGGGAGACCCGCGGATTGAATCCGGCCTTCGAGGGGAGTGGTCGGAGCTTTGGAGCGGGGGCGATGTGGGAATGGATGGGGGCTTGCCCGGGTTGAGTATTTGCCATGATTAAATGCAGGACACGACAATCTGACGATCGCTTCGGCGGGCTGCTGGTGTGGCTTACGGCGGTGGTTGTGGTGTTTGCTGTGGGATCGGGGGCGTGGGCACAGATGGTGCCGGCGCCGCCGAAGCTGGACCTGGAAGGCGGCGGTCGTGGGACGGCCGAGGCGGAGACGCGCGATCTGGACCTGGTGGAGAAGCTGGGCGACCGCGTGCCGCTGGACGCGACGCTGGTGGATGAGACCGGGCAGACGGTTCGGCTGGGCGACTATTTTGACGCCGATCGGCCGGTGATTCTGAACCTGGCGTACTACGGCTGCCCGATGCTTTGCGGTCAGATGATTCGCGGGCTGGGCACGTCGCTGCGTGAGTTGGAAAATCGCGACGGCTGGGTGCCGGGGCAGGACTACGAGGTCGTGACGATCAGTTTTGATCCGACCGAGAGTTCGGCGATGGCGGCCGAGGCGAAGAAGCAGGCGATGCGCATGCTCAATGATGAGCAGGCGGCGGCGGGCTGGCATTTCCTCACGGGCGAAGACGCGGACGTGCGTGCGATCGCCGAGGCGGTGGGCTTTCCGTATCGCTGGTCGGAGCGGGCGCAGCAGTATGTGCACCCGGCTGCGATCATGTTGCTAACGCCGGACGGCCGGGTGTCGCGATACCTGTACGGCGTTTCGTATCCGACGACGACGCTTCGGCTTTCGCTGGTGGAAAGCTCGGAGGGCAAGGTTGGCTCGACGATGGACCGCGTGTTGCTGTACTGCTTCGCGTTTGACGAATCGCGCGGCGAGTACACGCTGGTGGCGATGAACCTGATGCGGCTGGCGGGCGCGATGACGGTGGTCGTGCTGCTGATCGCGATTGGCGTGATGACGGTGCGCGGCATGCAGCGCCAAGCACAGTTTGATAAACCGACAGACAACGACGAACACGGATAAACATGGACCCCCGGGCCCCCCGGATACCCCGGAGCAGGTTGGATCGTGAGCTGGTGTGGAGCGCCCCTTTGGGGCAGCCGCTGAACGCTGACGCTTTAGACCTGATCCCTGACACCCTGGACTAGATGATGCTCGCCATCCTGGCTCAATCACAAGACCCTTCGTTTTACCTGCCGGCGCAGGACTCGACCTTCGCGGCCGAGTATGACTGGACGTGGTATTTCATTTACTACATCAGCGCGTTTTTTACCGTGGGCATTTCGCTCGCGGCGATCTACTTCGCGGTGAAGTATCGGCGAACCGACAAACGGCTGGAAGGCGAGCACACGCATACGCATCACACGGCGTTGGAGATGACGTGGACGATCATCCCGCTGATCCTGGTGCTGGCGATTTTCTGGTTCGGCTTCCAGGGGTTTATGGACAAGGCGACCCCGCCACGCGATACGTATGACATCACGGTGAATTCGAATCGCTGGAGCTGGACGTTTATCTATCCCAATGGTGCGATCACGAACACGCTTTACGTGCCCGCCGATCGGCCGGTGAAGTTGACGCTGACGAGTGAGGATGTGATTCACAGCGTGTTCATTCCGGCGTTTCGCGTGAAGATGGACGCGGTGCCGGGGCGGTATAACCAGATGTGGTTCCAGGCGAACTACGATCCGGGCGACCGCCGAGTGCAGCCGGTGCTGGACGAGTTGGAAGGCGAGTTCAACGGCATTGTGCATCCGCTGTACTGTGCGGAGTATTGCGGGCGTCGGCACTCTGTGATGGAGGCGGACGTGGTGGTGCTGCCGATGGATCAGTTCCGTTCGGCGATCGCTCAGTTGGCCGAGCCGACCGGTACGCCGGCGGAGATTGGTCAGCGGCTGACGCAGATTCATGGCTGCGTGCAGTGTCACGCGTTTGATGAGGATGCGACGGTGGCGACGGGGCCGGCGTTGTATGATTTTTACGGGATGCCGGACGGTCGGCCGCAGACGGACGGCAGCACGCCGGCGGCGGATGCGGAATACATTCGCGAGTCGATCCTGTACCCCGGCAGGCGGATCACGCAGGGCTATCGCAACGAGATGCCGTCGTTCGCGGGTCGGCTGAGCGACAACGAGATCCTCGCGATCACGGAGTATCTCAAGTCGATCAGCACGCATTACGACGGTGAGTTGATGGAGTACCTGCCCGGCCAGGAGCCGGACGAAGAAGCCAACGACGAGCCGGCTGTGGATGAGCCGGTAGAAGAAGCCAATGGCGACGTCGAAGACGACGCTGATGATCAAGACGCCGACGTTGAGGCGGACGACGAAGACAGCAACGAAGTCGAAGCAGACAGCGAAGAAGAAATGGTGGAAACGGCAGCGTGACCGGGGCGATATGGCCCTTCGTCGCGTTGCTCCTCAGGGCTCGGCTTGGTCGAATGTGAACTGAGTAAACAGTGGCCTGCTGCCGAAACCTGCACCCTAATAAAGCCCCTTTGGATTGAACGATGTCATCGATTCCCAACAACGTGCCGACGGATGTCTACGGCCGCGAGGTGAAGCGCCAGCCCGGCGACCACTATCTCAATCACGGCAAGGGCATCAAGTCGTGGCTGCTGACGCTGGACCATAAGCGTATCGGCATCATGTACATGATTGTCGTGCTCACGGCGTTTCTGCTGGGCGGCATTTTCGCGCTGCTGTTGCGGACGGAGCTGATCTCGCCGGGCCTGACGCTCGGGCCGGTGCTGGGCCTGAACGAGGACGAGACGTTCGACTTCTACAACCACATGTTCACGCTGCATGGTGCGGTGATGGTGTTTTTGTTCATCATCCCGGCGGTGCCTGCGATCCTTGGTAACTTTGTGCTGCCGTTGATGCTGGGAGCCAAAGACGTGGCGTTCCCGCGGTTGAACCTGCTCAGCTGGTACTTCTACATGGCGGGGCTGGTGTTCTTCGTGTGGGTGCTGTTGTCGGGTGTGCTGTCGAGCGCGGGGTTGATCCCGGACAGTTGGGGGTTCGGCCTGGATACGGGCTGGACGTTCTACACCCCCTACTCGACGGACACGAACACGGCCGTGACCGCCGCGGTGATGGGCGCGTTCATCCTGGGCTTCAGCTCGATCCTGACGGGTGTGAACTTCATCGCGTCGATCCACATGCTGCGAGCGCCGGGGCTGACATGGTTCCGCTTGCCGCTGTTTTTGTGGGCGTTGTATGCGACGAGCATCATTCAGATTCTCGCGACGCCGGTGCTGGCGATCACGCTGCTGTTGCTGATTGCCGAGCGTCTGTTGCAGGTGGGCATTTTTGATCCGGCGCTGGGCGGCGACCCGGTGTTGTACCAGCACTTTTTCTGGTTCTACAGCCACCCGGCGGTGTACATCATGATTCTGCCGGCGTTCGGCATCATCAGCGAAGTGATCGCGGCGTTCAGCCGAAAGCATATTTTCGGCTACAAGTTCATCGCGTTCAGCTCGGTGGCGATCGCGTTGCTGGGCTTCATCGTGTGGGGCCACCACATGTTCGTGTCGGGCCAGTCGCCGGTGGCGAACGCGATCTTCTCGCTGCTGACGTTCTCGGTGGCGGTGCCGTCGGCGATCAAGGTGTTCAACTGGGTGACGACGATGTACAAGGGGGCGATTCGGCTGGACACGCCGATGCTCTACGCGATCGGCTTCCTGGGCATGTTCCTGATCGGCGGGCTGACGGGGTTGTTCCTCGGCTCGCTGGGGACGGACGTTCACCTGCACGACACGTATTTTGTTGTGGCGCACTTTCACTTCGTGATGGTGGGCTCGATGATGTTCGCGTTCCTTGCGGGGATGTACTTCTGGTGGCCGAAGATTTTCGGCAAGATGTATTGCGAGTGGGCCGGCCGACTGGGTGCGGTGGTGGTGTTCATCGGCTTTATCGCGACGTTCTACATTCAGTTCGTCGCGGGCAGCCAGGGGATGCCGCGTCGTTATGCGACGTATCCGGACATGTTCTGGACGCACCATTTCGTGTCGACGCTGGGTGCGTACCTGCTGGGCCTCGGTTTGTTCTGGGTACTGGGCACGTGGATTCACTCGCTGGTGAAGGGCAAGGCAGCGCCGGCGAACCCGTGGGGTCATAATTCGTTGGAGTGGCATACCGTTTCGCCGCCGCCGCATGAGAACTTTGCGGTGACGCCGCGCGGGTCGGACCCGTACCACTTTGACGACTGGCATTACGACAAGGATCTGGACACGTACGTGCTCGATCTGAAGGAAGAGAAGCCCGCGCCTGCGTCGGACGCGCCGCATACGCCGACGACGACTGGATGATGAGAGTAAGGCTGGGGGGCACACGGATTCGCGTTGCTACATCCGTGGGCTTTATGGGGGAGCGTATTGGGATGAAGATGATTGAAGAGGCCAATGGCAGCATCAATAACCGGACTGACCGCCGATGAGTGATACCGCAAACCACGACCACCACGACCACCCGCCGCATTTGGCGCACCATTTCGACAACCCTCGACAGCAGTTCGAGTCGGGGAAGCTCGGGATGTGGGTGTTTCTGGCGACTGAGATTCTGATGTTCGGCGGGCTGTTCTGTGCCTACGCCGTGTACCGGGCGAACAACCCGGACGTGTTCCTGTATGCCCATGAATCGTTGAACACGTTCTGGGGCACGGTGAACACGGTGATCCTGCTGGCCAGTTCGTTCACGATGGCGTGGGGCGTGCGGGCGGCGCAGCTGGGGCAGAAGCAGTTGCTGGTGACGCTGCTGTGCCTGACGTTGCTCGGCGGCACGGGGTTCATGATCATCAAAGGCATTGAGTACACGGAGAAGTGGGAAGACGCGAAGTGGGTGGGGACGTGGAACCAGTACCACCCCGGTTTCGGTCAGCCGGAGGACGAAGCGCCGGCCGACTTTGGTGCGGGGGTGGAGCCGGAGGCGGGCGTGGTGCCGGAGGACTCGCCGCGCGTGGAGGATGCCGAAGCGGAAGCCGCGCCGGGGACGATCGACACGGCCCCTGCTGCGTCGGGCTTTGCAAGGCCGCGGCTTGCCGACGATCGCGTGTCGATGATTCGGCCGGCGGCGGCAGCTTCGGCGGGCGTTCGGCCGGAGGTGATTGAAGGCGACGACATCCCAACAGTTCGGCCGGGCTACCCGACGCGCGAGCAGATGGGCCCGCTGGACCGGGACCGAACGCATATTTTCTATCAGATCTACTACCTGATGACGGGTCTGCACGGCATTCACGTGCTGATCGGCATGGGGCTGATCGGGTGGATCGCGGTGCGTGCGGTGTTCGGCCACTTCGGGCCGGCATACTACACGCCGGTCGATCTGGTCGGGTTGTACTGGCACTTGGTTGACCTGATCTGGATCTTCCTGTTCCCGCTGCTGTACCTGATTCACTGATCGATCGTGCAGTTGGCAGACGAATATATGACGCAAAGCCAGGGGCGACGACGACAAGCCCCGGCTCAACGAAGCGAGCTTGAATGATGGAAAACCGCGACCCCGACAACATCGACCACAGCCAGGTTCCGCAGGCCAGCAGCACGACCGAGCTTCGCGCGCCCGGCATTGCGGCGGATGAGCCGCATGATGAGCACATCCACGTCGTGCCGATGTCGCTGCTGGTTGGCATCTTCGTCGCGCTGCTGGTGCTGACGGTGGTGACGGTGCTGGCAATCTATATTGAAGCGGGCGATCTGAACGTGTGGATCGCGCTGGCGATCGCGGTGGTGAAGGCGGCGCTGGTGGCGTTGTACTTCATGCACCTTCGCTGGGATTCGATGTTCAACGGCATGGTGCTGATCGCGTCGCTGCTGTTCGTGGCGATCTTCATCGGGTTTGCGATTACGGACTCGACGGAATATCGCCGAAACCTGACGCCGCCGCCGGGTGTTCAGGCGCCGCAGT